>DASPKW010000343.1:0-4657 GCA_035627895.1 Tepidisphaeraceae bacterium | reverse complement strand
CCGGCGACGGCGAACGACAGAAGAGTGGCGGCGGTGATCGAGCGCGGGAACGCGTGGTTCATTGTACCGAGTATCGGGGCGCGTTCGGGGTGTTGTCAAAGGTGGGAACGGCACGACAACCATGAACGCCAAGTTCCCACTTCACGCCGGGGCACAGTGCACGGGCTTTGCCCGAAGCGCCGCCCCGGATCCGACCGTTCTCGCGCATGCCCCCCCTGCTGGCATCCAATCGCTCGAACCTTACAATCCCGCCCATGACCCGAATCCCGTACGCGCTCGCCCTCGTGACCGCCGTGCTCTGCGCGGCGCCCGCCCGAGGGTTGGAGCCCCAGACGATCGAACTCCGCGCCGGCCGGTACTGGGAGCCGGTCAAGTCGCCGACGACCGCCCCCGTGAGCGACCCGGCGATCGACCGCGCCGCCGAGATCCTCGAGACCGGAAACCCCGCCGCCGCCAAGTCGCTCGTCCTCGGGTGGGTCAAGCGCCAGCCCCGCGACGCCGCCCTCCGCGACCGCGCCCTGTTCCTCCTGGGCGTCGCCAACTTCAAGATCGGCGAGCGCGTCGAGTCGTACTACAACTTCGACGAGCTGATGGACCTGTATCCCGAGAGCCGGTACTTCTACGCCGCCCTCGAGCGCCAGTACGACATCGCCGACGCCTACCTCAACGGCTACAAGAACAAGTTCCTCGGGATGCCGATTCTGGGCGCGCAGGACGAGGCGATCGAGATGCTCTTCCGCATCCAGCAGCGCTCCCCCGGCTCGCCCCTGGCCGAGAAGGCGCTGCGCCGCACCGGCGACTACTACTACGCCAACGCCGACTACGATTTGGCCGCCGACGCGTACCAGGTGCTGATCAAGGACTACAGCCGGAGCCCGGAGATCCCGCAGGTGAAGCTGAAGCGCGCGTTCGCCCAGCTCGCGCAATTCAAGGGGACCAAGTTCGACCCCACGCCGGTCGTCAACGCCCGCACGGCGCTCGAGGAGATCCAGACCGACTACCCCGAGCTCGCCCGGCAGGAGAACATCGCCGCGATCATCGAGCGGATCGACTCGGCGATGGCCCGCAAGCACAACCAGACGGCCCAGTTCTACACGCGGACCAAGCAGCCGCGGTCGGCGGCGTTCTACTACCAGTTCGTGATCAAGAACTACCCGAACTCGCCCGAGGCCGCGACCGCCCGGACGGAGCTCGCCCGACTGCCACAGTGGGCGCAGCAGGCCCCGGCGACGCAGCCGAGTGCCGCGGCGCGGTAGACGTCTGACGTCCCCCGAATGCAGGCCAAGGTCATGAGCGCCGCCCCGCCACCCATTCCGCCGGTTGTTCATGCCGTGCCGGTTTATCCGGCCCCGGTCGTCGCGCCCGCGCCCCGGCGGCCGGTCTGGGTCGCGTGGGTGATATTCATCCTGCTCGCCATCATCCTGTTCGTCGTCCTCCAGGGGACCGGCCCAACTCGTTACCCCACGATCCCACTCTCGACGTTCGCCAAAGAGATCGAGGCGGGCAACGTGAGCCGGGTGTCCGTCGGCCAGGACACGCTCCGCGGAGCATTCCAGAAACCGGTACAGGTCGGGGATGGGACGTCGCTCAAGTTTTCCGTTGAGATCGGCCCGGGGATGGGAAATACCTGGGGGTTCGTCAGCTGGCTGCTCGCGATCCGCAACGGGGCCGACGTGGAGATGGTCAACGACCAGAGCCTGGCGTCGGCCATCCTGATCCCGCTGATCCCCTGGCTGTTGATTTTCGCCTTCATCTGGTTCTTCGTGTTCCGCCATCTCCGAAACCAGCGCGCCGGGCAACCGCCGATCCCCGTGTACCTGACCCAGCCGAACGTGCAGTCGCCCTCGGCCCCCCAACCGCCCCCTCAGCTATGACCACCGCCCATCGAATTACGCGCATCCTCGCGCCGACCGCAATCTGCCTCCTTATCACCGGCTGCGGCTACCAGACCGTCGGCTCGTACGACCCCAAGCCGACCGGCTACCGCTGGGCGTCGCTCTACCGCGAGGACGTGCGGACGGTCGCCGTGCCGGTCTTCACCAACCGCGACTTCCGCCGGGGCGTCGAGATCAAGTTGACCGAGGCGGTCGTCAAGCAGATCGAGGCCAAGACCCCCTACCGCGTCGCCACGAAGGATAAGGCCGACACCGTCCTCGAGGCCGACATCACGTCGATCGACGTGCCCACCCTGACGCGCGACGTCCGCACCAACCTCCCGCAGGAACAGCTCTACACGATCAACCTGAACCTCCGCTGGAAGGACCTGCGCACCGGCAAGATGCTCGCCGAGCGGCGCAACTTCCAGCAGACGGCCCCGTACTACTCCACCCTCGGCGAGGGCTCGGCCTTCGGCAGCCAGCAGGCCGTCGAGCGCCTCGCGCTCGCGATCGTGCAAGAAATGCAGGCGGATTGGTAACCCTTCTCCGCACCCTATCCGCGTGCGCAGCACGCCCGCTTGCGGGTTAGCGGTCCAACCCGCTGAATTAACCAAAGCCTGCATCGCGCGTCTACTTCCCCGCCCCCACCGTCTCGACCTCCTCGCGCCGCTCCAACCGCTCCAACCCCCGCCGCACCCGCACCAACTCCCGCAACCCCACGAAGAACCCCGCGACCAGGCTCACCGCCACGATCCCCCCGCCGATGAGCACCCACTTGCCCGGCCCCTTGTCGGGCGACATGGCGGCCATCAGCGTGTTGACGGTCGCCAGATGCCGGCCGTTCTCCTCGATCGCCCCGGAGCTCGCCCGAACGCCGCGGACGTTGTCGTCGATGGCAGCGCTGACCATCTCGACCGCCACGCGGTTGCGGGCGACCGCCTGCGTGCTGCCCGCGATCGCGGCGCCGTTCTCCCCGATCATCGTGTTCGCCTTGCGGATCGCCGCCTCGTTCGCGTCGATCTGCGTCGTCGTCCTGCGGACGGCGGCCTCGTTGTCGTTAATCGCCTTCGTGCTTCCCAGCACGGCCCCCTGATTGTCTTGGATCGCCTTCGTGCTGTCGGCGACGGCCTTGCCGTTGTGGCCGATCGCCTCCGTGGCCGCGGTGATTCCGGCCAAGTTCCCCTTCACCGCCGTCGTGCTCTGCTCGATCGCGTCACGGTTCGCCCGGATCGCGGCCGTCGTCTCTCCGATCACCTTGCCATTCTCGCGGATCCCCTCCGTGCTGGCGGCGATCGCCTTCTGATTCTCGTCCACGAGCGTGGCCATCTTCTGCAGGCTGTCGCACCCCGCCGCGAGCAAGAGGGCGAGCGGGAGCAGTCGGGTCGTCAGGCGGGTCATCGTGTATCTCTCCGGATAAGTCGCGCGCGTACGTGGGGCATCATCGGGCACGGACGAAATGAAGGGAAGCCGCGAATGGTCCAATCCTGTGATCGCCACCACAGTCGCCGGAAACAAGCCCGGGGACAGTGCACGGGCTTCGCCCGCAGCGCCGCCCCGGATCGCGACCCGATTCGCGCGCGCCTCCCGTCGCGGTATCATCCGCGCCGCCCATGCCCACCACCTATACACTGCCGCCAATCGCCAAGGCCGCCAAGGCGAAGAAGAAACAGGTGCTCCTGATCGCCAACGGCGATTTGCGCCAGTCGGCCAACCAGAAGTGCTGGCCCGAGCAGGAAAAGATGGAGGCCGCACTCGGGGCGGCGGTGGAACGCGAGGGCTATGAATTGGTGCGGGCTCACCCGTTCAAGCCCGACCAAGGCCACGGTTTCATTCAGAGTCAGAAGGAGGGCATGGAGGTCTTCCGCTCGATCGACCCGGCCGCCCCGCTGATCGTCGCCGAGAGCGTCTGGCAATACTCCCACCACGTTCTGCACGGGCTGATGTCGCACAAGGGGCCGATCCTGACCGCCGCCAACTGGAGCGGCACCTGGCCCGGCCTCGTCGGCATGCTCAACCTCAACGGCTCGCTCACCAAGGCCGGCGTGACGTACTCCACCGTCTGGTCCGAAGATTTCACCGACGACTACTTCACGACCCACCTCCACGCTTGGCTGAAAAAGGGGCGAGCGAAACACAAGACGCCCCACGTCCTCTCGTTCGACGAAGTGAAACTCCGTAGCCCGGAACGGAAGCTCGGGGTTGCGCTGGCGAACCAACTCCGTCAGGAAAAGGCAATCATGGGCGTGTTCGACGAAGGCTGCATGGGCATGTTCAATGCGATCATTCCCGACGAACTGCTCAACCCGACCGGCGTGTTCAAGGAGCGCCTCTCCCAATCCGCCCTCTACTACGAGAGCACGCAGGTGACCGACGAGGAAGCCCAAGCCGTTCGCCTGTGGATGGAAGAGCGCGGCATGCGCTTCTTCACCGGCCCGAACGACGCGGAACACCTGACCGACGGCCAGATCCTCCAGCAGTGCAAGATGTACGTCGCGGCCGTGCGCATCGCCGACGATTTCGGCTGCGCAACCATCGGCATCCAGTACCAGCAGGGCCTGAAAGACCTGCTCCCGGCGAGCGATCTCGTCGAGGGGATTCTCAACAACGCCGACCGCCCACCCGTGCGCTCGCGGGACGGGTCGCGCGTGTTGTACGACGGCCAGCCGCTCCCCCACTTCAACGAGGTCGACGAGTGCGCAGGCCTCGACGGGCTCATGACGTACCGCGTCCACTCCGCCATGGGCCAACCCGTCGAAAACACGCTGCACGATTTGCGCTGG
>DASPKW010000342.1:0-5138 GCA_035627895.1 Tepidisphaeraceae bacterium | reverse complement strand
GTCCTGGCTCGCCCGGATCTCGACGCCCAGAGTCCCGTTGTTGCGGAACGAGATAAACCCGGTCTGGTCGTCGTTCCCGTTCAACGGCCGCGGCGCCTTGAGGAGCGACGACGTCACCGACGCCCCGCCCGCACCGGTCACGTCCACGTTGAAGCTCGCCAGCCCGCGGCTGTCATTGCTGACCGCCGCGTACAGGTCCCACGTCTTGGCCCCCTCGTTCACCTGGAGGTCCAGCGTGACCACCGCGCCGCTGGCGCCGTTCGCGCCCGCGACCGCCACGATCCCGATCACCATCATTCGCCAAACCCGAGCCATCTGCCCGCTCCTCTCAATCCGTTCACAACCCGCAATCGCGTGTCTCACCGCTCCCGAACCCGGCGCCGCTTACGCCCGCCGGCGCCGTCCGAGCGCCGCGAGGGCGCCGATCCCGACCACGCCCAGCGCCCCCGGCTCCGGCACCGCCGACGCCACGAACGCGTCCCACGCCCCCTTGTCGAACGCCGCCGCCGTCGCGCCCGTCAGCACGCTCGACTCGTACCCGAAGCTGTTCTGCAGGTACTGGAAGTCCGTGAAGTCCACGTCGTTGTCGCCGTCCAGGTCGCCCTGCAGCCACGTGTTCACGCCGGTCGTCCCGAAGTTGTTCTGCAAAATCTGGAAGTCCGTGAAATCCACGATCCCGTTGATGTCGACGTCGCCGTCGCCGAAGTCGAAGAACGGCTGGACCAGCTTCACGTCCTTCCAGTCGACGACCGTCGTGGTCAGTTGCGTCGACGTGGTGGGCCCGTTCATGTCGAACTTGAACCCGCCCGCCAGCGCCTGGGTCGTCCCGCGCGTCTTCAGGGCCGGCTTGAACAGCGCGACGTCGGTCGCCGTCAGCAGCCCGTCCCGGTCGAAGTCCCCCGGCGCGAAGGCGTACACGCCCGCCACGAAGCTCTGCGGGGACGACTCCATGTACAACACCTCGGTCACCTGCCCCGCCGTGGCGTGCGTGACGGTCCGCGGCTGCTGCCGGATGATGTTCGTGTTGACGTTGTCCGTATTGCCCCGCTGGTCGCGGAACGCGAACCGCTCGTTCTTCGTCAGCACCTTCGACAGCCGCCCCTGCGGGTCCAGCCGGAGCAGCGACCCGCTCGTCGTGTCGAACATGTACACGTTCCCCGCCGCGTCCGTGCTCATCGCCCGCACGTCGCTGGCGCCGGTCGTCCGCTCGAAGAACGAGTTCAGCGTCGCCGCCGACAACAGCACCTGGGGCGCGCCCGTCGTCGCCCCGTTATTGACGACGTAGCTCACGCCGCCCGCGTTCCCGGTCGCGGCCATCCCGCGGAACAGGATTCGCTCGCCCCCGCCCGGGTTCGCCACGACCGCCGGCTCCGTGTTGATGTCCGGCGACGTCATCACCTTGGTCGTCGTGCCCGTCGCCAGGTCGGTCTTGTACAGCCCCCCGATGCCGTTGCTCGTCGACCCGTCAATCGAATAAAACGACTGCCCGTCCAACGAGAACGCCCCTTGACGTCCGAAGTCGCTCGTCGTGCTCGTCGGGTTCCCGCTCAGCGCCGCCGTCTGGCCCAGCGTCATCAGGGTCGTGAACACGTCCCGCCCGTCACCCCCCGACGGCGGCTGTTGCAGATTGTACCGGTACAACCGCTTGGTCACCGACGAGTCGACGTCGCTCGAGGCGGGGAACCGCGTGTTCGCGATATCGGAGATCACCCCGAAGCTGTACGCCGGCGCCGCCCCCACCGGCAGCGGGTTCAGCACGAGCCCGGACTGCGTCGGGTTCGATACCCCCCGATCGCCGTCGCCGTCGCGGTAGTACAACTGGATCTGCGCCTCACTCACCATCGTGGTGACGACCTGCGCCCCACCCACGTTGCTGATCCGGCGCACCTTCCCCGACGCGCCGAACGACGTCGTGTACATCGTGTCCGTCGTCGGGTCGTACCCGAACGACGACAGCGCGGTCCCGCTGTTCGCGTTGTCCTTGTTCACCACCACGCGCAGCGTGTCCACCTGCCCTGCCGCCGACCCCGCCCACATCGCCAGCACGGCCAATCCGCTCGCCACGCCAATCCGCCGACGCCCGCTCCACTGCATCTGTTTCCCTCACTAAGAGACTCAGTCTCAGACCGCCGAACCCTAACCGATACTCAGTCTCATCACAAGCGTTGCCGAGGCAGCCCCATTCTCCCCGCCCGTTCCCTCTTCGCCCCGATGCCTCGCGCCGCCCCTCCACCGGGCCGCGCCACCCCCGCCGACCCCAAATCCGCCGAAAAATACCCCCGTCCGTGCTCGCCAGCCCATCCCCATGCGCGCCATCACCACCCCGGCGTGACACCCCCTGTAAGGGTGATGGCTCGCCCTTCGACCAACCGCCCCCGACCAAAACCACTCCGGGTCATTCCGGGGTCGGTTTCCTTCCCCTTGGGGTCGGTTTGGGGTCACTTCGGGTGCGCTTTGGTGCCGCAAAGGGGTCGGTTCAGACGCCCCACAACAATCACAACCCATTTACTGAAAAGCGTTAGAGAACCCAAGCGACACGTTTCGATCTTTCTCCTGCCCTCAATCGTCAAACGCAACCGCCCACGTCCGGGCTCCTCAGACGTATCACCGATGTCCGCTCACATCCCCTGCCCCTTCTCTCAGGAGCCGCAGCCATGACCCCACCCCGCCGCCCCACGCGCCGCACCGTCCTCCGCTCCACCGCCGCCGTCGCCGCCGCGGCGACGCTCACCGCAAAGTCCTACGCCCGCGTCGTCGGCGCCAACGACCGCATCAACCTCGGCCTGATCGGGTGTGGCGGGCGCGGCGTGCACGCCCACCTACCCGGCATCGAGAAACACGCTAAGGCCGAGAACGTCGTCTTCACCGCCGTCTCCGACCCGTGGAAGATCGCCGCTCAGAACGCGGCGACCGCGATGAAGGAAAAGCTCGGCGTCGAGCCGCGGCAGTACACGTCGTACCGCGAGATCCTCGCGCTCGCCGACGTCGACGCCGTCATGATCGCCTCGCCGGACCACGTCCACACGACCCACCTCAAGGCGACCGCCGAGGCGAAGAAGGACTGTTACGTCGAAAAGCCGATCGCGACCGAGTTCGAGGCGCTCAAGGCCGCCGTCGACGCGGTGAAGAAGTCCGGCATCGTCTGCCAGGTCGGCACGCAGACCCGCAGCATGCCGTCCATGGCGGGGGCGCGCAAGGTCTATCAGTCCGGCGTGCTCGGCACCGTCGCCCGCATCGAGCAGTCGCGCAACGGCACCCGGCCCTACTGGTACGGCTACATCAAGCCCGAGGTGAAGGAGGCCGACGTCGACTGGAAGGAATTCCAGGGCGACATGCCGCCGGAGAAGTTCGACCCGATCAAGTTCTCCGCCTGGATGGGCTACCGCGGGTACTGCGACGGCCCGGTCCCGCAACTCGGGGTCCACTACCTCGACCTCGTCCACTACATCACCGGCGCCACCTTTCCCACGAGCTGCGTCTGCATGGGCGGCACCTTCACGTGGAAGGACGAGCACAAGTTCACCACGCCCGACCACGTCGAGTCGATCTGGACTTACCCCGAAGGGTTCATGGTCCACTACTCGAGCAACTTCGGCAACGGCGGGGCCAACTCGTTCAAGTTCCTCGGCGACCAGGGCACGCTCGACTGCTCCGTCTGGGCCAGCCCCGTCCTGACCGCCGACGGCGGCGGCACGAAAAACCGCGGCATCATCCGCGGGAAGACGGAAGTCCAGCCCGTTCCCCAGCCCGACCACTTCCTCGACTTCCTCCAGTGCCTGCGCAGCCGCAAGACGCCCAACGCCCCGATCGACGCCGGCTATCAGCACGCCGTCGCCGCGATCATGTCCGTCCGCGCGATGGACTCGGGCAAGCGGCAGGTCTATGACCGCGAGAAGCGTGAGATCCGCGAAGGGTAAGGGATTCGGCACTGTGATCGACGGGATGAACTGAACAAGCCGGGGCAGAGTCGCACGGGCTTCGCCCGAAGCGCCGCCCCGGATCCGCTCGCGCGTCCACCGCGCTGACTCTGCAACACCTCGCACCGCACACCGATAACCCGCCCGTCGTCACCTCTTCGTCCGCCCCCTCTCCCAAGTGCCGTAGTGCGTCTTCATGCTCATTAAGCCCACGGTCTCATTCTGCGCCGAGTACGCTACCGCCACCGGACTTCCAGCGGACCGCACGCGAGCCGAGAGTGCGGTGGCGCCGACCGTCCCCGCCACCGCCGCCCGCGCCGTCGCCGCGACACCGAGCGCGCGTATCTTAAGAAGGCCTTGGTCGCCGGGAACACCGGCCACGACTTCGACTGGTTCGCCGAACAGATCCGCGGTAAGGACGATGACTGGCTCCGCGCCAACCTGCGGCTCGTCAACGATTCGAAGGAGGGAAGCAAGGGCCTGGCGCAGCAGTGGTCGAACGGCGGCGCCCCGGCCGCCGCCCAGGTGATCTGCGGCGAGCTCGACCCCGTCTTCGCGCTTCGCGTCCGGCAGGGCAACGCGGACATCACGGCCGTCGACCCGTCGTCCAACCTGGCCGTCGGCCAAGTACAGATGCTCGCCGCCGCGGGCAGCACGTACTCGACCATGTCCGCGCGCGACGCGATCAACATGCTCGGCTATCCCGGCACCGGCGCGATCTACACGACCCGTAACGGCTACCGAAATACGGCCGTGATCGACGTCATCGGCCGCGACGTCGCCGCCGGCGTCCCGGTCGCGATTCGCCTCGACGACCAGGACGTCGGCGACCACATCCTCGTGATCACCGGCTACATCGGTCACAACCCCAGCGTGCGCGACCCGTACGCCAAGACGACGTTCGTCGCCCACGACCCCCGCGACGGTCGGACGGTGTTCCTGGACCGCCACCAGCTCGCCCTCGACACGCAGTTCGGCGGTCCGAAGGGCGTCGCCGAGCTCTATGCCCGGCCATAACACCATCCGTGACCAACGCAAAGAGCCCCGATCACATTGCTGTGATCGGGGCTCTTGCTTGTGTAGTGCTGGCGGTGACCTACTTTCCCGCTGACGCAGTATCATCGGCCCCGCGGGCTTAACGGCCGTGTTCGGGATGGGAACGGGTGTGACCCCGCGGGTATGGCCACCAGCGATCACCCGGCCGAGGCTTATCGCCCCGGC
>DASPKW010000341.1:0-6862 GCA_035627895.1 Tepidisphaeraceae bacterium | reverse complement strand
CCGCCCCCGTGTTGTTAGACCCTTGGAACGACGATCCGGACACGCTGTTCGAGTCCCCCCCGGACCACGTGAACGTGTACCCGTCGTCGGCGTACAGCCCGGGCGTGAACGCCGCTCCCTGCGTCGCCAGCGTGAGCATCGCCGTTGCGTCTTTCTCCGCGAACGTCAGGTTCGCACCGACCGGCTTGAGCCAATCGAGCGCCGCCCCGCCCTGCGTCAGGTCGAACGTGCCCTGCGAGCCGTTGGTCGACGTCCGGTCGAGTTGCTGCAACGACACGTCGATCGTCGCGGCTCCCGCGCCGCCCGCCGCCACCAATCCGCTAGCAATCACCGCCGCCGCCCAACCCAGTGCCCGTCCGCGCATCAATCACGCTCCTCATCTCGCCCCGGCGGCGCATACGCCACTCGCGCAACGTCACCGCGATCAATCTAGGCTCTACGTGCCAATACGTTGCGTCTCGAAACCCGACTTCCCCCCGCCGCTTATCCGGAGTTTGCCCCGCATCGCATGATGCACCCCGGCCCAGTGAACTTAGGCGCTTTCTAACGCCGTCGCGGGGCCCGCTCTATCCCCCTCGCCGCGCCCGCCCGATCCTCAATCGATGTCCGCCTCTTCGGCATCGCCCGCCGGCGCCGCCCCGGGCTCGCCCGGCGTCCGACGCGGGGGCACGACGCCGCCGTCACCGATCGTCCACTTCCCGCCCACCGGCTGCTCGGTCTCGTCCTCCATCCCGACTTTAGACGCGTCGAGGACGCCCTCCTCGTTCGGCACCGCCGCGTGCACGAACGTCGGGCCCGGCTCGCTCTCGCGCAGCGCGATCAGCCGCTTCCACAACGTCTCCATCAGCGGCATCACGCCGTGGTGCGTCGCGCCGGAGATCGCGTGGACCTCCTTGCCCGCCAGTTCCTTTCGAAGCACGTCGAGCGCCTCGTGCTCGTCGGTCTCCAGGTCGACTTTGTTTGCCGCGATGACCTCTTCCTTCTGCGCCAGCTTCGGGCTGAACGCCTCGAGCTCCTTGCGGATCACGCGGTAGTTCTCCGCCGGGCTGCCCCCGTCCGGCGGGAACAGGTCAAGCAGGTGGACGATGATCTTGGTCCGCTCGATGTGCCTGAGGAAGTCGTGGCCGAGGCCGGCGCCGCTGTGCGCGCCCTCGATCAGCCCGGGGATGTCCGCGACGACCATCCGCCGGTGCCCGGGCAGCTCGACGATCCCGAGCTGCGGCGAGAGCGTCGTGAACGGGTACGCCGCAATCTTCGGCCGCGCCGCCGACACCGCGCTCAGCAGCGTGCTTTTGCCGGCGTTCGGCAGGCCCACCAACCCGATGTCGGCGATCAGCTTCAGCTCGAGTTTGAGGTTCCGCTCCTGCCCGAGCGTGCCCGGCTCGGCGTACCGCGGGGCCTGATTCGTCGGCGACCGGAAGTGCCAGTTCCCGCGCCCCCCACGCCCGCCGCGCGCGATCACCACTAGCCGGCCCGGGATGTTCAGGTCGGCCAGTAACTGGCCGCGATCCGCGTCGAAGATGAGTGTCCCGACGGGCACCCGGATAATGAGATCTTCGCCGCCCACGCCGGCCATCTTCTTGCCCATCCCGCCCTCGCCGCGCGGCGCCTTCCAGTGGTGCTTGCCCGAGAAGTCGAGCAGCGTGTTGACCTGCGGGTCGGCTTGGAATTTCACCGAGCCGCCGTAGCCCCCGTCCCCGCCGTCGGGGCCGCCCTTGGGGATGTACTTTTCGCGGCGGAACGAGACGCACCCGTTGCCCCCGTCGCCGGCCTTGACGTGAATCCGTGCTTCGTCGACGAACATGGTGCGCTCGATCCTAGACGCGAGGTGCGTGGGCTTGAAATGGAGAAACGTGAAGACGTGAAGCGAGGCGCGCCTCGCGGTTCACGTCTTCACGTTTGGGTTCGTTTGGTAATCGGCGCCAGTGACACTTAAATGCCACCGGCCCGTAAGGTTAGACGGCCGCGGCGGTCTCGCGCACGTGCACCTTCTTGCCTTGGAACTCGACGGTCCCGGGCTTGAGGGCGAACAGCGTGTCGTCCGTGCCGATCCCAACGTTGAAGCCGGGGTGGAACACCGTGCCGCGCTGGCGGACGATGATGCCACCGGCGGGGACGGCCTGGCCGCCGTACACCTTCACGCCGAGATACTGGGGATTGGAGTCGCGGCCGTTCTTGGACGAGCCGCCGCCTTTCTTGTGTGCCATAAGTCACCTGCAATGATCGTCTTACGGGGCGACGGGCCCTGTCTTAGTCAAACGGAACCCCGCGCGATCGGTTCGCGCGGGGGGAGAAACTTATCCGAATTTCGAGGGGGATACAAGGGGCGGCATTACCGCATGACCCACGTCTTGGCCTTTTGGATGATGACGTCTTTGCCCGCGTAGAACTCGTCGCCGGGGACCTGGTAGTCGAGCTGCAGGGTCTTGCGGAGCATTTCGCCGATCTCGGTCGGCTTGATCTCGGTCCAGTCGACCTGGAGGAACTTCTTGCCCTCGGCGTCGTTCGGGTCCTTCATCGGGACGCCGTCCTTGTGCCAGGTGAGGCGGCCGGAGGTCCCGAGGGGGCCCATGCGGAGCTCGCGGCGGTTCTTGGCGTCGTACCAGAGCGACTCGCCCGACAGGCCACTGACGAACACGGTGAAGCTGCCCATGCGCTCGAGCGGCTCGGGCCAGATGGCGACGGTGTCGACGGCCTCGTCGGGCCCCTGACGGATCGGTCCCGACGCCTTGCCGAGCGGGACGAGGAGCTTCTTGCCGGTGACCTGCTTGATCTGGTCGAAGACGGCCTGTGGGATGCTCTTGTCGGAACGGAAGACGTTTCCCTTGTCGTCGACGAGCTCGACCTCCGGCAGGAACTGCTGCTCTTCGCCGGTGTTGTTGGTCACCGTCATGAGCATGTACCAGTAGGCCTTGGGGGCCGAGTCGCCGGGGGCTTTGACGGCGATGCGGATCGGGGCGCTCGTCTGGACGTCGAGTTCCCACGCGGTCTTGTTGACGGCGGGCTTGGGATACGCGGCGGCGGGCGAGGTGGCGACCGCTGCGACGACGAGAATCGCGAGCGCCGGGAACAGCTTTCTCATGGGTGTGGTCTCCGGGGGTGAGGTGGGACGGCTACGTGTGAACCGTGACCGAAGACCCGAATCGGGGGGCAGCGCGGTGGTGGTTAAACCCAGTGGCGGTTTGCCCTTGGCTCGGGTCGCGTTATTCTCACTACGCGTGGGACTGCTGTCAAATCTTCTCGGGTTTAAAGACGGGCGCGAACGTGAGCCCGACCCCACCGAGTTCGACGTGCGCCCGGCGGAGGCGCACGAGGTCGAGCGGGCGATGGCGCTGATCCTCGCGCCGGCCGGAAGCGCGCCGGGGTCGGCCGCGGCGTCGCCGGCGGTGCGCGAGTTCCTGTCGATGGCGGCCGAGCGCGGGGTGGACCTGGCGGCGCTGCACGTGGCGGTTCACGGGGCGCGGGTCGTGTCGGCGGCGCTGCCGGTGTTCAGCCCGGGGCGGACGATGCTGATCCTGGCGCCCGCGGCGCCCGCGGGGAAAATCGCCGAGGCGGGGGCGCGGGCGCTGGTCGGCCCGGTGTGTGCGCTGGCCCGGCGGCGCGACGTTCAACTCGCCCAGGCGCTGATTGACCCGACCGACGACGTGATGGCTCGCGTGTACGCGGCGGAGCAGTTCGCGCGGATGGCGGAGCTGCACTACCTGCACGTAGCCGTGCCCGCCCAAGTCGCCCCCCCTGCCGCGCCGGCCGGCGCGTCGCTGATCACGTACGCGGCGCGGACGCACGAGTTGTTCGGGCGCGCCGTGATCGGGTCGTACCAGGGGTCGCTCGATTGCCCGGCGCTCAACGGGCTGCGGGACGTCGAGGACATCCTCGACGGGCACAAGGCGAGCGGGGTGTTCGACCCGACGATGTGGTTCGCGCTGATCGACGACCGCGGTGAGCCGCTCGGGGCGCTGCTGCTGGCGGCGAGCCCGCGCGGGGACTCGGTGGAACTGGTTTACCTGGGCCTTTTGCCGGCGGGCCGGGGGCGGAAGCTGGGCGAGTATCTGGTTCGACACGCGCTGGCGACGACGGCAGAGCGCGGGATCGGGCGGATGTGTCTGGCGGTGGATGCGCGGAACACGCCGGCGCTGAAGCTCTATTACCGGCACGGAATGTCGCGGATGGGGAGCAAGCTGGCGCTGTTGAGAGATCTGCAGAAGTAGGGAGAAGACGAAAAGCGAAAAGGCCGAAGGCGTGCGAGGCGCGGCGTACGGTCCGGTATTAACAGGGGTGTCGCGGTGGGAAATCCTGCGCGTTTCGCGCGACGGCTTTTGTCCACCGGGCGTGCACAGGACCGATAACTTCGTGGACGAGATGTTCGAAACAATTTCTTTGATTCAGACCACACCGGTGGCACCGGTGGTTACGCCGTTGTGAACGGAAAATCCGATAAGTTCGCGCTTGCCAGTATAGTGGGGGCAGCTTAATTTCTGCCCCGTTCGATTCAGGGATGGTTTGGGACGTGTTGAGGAAGGCTTCGGATCGCGTAAGGCGGGGCGTGGGTTTTCAATCTGGGCGATGCAACGTCGCCACGCTTCCTCAATCTGTGCACCTCTCGACCGCAGGGATGCGGTTTTCAAGGACGAAGACGGTTGTGGCAGGACGCCCGACTCCGCCAGGGAAAATGCGGACGATTGGGCCGGTGTTTCGCGCGCCTCACTAGCAGGCCGAGCGGCACACCGGCGGCGATCGTCCAGGCGGAGAATGGATCCGGTTCGCACGGGCTCTGGAGAGGCCCGGGCGGGCGCGGGTTGGGAACGGGAGTCGGCCGCCTCCGTCCGGGGAAGGCAGCTCTCGCGCGAATTTCGTCCGTCGTCAAGGAGATCGCGAGTGAGCTGCATCAGCGCACACGATCCCCAGTTGGTGCGGTTGGCTGACGCCATCGCCCAACGGGTGGGACAACAGCGTTTTCACGTCTGGTTCAATAACTCGACCCGCCTGGATTTGAAGCACGACGGCCTGGAGATCGCCGTCCCCAACGATTTCATCAGCGAGTGGATCGGCTCGCACTTCTCGAAGCCGATCCAGGAAGCGGCCCACGAGGTGCTCGGGGCCCCGCTCACGGTGCGCTTCAACGTGATGCCGCAGTTGTTCGAGCTGGCGGCGGGCAACGGCCCGGCCGGCGCGATTATGAAGGACACCGGGAGCGGGCTGCTGCCGTCGGCGGCGCCGGGCACGGTGGCGATCCCGGGGGTCGGCCGGTCGACGGGCACGGCGGCGGCGCAGGCGAAGATCCTGCGGACGGCGGGGCAGCGCACCGGCGGGCCGTCGCTCGGGCCGGTCGGCGGGGCCGATCGCCCGGTCAGCGCGAACAAGGCGCAGGCGGTCGCGATCCAGCCGGCCCACACGCCGGTGCCGGCGCCGGGCTCGGGCCCGCACCGCCCGCGGCTGCGGCACTCGCTCGACACGTACGTCGTCGGGGCCAGCAACCAGCTCGCGCACAACGCGGCGGTCTACGTCGCCGAGTTCCCGGGCGTGCAGTACAACCCGCTGTTCGTCCACGGCAACTGCGGGCTGGGCAAGACGCACCTCCTCCAGGGCCTGTGCAAGCGGTTCATCGAGCACCACCCGACCAAGCGGTGGGCGTACATGACCGGCGAGGAGTTCACGAACGAGTACATCACGGCGATGCGGACGAACAAGATCGACGTGTTCCGCCGGCGGATGCGGGACCTCGACTTGCTCGTGATCGACGACGTGCACTTCCTGTCCGGGAAGAAGGGGACGCAGGAGGAGTTCCTGCACACGTTCAACGCGATCGAGGCGATGGGCCGGCAGGTCGTGCTGGCCAGCGACGAGCACCCGAAGATGATCGCGGAGTTCGGCGAGTCGCTGATCAACCGGTTCGTGAGCGGGATGGTCGTGCGGGTCGACCCGCCGAACTACGCGACGCGGTGCGAGATCCTCCGGAGCATGGGCCTGCGCGGCGGGATCAACTTGTCGGAAGAGGTCGTCGGGTGGATCGCCCGGCGCGTGACGCAGAGCGTGCGCGAGCTCGAGGGCGCGCTCAACCGGATCGCGGCCCACGTGAAGCTGACCGGCCGCCCGGCGGACGTGACGCTGGCGCAAGAGGCGCTGGGCGAACTGGACCGGCAGATGGTCGCGCCGGTGAAGCCCGACGCGATCATGACCGCGGTCTGCACGTACTTCGGGATCGAGGGGAAGGACCTGATGTCGGGCCGGCGGCAGCGGACGATCAGCCTCGCCCGGAGCGTGGCGATGTTCCTGGTGCGGAAGACCGCCAAGCTCAGCTTCCCGGAGATCGGGACGCGCATGGGCAAGCGGAACCACAGCACGGTGATCAGCGCGTGCCGGCGGATCGAGCGGGCGGTGGAGAAGAACGAGCCGCTGCTGTGGACGAGCAGCGTCGGCGACCGGCAGGAGGAGGCCGCGGAGCTGATCCAGCGGCTGGAGGAGCACAGCCGGGCGGCGCATTAGGCGATTAGACTGACCGCAGGGAAAAGACGCGGGCGCCGACGCAAGTCGGTGCCCGCGTCGTTTTATTGGAGCGAGTCAGACGCGGCGGACGACAATCGCGCTGTTCTTGCTCCCGAAGGCGATACAGTTGCAGAGGGCGACGTCGACGTCGGCCCGCCGGGCGACGTTGGGGGTGTAGTCGAGGTCGCACTCGGGGTCGGGGGTGGTGAGGTTGATCGTGGGGTGGATGACGCCGGCGTGCATGCCCAATACCGTCGCGGCCAAGCCGGCGGCGCCGCAGGCGCCTTGGGGGTGGCCGATCATGGACTTGGTGGAGCTCATGGGGATGGCGCGGGCGCGGGGGCCGAAGCATTGCTTGAGGGCCTGGGTTTCCATGCGG
>DASPKW010000340.1:0-6697 GCA_035627895.1 Tepidisphaeraceae bacterium | reverse complement strand
TGCGGCATCTGGAGGATGTCGCACAGCTCGGCGACGCCCAACTCGTGGCGCTCGAGGAGGCGGAGCAGGCGCAGGCGGGCCGGGTCGGACAAAGCGTCCATCCACGCGAGCAAGGCATCGGGTTGGGGGGCGGGTCTGACCATCCGTTGATCCGGATTTATTGTTGAACGAGAACGGGCAATTGTCAAGAAAGCGTTCTAAAGGACGACCTGTGTTCACTTAACATTCCACGTGAAATACACTTATAAATCGGGTCTGGAACTGACTTCAGCGCCCTATAGCAAGCGTTTTGACATTGCCCGGTGCGACCATGGCGGGTATCCGAAGGGAGATGGATTCGACGTCGGCCATCAATCCGCGAACGTTGAAGGTGCACCGGGTGCCGGCGCGGGACGTGCCGTACGTGCCGACGGACGATGCGGTGGTGGCGGCGATGCTGCGGTTCGCGGGGGTGACGGAACGGGATGTCTTGTACGACCTGGGGTGTGGTGATGGGCGGATCGTCATCCAGGCCGCGCGGCTGTGCGGGTGTCGCGGGGTGGGGGTGGACATCGACCCGGTGCGGATCATGGAGAGCCGGGAGAACGCGAAGCGCGCGCGGGTGACGGACCGAGTGCGGTTTTACTGCCAGAGTTTTTTCGACACGGATTTTCGCGAGGCGACGGTGGTGGCGCTGTACCTGTTGCCGTCGATCAACGTGAAGTTGAGACCCCGGCTGATGTCGGATCTACGGACGGGCGCGCGGATCGTGGCGAACGGGTTTGAGATCGCGGGGTGGCCGGCCGACATGCGGGCGGAGGCACACCACCGGACGCTGCACCAGTGGATCGTGCCGGCACGGGTGGACGGGGCGTGGGCGGGGGTGATCGATGCGCCGCCGGTAGGGCGGAGCGACGGGCGGCGACGGATCGGGCTTCGGTTGGTGCGGGAGTTTCAGACGGTGAGCGGGGAGGCGCGAGTGGACGGGCGGACGTATCCGGTCGTGGGCGGGCGGCTGTTCGGGGAGCGGTTCACGTTCAAGGTGATGGATCCGCAGAAGCGGCGGCCGGCGTGGCGGTTTAGCGCGACGGTGGAGGATCGCGGGGTCATGCGCGGGACGTGTCAACTGGCCGGATGGGACGCGGCGCCGATCGAATGGGGCGCGATCAAGCGGTAGGGCGACAGTGCATCAACCCTTGCTGCCGTTCTTGCCTTCGGGGGCTTTGCGGCAGGAGCCTTTGGCGCCGGGGCGTTTGCCGGGGGTGGGTTCGTAGCCGCGCCAGCACCGGTTGGTCGAGCCTTTGCGGTTGGCCTTGGCCTCGGCGGTCTTGTGGCGGCCCTGGCGTTCGGGTGAACGTTTGGAGGCGTGCGACTGGGTCGATGAGTGCGACGATCGGCCGTGGGCACTGCGCGTGCTGGATTTCGTGGGCATGTTTGCTCCGGTTGGGAGATATTCCACCGTCGGCGTTGCAAAGGGTCGGCCAGTGTGCTCAACGGGCGTGGACATTTCAGGTAAAATGAAACGGCGTCGCGCCGCGTGCGCGGGGCGACGCCGATCCCCGAAACCCGCAGGAGAGTCCGATGATCCGATCGCTGTTGAAGCTGTCGTTCGCCGCCGCGTTGATGATGGGTGTGGCGAGTTCCGCCCGCGCGGCGGGCCCGCTGGAGTTCAAGGCCAAGGACATCGACGGGAAGGAGGTCGATTTGGCGCAGTACAAGGGGAAGGTCGTGATGGTCGTGAACGTCGCGAGCAAGTGCGGCAACACGCCCCAGTACGAGGGGCTCGAGGCGCTGTACAAGAAGTACGGCGAGAAAGGCTTCGTCGTGCTCGGGTTCCCGGCGAACGAATTTAAGGGTCAGGAGCCGGGGAGCGACGCCGACATCAAGCAGTTCTGCACGAGCAAGTATGGCGTGACGTTCCCGATGTTCTCGAAGGTCGTCGTCAAGGGCGACGGGCAGAACGAGATGTACAAGAACCTGACGTCGAAGGACACGAACCCGAAGTTCGCGGGGGACGTGACGTGGAATTTCGAGAAGTTTTTGATCGCCAAGGACGGGCAGGTCGCGGCGCGGTTTACGCCCAAGACCAAGCCGGGCGACGAGAAGGTCGTCAAGGCGATCGAAGAGCAGCTCGCGAAGTAGGGCGTTCGGATTTGAACGTCGAACGTCGAAGTTGAAACGGAGAGGGTCACCCGCATGGGTGACCCTTTGTTTTTGCGACAGGACGTGTGAGCTTGGTGGGGGGCGGGCGGGGCGACGCTGTCGCCCCTCCGGGGCTGGTGCGGGTCAGGCGTTTTTGGTCCCACGGCTTACGCCGTGAGCTATTGGCTGTCGCCCCTCCGGGGCTGGGGTTGAAGCGCGTCGGTGGAGGTTCCACTTCAGGATGGGTCGCACCACCACGACCGTCGCGAGGTAGATGCACGCACTGCCGAGCGCCATGACTTGGCCGAGGCTCATGAGGCCTTTGTGGCTGGCGAGCAGGGCGAAGAAGCCGAAGGAGGAGCAGGTGACGAAGGCGCAGAGGAGGAGGGCGGAGTCGGCGACGTCCCATTTGGGCCAGCCGCGGCGTGGGTCGGCGAGGGATTCGCGGTAGCGGTGGACCATGAAGACGCCGTACTCGTGGGCGGCGCCGATGAGGATGGGGAGGCCGAAGAAGTTGGCGAAGTTCCAGTCGATGCCGAACAGGCCCATGAGGAGGACGAGCATGGGCAGGCCGAGGGCGAGGACGCTGACGGCGAGGAGCGTGTGGCCGACGTGGCGCAGGTCGATGAGGACGACGAGGACGATCAGGCCCAGGGCGAAGGCGGTGGCGAGGTAAAAGGAGGCGCGGATCGACGTGGTCGAGTGGTAGATGTTGTGGGCGATGCCGGTGAGCGTGAGCTTGGCGCGGGCGTCGGGCGGGAGCTTGTCGAGGGCGGGCTCGATCGTCTCGACGAAGCGGATCAGGTTCTCCTGCCGCCAGAGGTCTTGGCTGGGGTAGAGGTAGAGGGCGTAGGTGCCGTCGGCGGCGACCAGGTGGTCTTTGAGTTCGCCGGGGAGGGGGGTGAGGTCGACGGCGGCGGGGTTGAAGAGCTTGGTGAGGTCGCGGAAGCGGTCGACGACGCCCTGTTCCCATTCGGACACGTGCGAGGCAGCGCGGGCGGGATCGGCGGGGGTGCGGAGGAGTTTATCGGCGGCGCGGAGTTCGGTGGCGGCGCGGCGGAGGTCGTCGGTCTGAGGTGTGGCGCGCTCGTAGACGGCGGCGAGATTGGCGGTGGCGGCGGCGATTCGGGGGAGTGACGACGGGGGCACGGGGTGGGGGGTGGACCAGTTGATCTCGGGGAGCTTCGCGTTGTCGCGGAGCCAGGCTAGGTTGTCGTGGGCACTCAGGATGGATTCGGTGCGGCCGACGACGGGGGAGCTCGCGAGCGCGGCGCGGGCGGCGCGGAGGGCGTCGAGGTCGTTGGACAAGACGACGAGGCTCCAGGTGGGGAGCTTGCGGATGAGTTGGACGGACTCGAGATTCTCGGCTTGGAGGTCGAGGAGGTTGGGGTTGAAGTTCGGGCGGGGGGCGAGCCCGTACCCGGCGAGGAGGAGGGTGATCCAGAGGGCGGGACCGATCCAGGTGCGGAGCTTGGAGGGGGTCGAATCGCGACGACGCGGAGCGACCGCGGGGCGGCCTGCGGAGGGCGAGGGGGTGACGACGGGGTGGCGTGGGTGGGGCGTTGTACTTACCCGTGTCTGGTGCTTTGATGCGCGAAGCGGGACGACGGTCAGCAGCGCGGGGAGGAAGGTGTATCCGGCGATCAGGCAGAGGATCAGTCCGCCACCCGCGATGAGTCCGAGGGAGGCGGCGCCGCGGAAGTCGGTGAAGAGTGAGACGAGGAAGGCGCCGGCTGCGCCGAGGCAGGCGGTGGTGACCGAGGGGCCGACCTGCCGGAAGACGGCGACCCAGATTTGCCGGGCGTGGCGGCGCGGGTGGCGGTTGGGGCGCGTGGCCTCGGCGCGGTAGCGGGAGAGGACCTGGACGAGGTAGTCCATCCCGATGCCGATCAAGGCGAGGAAGAAGACGATGGAAAGGAGGTTGAGCTCGCCGAGGGTGAGTGTGGCCCAGCCGCAGGTCCAGGCGACGCCGACGCCGAGCGCGAGCTCGGCGGCGAGCGCGAGCCAGACGGAGCGGAGGACGACGACGAGGCCGACGAAGACGCAAATGAGGGCGACGATCTCGGCGCGGGTCGAGTCGCGGTCGGTGGTGCGCATCTCGTCGGCCTCGAGGGCCGGGCGGCCGGTGACGCCGAAGGTGAACTCGGGGAACGGGGCGGCGGCGTCACGGACGGCGGCGCGGACGGCCTCGACGGTCTCGGACATGCCGGTCAGCGAGGCGTAGTTCTCGCGCGGGGTGGTGCGGACGAGCAGGAGGTGACGCTTGCGGGTCAGGTCGGATTCGTCGGGGGCCCAGAAGTAGCCGAGGGCGGCGGGGGTGGCGGCGCCGACGGTCATGAGGTCGGGGAGGACGGGCGTTCCGTCGAGCGAGGCGCGGAGGGAGCGGGCGAGCTCGTAGGAGAGGGGGGCGGATTCGGCGGGGTCGGCGCCGAGGCCGAGGTCGCCGAGCGAGATGCCGAACAGGTTGCCGCTGAGTAAGCCGAACACGCGCTCGACGCGCGTGGCGTTGGCGGCGGGTTCGCCGACGGCGCGGAGCAGGGGAGCGCTTTGGCGGGTCTCGTCGACGGTTCGCTTGACTGTGGCGGGCTCGTCGAAGAGCAGGGCCTGGTCGCCGAGCTGGTCGAGGGACACGCGGTGCTCGACGGAGCGGAGGCGGGTGTCGAGCTGGCGGAGGCGGGCGGCTATGGCGTCGGCGGCGGCGGTCCAGCGGTCGAGGGTTGGCGGGGGTGCGTCGGGGCGGGCCTCGATCAATACGTACAGCGCTTCGTTCTCGGGGAACTTGCGGACGTACTCGAGGAAGTCGCGGAAGAAGGGGACCGTGGGGCTGTAGAGTTTGTTCTGGTCGGCCGAGAGCCCGAGCCGACGGAACGACTCGATCGCACTAACGGCCGTGATCGTCAGACAGACGGCGAGGGTGATCCGGGGCCACGTTGCCACCAGAAGGGCGAGCCGGACGAGCGGGCGGAAGGGGCGGCGGCGACGGGGCATGCAGCTCTCTACGCTCCGGGTGCCATGGCCACGCGCCGGACTGCGCTCGACCACCCAGTCCGGTGGTCGCGTGGCCATGTCGCTGGGGGGGATGGCATGGCCACGCGACGGACGCCGTCGGTGTTCGAATGCCGTCGGGCGCGTGGCCATGGCACCCGAGTCACTCCGAGACACGTCATTTGTCGTCGTCGCTGTCGCCGGTGTCGTCCACGTCCGCCGCGGCGCTGCCGAGCGGGTGCGTCGACGGCTCCGCTTCTTCCGTTTCCGACTCTTCCTCCTCCGCCGGCTTCCCCTTGCCTTCCGGCTTCATCAGCTCCGCCAGCAGCACGGTCGCGAACGACCCCGCGGGCAGGGTGAACTTGAAGAGGATGAACGGCCCGTGCTCGTCGACGCCGCCGGCGATGTCCACGTCGGTCGGCCGCACGCGCGCGGCCCGCCGGGTGCCCTTGACGCGCTCGCCGCCCTCGCGGCGGAAGTCGCCGGGGCGGAGGTTGACGGCGGCGAAGGCTTCTTCCTCGAGCTTGAGCGGCTCGCCCTGCGGGAGCGTGACTCGGTAGCCGACGAGCGGGGCCGTCGGGCTGATCTCGAAGGCGTCGCACCGCGGTTGCTCGATGGCCGGGTCTTCGACCATGAAGCCGGCGCCGTTCTCGTGCTTGATCGCGAAATCGCCGAGCAGCAGCTTGTCGTGCAGGCCCTTCTCCACCCGCGCCGCGACGACGTCGTTGAAGATCTTCGACTGCAGCGCCGACACCCACAGCCGCTTGATGCGCTCGTCGATCCCGCGGGCGGCGACCTTGGCCTTGCCCGTCTTGATCAGCCGGTGCAGGACGCGCCTCTCCATCCCCGCCGAGCGCGGCCAGATCTTCATCGCCCGCGAGAAGTCGTTTTCGTCGACCGCCTTGCGGGCCCCGAGCTGCTGCGCGTCGTCGGTCGCGGGGTTGGGGCGGCCCAGGAGCTGGTTGAGCATCTCCGGGTAGTCCTGGCGGATGACGGCCGCCCCGAGGATGTGGTTGTCGCCGCGCCGGCCGAAGCGCTGCTCGCCGAAGTAGTTCGGTACGCCGCGCCGAACCAACTCGTCCAGCACCGGCTTGACCTTCACCACGTCCGTCGGCTGAACGTCCCGCACCTTGATCGCGAACGCGTTGCCCTTCAGGTGGCCCATGCGGAGCTTGTTCACGTGCCGGTCGGCCCACAGGACGGCCACGTTCTCGATCTTGAGCGCCTGCACCTTCTCCGGCGTCGTGCCCCAGATCGACAGGTGTTGGCGGGTGACGGCGTGGGCGTCCTTGAGCCCGGCGTACCCGATGTTCTTCTGCGGCACGTTGAGCGCGTTGCCGATCAGCCCGATCGCGTCGAACGTCGACACGCCGGTCTTCTGGATCTCGCAGTACACGTGCTCGCCCTGGCCGGAGGGCTCGTAGATGGGCAATTCCTGCACGGCGAAGTCTTCCGGCCGGGCCTTGATGGTGCCGCCAATGCCGGAGAACTCGGGGGTGCGATAGGGCAGGTGGTGCAGGGGTGTCATGGTGCGCGCCCCACTGTGACCGATCACCGGCCACAGGCCAAGGGGGGACAAGGAGTTAAGGAC
>DASPKW010000339.1:0-3101 GCA_035627895.1 Tepidisphaeraceae bacterium | reverse complement strand
CCCGGCGCATTGCGAAGCATTCGTTGGTCGCCCGTAAGACAGCGGATGCCGAGGGAGGCGGCGAGGTGGACGTATTGGGCGTCGTAGGCGGATAGCGAGAACTGTTGTGCGGTACGGAGCACTTCCGTCTGGTCGACGGTCCGCTCTCTGCCGGCGACGAGAACGACGGCTTCGGCCAACCCCTGCTCGGCGAGCGCGGTCGTGATCACTCCGGCCCGCGTCATCGTCAGCACACCGCTGGTGAATTCGAACCGCCAAAGGGGAGTGGTGACCCAATCCGGGTCGAGCGAAAGCGACGCGCGCGCGTCGGCCGTATACGGCGACTGAAAGAGCAGGTACAGCAGGATGTTCGTGTCTTAAACGACCACCGCTACTCGCGCCCCTCCCGGATGGCGGCCGAAATCATTTCTTGAGTGATCGGTCGCAACGGGACGATCGGCTCCGGAAGTCGTACCGGGCCGGGAGATGTCAACTCCTTCGAAAGGATCCCCGACGCCACCGCGTCAACGCTTCGGCCACTGCGATCCGCACGCTCTTTGAGCCGTTCGAGAATCTCGTCGGGAATTGTGATGCTGGCCGTGCGGGACTCCGGTTCGACACGACATTGTAAGCGGGCGGCGGCCCCGAGTCATTCACAGGCGTGTGAAGCGCGCGTCATCCCCGCACCCACTCTTCGAGTTCCTTCGGGTCGACGTGCTCGGCGCCCGGGCCGTAGGTGGGCATGTGGTCGTGGGCCGGCTTGGGCTTGAACGAGCGGGTGAGGAAGAACGACGTGGTCATCGTGTACTGGTTCAGCGGGCAGAAGCCGTGCATGTCGACCTCGATCAGGTCGGAGTCGCGGTAGTAGGCGGCGGTCTTCGCGCACCAGTCGGAGTTGTCGAGGACGATGAACCCCCCGTCCTTCAGGCGGTCGCGCGACGCCTGGCCGCACCGCAAGCGGTGGATGCCGTCGTTGACGATGATGTCGAACTGGCCGTCGAGGCTTTTCACCGCGTTGACGTAGGACTCCTCGTCGGGGCAGAGGCGGTAGTCGACCGTCTTGGGCATCTTCTTCGACATCCGCTCGTACCAGGACTTGTCGTCCTCGATGGACGTCACGTGTTTGACCCGCTTGGCCCAGAAGTGGGTGGAGAAGCCCGACCCGTACTCGAGCACGCGGGCGTGGGAGAGGTCGAGCTGCTTGATGTACTCGATGGCCGGGAAGGTGATCCACGGGACCGGGTTCCCGTCCTTGTCGACGCACGACCCGGTCTCGAGGCACTTCTGCTGCGCGAAGTCCTCGCGGAGGATCTTGTAGTTGTGGAGGAGCGTCTTGCGGGTGCCGAGGAACTTTTTCAGGCGGGTCTTGATGCCGAACATGGGTCCTTCCGTGGTGGCGTTGCGCGTCCGATAAGAGTGCCGCAAAGACGCGAGGAGCGCGAAGGGGACTCGGTAGTTACTAGCAGTATCGGGGGGAGGTGGGGAGGGGCTTAAACCGTGGAGCGTTCTTGAGGCGGGCGGACGATGACGTGTCTGAAAGGGGCTGGGATTCCCGGCGGGTGCGGCTTATGATCCGGTCGGGCAGTGTAGTGAGGCGCACGCCATGCAGCTAGTCGAGCCCAAATCACGGACGTGGACGCGATCCGAGTACCACAAGATGGGGGAACTCGGGTGGTTCGCGGGTCAGCGCGTCGAACTCGTGGAGGGGGAAATCGTCGTCATGAGCCCGCAAAACTTTGGCCACAGCCGGACGGTGGACCGGGTCGCGAAATTGCTCCACGAGGTGGTCGGCCGGCAGTTCTGGGTTCGGTCCCAACTGCCGCTGGCCCTGCCGGACGGGTCGGAGCCCGAGCCGGACGTGTCGGTCGTCGCGGGACAGGCCGACGATTACGCCGATCACCCGACGACCGCGATCCTGGCGATCGAAGTGAGCGATACGACGCTCGCCTTCGACCGCACGCGGAAACTTCGGCTCTTCGCTGGGGCGGGCATCCCGCACTACTGGATCATCAACCTGGTGAACCGGACGATCGAGGTGCACGGCCAGCCCGACGCCGGTAGCAACCCGCCGCGATACGCGCCGGCGATCGTCCTGACCGCCGGCGACGTAATCGCGTTTCCCGGAAATCCAACGCTCACCTGGAACGTCGGCGCCCTCCTGGGGTGAGCGGGTGCATCACCGCTTGATGCGCGCGCTCCCGCCACCCGCCACGTGCGTCAGTTCCTCAAGCGTGATCTGCGACGTATCCCCCATCGTGCTCATGAGCAGCGCCCCGTGCGCGACGCCCAGGTTCACGCACTCCTGCGGCGTCTTGCCGGTCAAAAACCCGTACGTGAAGCCCGACGCGAAGCCGTCGCCGCCGCCTACGCGGTCTTCGATTTCGAGGTTCTCGAAGTTCGGGCCGTCGTAGAAGGTGCCGTCGGCCCACATGATGGCGGACCAGTCGTTGATCGTCGCCGTCTTCACGCCCCGGAGCGTCGTGCCGACGACCTTGATGTTCGGGTAATCTTTCACCACGCGCTCGACCATCTTCTTGAACGGGCCGACGTCGAGGGGGCCGGCCTTGTGCACGTCGACGCCCTCGGCGTGATACCCCAGCACCTGCTCGAAGTCCTCCTCGTTGCCGATCAGGCAGTCGATGTACGGGACGAGCGGCTTGGTCGTCTCGATCGCCTCCTTCGTGCTCCAGAGCTTGGAGCGGAAGTTGAGGTCGTACGACACCATCGTGCCGGCCTCGTGCGCCGCCTTGACCGCCTCGGCGACGACCGCCCGCGTGCCCTCGCTCAGGGCCGCGTAAATCCCACCCGTGTGCAGCCAGCGGGCGCCGTCTTCCTGAAAGAGCTTCTTCCAGTTCACCTCGCCAGGCTTCATCCCGCTGGTGGCGGTGTGGCCGCGGTCGTAGAGGGTGACCGAGCCGCGCTTGGCGACGCCGACTTCGGTGAAGTTCAATCCGATGCGGTCCCGCTTCCCGACGCCGTCGTATTTGCGCTCGACGACGTATTCGGTCGACATGCCGACCGCCCGCGCGTGATTCCGGATGACGGCGCCCATGGGGGAGGAATTGAGCCCGCCAACCCAACCTGTGCGCAACCCTAATCGCGACAGCGCATACGCCACGTTG
>DASPKW010000338.1:0-2820 GCA_035627895.1 Tepidisphaeraceae bacterium | reverse complement strand
GCGAGATCGTCCATCAGCGCCGAGCGCGTCGTCAGGTAGCGGTCCTCCGTCGGCAGCGAGATCGTGAGGCCGAGCGCCTGACCGCGGGAGACGATCGTGATCTTGTGGACGGGGTTCGTGTTCTCGAGGTAGTGGCCGACGAGGGCGTGGCCCATCTCGTGGTACGCGGTGATCTTCCGCTCCTTCTCGGAGAGGAGCCGCGCCTTCTTCTCCGGGCCGGCGATGACGCGCATGACGCCCTCCTCGAGCTCCTCCTGCGCGATCGTCTTCTTGCCGCGCCGCGCGGCGAGCAGGGCCGCCTCGTTGACGAGGTTCGAGAGGTCGGCGCCGGTGAAGCCCGGGGTCTGGCCGGCCAGCGCGTCGAGGTCGATGTCCCGCGCCAGCGGCTTCCCGCGCGTGTGGACCTCGAGGATCTTGCGGCGGCCGCCGCGGTCCGGGCGGTCGACGGTGATCTGGCGGTCGAAGCGGCCGGCGGCGCGGGCGTCGGGGTCGTCGGAGGTCAGGTCACGCAGTTCGGTTGCGGGCGAGGCGTTGGCTTTTGGCGCGTCTTCGGCGATGGCGGAGGCGAACGGGAATATCCCCAGTATTAGAGAGAAGGTGAGTCGCATTGGGGTTTCAAGACGTATTGGCGGGGAGCTGGAGGCGTCGGATAGACCACGCTTCCGCGCTCGCCTTCGGGCGGCGCTGCGCTTGCCCTACGGGTCGCGGCTAAACGGGAGTTCGGGCGGTGCGCTCACTTCTGTGAGGCCTTTGCGGCGGCGGCTTCGAACCGGGCCATCTGCTTTTGCAGGAACACGTCGTTGGGGCGGAGCTTGAGGACGATGCGCTCGATGCGGACGGCCTCGGCGGGGTTGCCGTTGAGGAGGTGGGCCTCGGCCAGGGTGTCCATGTAGGCGAAGTTGTCGGGGACCATGCGGTGGGCCTCCTGGGCCCACTTGAGGGCGTCGGCCTTGTGTTCGCCGACACGGGCGCAGAGCCAGGCGAGGTTGTTGCGGGGCATCGGGGCGTCCGGGTCGGACGCCAACTGCAGCTTCAGGTGTTCGTACGTCTTCTGGAACAGCTCCTTCGCCTCGTCGCCGCGGCCGGCCTCTTTGAGTAGGGGGACGAGGTCGATGGTGATGTCCGGGTTGGTCGGCGACTGGCCGTACCGGGTGAGCTCGGCGAGCAGCGTTTGGGCGGCGGCCTTATCGCCATTCTTCTGGGCCGCGCGGAGCTGGTGCCAGGTCATCTCGTCGCGCATGGCCTGGTCGGTCGGGCCGCGGAACGTCCGCCCGGCCTTGTGGATGAACTCGACGCACTTGCCGATGTGCTCGGCGGCGGCCGCGTCGTCCTCGATGGCGGCCACGGCCTTGAACAGGCGGTGGTGGGTCTCGCCGCGCTCGAGGTCGTCGAGGTCGTCGGACGCGAGCCGGGCGGCGTACTCGGCGATCGCCAGGTCGTACCAGGTCTGGAGCATCAGGAAGTCGCCGACGGTCTTGCGGTGGTCTTCGCCGGCGATCCCGGCGGCGAAGGCGCCCTGGCGGGTGGCGGTCGCGAGCACGCGCTGGCCGGTGCGGTCGTAGGCCTTGGCGAGGCAGTACATGACGCGGGCGTCGCGGAGGTGGGGCTTGTGGGCGACGAGGTCCTTGTCGAACCCGGCCAGCGGGCCGAGCTTGCCGTGGAGCGCGAACAGTTCGAGCACGCCGGCGGGCACCGTGCCCTCTTCCGGCGTCGCCCGCGCGGCGCGGAGCCGGGCGACTTCGCCCATCTGGTCGTACTTGCCGTCGACCTGCAGGACGAACTGCAGGCGGTCGAAGGCGAAGCCCATCTCGCCGGCGTCGTCGGACGGGCGGTCGCGGTCGGCCTCGATGGCGCGGCGGAAGAGCTTGGCGGCGCCGGCGCGGTCGGCCGCGAAGGTCGCGTGGCCGACGCACGCCAGGACGGGCGCGGGCGTGAGCGGGTCGGCCGTCTTGAGCTTGGCGAACTCGGCGAGGATCTCGGGGCGGTAGCACTCGCGGACGGCCTCGGTGATCGACCACTTCACGTCGTCGCTGGGCTCCTCCTGCATGAGCCGGAAGAGGGCCCCGAACCCGTTCACCTTGTTGTTCAAGCCGGCGAGGCTCACGACGGTCGCCCGGCGGCGCTCGATCGGCAGTTCGCCGTAGGCCTTGAGCAGCTCGCGAACGTCCGGGGCGTCGTCGGGGAGGAACCAGGGGAGCTTGTTGAGGATCTCGGAAGCGGCGGCGCGGAGCTCGGGGTTGTCGGAGCGGGTCGCGTCAGAGACGGCGCGGCGGGCGTCGGGGCCGAGTTCGAGCAGCTTTTTCGTGGCGGCGGCGCGGAGGGTCGCGTCGCCGAAGGTGAGGGCCTCGATCAGGCCGCGGGCGCGGCGGTCGCGCTCTTCGGGGACGGTGAGGGCGCTCGCGCCGCCACCGCCGGCGGCGGGGGAGGTGGGTCCTGCGCCGGCGGGCGGGTCGGCGGGCCGCGCGGGCGACGGCCCGGTGAGCCCCTCAAAGGCCAGCAGGACGACCGAAACGGCGGCGCTAGCGGCGACGAATTTCACGCCAGAATCGTACGCCGCATCACTGGTCACACGCAACCCGGGGCCCGCGGAAAACGTACTACTTCTCCCCCCGCGCGGGCGGCCCGCGGGCGCCGTTTTTGGCCCCGGATTTCCGGGCCCGCGCGATGGTATTCGATCGCGTTTTCGGCGATAATCGTGGGCTCGGAAACGGGCCCGCCAGAACCCGCCTCGGACGGCTTTGAAACCGCCTTCCGAACACCACCGGCGGGCGCCGCGGCCGACTCATCTAGGCAGGGGGCGGACGAGCCGATCGAGGCGCG
>DASPKW010000337.1:0-2223 GCA_035627895.1 Tepidisphaeraceae bacterium | reverse complement strand
CCGTTCCTCCGTCGCCGCCAGCGACTGCAACTGCCCCTCCAGCGCCTTCACGCGGGCCTTCGCCTCCGCGATGTCTGCCGCGTTCACGACGTTCCCGGCGCGGCCCACCGTCTCCGACGGGATGCTCCCCCGCGCGGTCGCGAGCAGCGCGTGCAGCCCCGCCCGGCCGCCGGCGTTGCCCTCGCGGACGGCGCGCTCCGCCTCGGCCTGTTCCCGGTCGAGGTCGTCGAGACGATTTCGCATCGCCTGCGCCGCCTGGTTTCGCGCCAGCGCATCGCCCGACAGTCCGAGGTTGACCGCGTTGTCGGCCGCGGCGCGGACCGGGCCGATCGCCGCATTGCGGGCAGCGCGGATGCCGCGGGCGGTCCCGCGCATGGCGTCGGTGACGATGTCGGTGCCGGCGGCGGTCGCGCGGATCGCGCCCTCGGGGTCGCCGTTCATCGCGGCCTGGATCGCGTCGAACATCCGCACCGCGTTCCCGAGGATCGGGACGCCATCGAGGATGCCGCGGAAGTATTCCGACGCCGCCAGTTTGCCGGACCGGAACTGCCGGTTGAGTTCGGCGATGCCGTCCGCGCCCCGCTTGATCGTGTCGATCGCGAACGTCAGCCCCTGGATGGGGCCGCCGCCCGTGCCGATCTCGAACAGGTCCTTCAGCGTCGAGCGGTTGCCGAGCCGGTCTTGGATGCTGTCGACGAACCCGCCGACGCCGCCCTTGCCGCCCGCGCCGTTCAGGTCGCGCACGGACTTCGCCAGCTTCTGCGTCGCGGCCGCGGCCTTCTCGACCTGCTGCACGCCCTCGACGCCGAGCTTGATCGTGGCCTGGTTGACGATGGAGGATGATTCGGCCATGTCGGGTTACTTCTTCGCCGCCCGGTCAACCGCGAACGCGTCCTCTTCGGACCACACGTAGCGGATGACCTGGACGGCCGATTGCGTCTGGTCGAGGATGCCACCCGCCCGCGGCCAATTGCCGTGCCGGGCGCACGCGGCGTAGTCGATCGCCTTCAGGACCCGCGCGTCGACCTCGCGTTTCGGGCAGCGCGTGAGCGTCGCGCACCGCCGCCCCCAGCACGCGCGGCACGGGCCGCCGCCGCCGGCCGCCGTGCCCGTCGAACCGCACGCCTCGCACGGGATGCCCTCCAGCCACACCGGCGACGCCGGCGAGGGCGGGTCTACGCATTGCCCGCCGCGACAGGCGGCGCAGAACTCTCCGTGCTGGACGGAGAGGGCAATGCGGACGCTTTTTTTAGCGCCACCTCCCCCGCTCCGGTGCCGTCGATCGCCTGCCGTACCAGCTCGTACGATTCGAGCAGGGTCAGCGCCGCCGTTAGCGACGGGGCGCCGCGGTACTCGCCGTGGCGGGGGTCCTGGTTGCGCCAGCCGGTGACGTGCACGGCCATCGCCTCGTTGAGCGCCTTGGCGGCCTCGCGGTCCGACATGGCGCGGGCCGCCTCGTGCAGGTCGATCAGCCGGAGCACGTCGCCCTCGGTGAGGAAGCGGCAGCGAAACGCCGGCCGCGTCTCCTCGGGCAACGCCCGGTCGATGTCGAGCGAGATCCAGACGGTCTGGTCGGGGTGGAATCCGATGGGCATGGGGTGCTTATCCGAAGAGGATCGTGAAGGCGGTGTTGAGGTTGAGCGTCACGTCGAGCGTGGCGATCTTGTTGCGGTCCGAGGGGGTGGCGCTGACCGGCTGCGCCTTGGCCGCCGTGATCGTGATCGTGTTGTTCGCGGCGGTGCCGACGACGGCGACGAGCGAGGCTTCCGTCGAGTTCTTGATCTTCGTCAGCCAGTCGTAGTCGCCGACCAGCACGTCCTCGGGGTCCATCGTCGCCGTCGCGGCGCGGTCGACGATCCACGAGGCGACGTAGCCAGTCGGGTCGGCCGGGTCCTCGCGCATCACCGTCTCCACGCCGGCGTCGAACGTCAGCCGCGACACCTTCGGCGAGGTCGAGTCGAACGTCAGGCCGCTCGCGTTCGCCCACTCGGGCGGCACGGTGGTCGGGAACGTGGGTGCGAGGATCGCCACGTCGGCGTCGTCGACGATCTTCCCGATGAACGTGAAGTGAACGCGGCCAACGTTGCCCGCCGTCAACTCGATCCGGTACGTGCCGGTGCAGCCGGCCAGCGCGTACTTCTTGCCGTTGCGGTACCAGCCGATCGTTAGCGTGCTCGACGTGTTGCCGAACGAATACGTCGCCGTGCTCAGCGTCATGCCGCA
>DASPKW010000336.1:0-10338 GCA_035627895.1 Tepidisphaeraceae bacterium | reverse complement strand
CGACGGGAAGTTCTTCCGCCTGGGCACCGAAAAGTTCTACGTGAAGGGCCTCACGTACGGGCCGTTCGCGCCCAACGAGAACGGCGAGCCGCTGGCGTCGCCGGCGTACACGCGGAAGGACTTCGAGCAGATCGTCGAGATGGGGGTGAACTGCATCCGCATCTACCACACGCCGCCGCAGTGGTTTTTGGATCTGGCGCAGGAGAAGGGGCTGAAGGTCTTTTTGGATGTGGCGTGGCCGAAGAATTTGGCGTTCGTGGGGGACGCCGACGTGGCCCGGCAGGCGCACGAAGCGGTGCGGAGCGCGGCCCGGGCGTGCGGGAACCACCCGGCGGTGTTCGCGATCTCGGTCGTCAACGAGATCCCGCCGGACCTCGTCCGGTTCATGGGCAAGGGGCGGGTCGAGGAGTTCGTCGACGAGCTGGTGACGATCGCCAAGGCCGAGGCCCCGGACTGCCTGGTCACGTTCGCCAACTTCCCGACGACCGAGTACCTCCAGCCGCGCAAGACCGACTTCGTCTGCTTCAACGTCTACCTGCACGAGGACAAGCAGTTCCGCAACTACCTCGCCCGGCTGCAGAACATCGCCGGCGAGAAGCCGCTGATGCTCGGCGAGTACGGGATCGACACGTTCCGCGAGTACAGCCAGGAGCGGCAGGCCGAGATCCTGCAGAATCACGTCAAGGCCGTGTTCGACGAGGGGTGCGTCGGGACGTTCGTCTTCAGCTACACCGACGATTGGTACGTCCACGACTGGCAGATCGAGGACTGGGCGTTCGGCGTCGTCGCCCGCGAGCGGGACGAGATGGGCTACCGGCTGACCAAGCCGGCGTACCACGCGCTCCAGCCCCTGCTCCGCCGGGCCCCGCAGCTGGCCGACGAGAAGCTGCCGATGTGCAGCGTGATCATCTGCTCGTACAACGGTGCGAGCACGGTCGAGAGCTGCCTGCGGTCGATGGAGCGGCTCAAGTATCCGGAGTACGAGGTGGTGTTCGTCGACGACGGGTCGACGGACGGGACGCAGGAGATCCTCAAAAAGTTCCCGTGGGTGCGGAACATCCGCCAGAAGAACATGGGGCTGTCGTACGCGCGTAACGTCGGCATGAACGCCGCGCGCGGCGAGGTGATCGTCTACACCGACTCGGACTGCGAGGCCGACGAGGACTGGCTGTACTACATGTGCCTGGCGCTCGTGCGGTCGACGCACGCCGGCATGGGCGGGCCCAATCTGATTCCCGACGAGGGGAGTTGGGTCGCCGACTGCGTGGGGCTCAGCCCCGGCGGGCCGACGCACGTGATGATCAACGACCGCGAGGCCGAGCACGTGCCCGGCTGCAACATGGCGTACTACACGCGCGTCGCCAAGGAAGTGAACGGCTTCGACAGCCAGTTCCGGTCCGCGGGGGACGACGTCGACTTCATCTGGCGGCTGCAGCACGCCGGGTACACGATCGGGTTCGCCCCGGCCGGGCAGGTCTGGCATTACCGCCGGAACACGGTCAAGGCGTACCTCAAGCAGCAGAAGGGGTACGGGATCGCCGAGGCGCTGCTCAAGTACAAGCACCCCGACCACTTCAACAGCCTTGGGGCCAGCCACTGGCGCGGGAAGATCTATGGGACGGACCAGATCGGCGTGCGCATGACCGGCGACGTCGTCTACCACGGCACGTTCGGCACGGGCCTGTTCCAGACGATTTACCGGCGCCCGGCGAGCATGCTGGCTGCGATGCTGATGAGCATCGAGTGGCATTTGCTGTACGCGTTCGTGGCGGTGCTCGGCTTGGCGTTCACGCCGCTGGTGTGGGTGGCGTTCTTCATGGCGCTGGTGCCGCCGGTGCTGAGCGTGATCGCGGCGATGCAGCAGCCGATGCCCAAGCACCAGCACTGGCTGACGCGCCCGCTGATCGCGTACCTGCACTTCCGCCAGCCGCTGACGCGCGGGTGGGCGCGGTACTCGGTGCGGCTCAAGGCAAAGGTGCTGAACGAGGAGGCGACCGGGTATAGTCGGACGGGTGACCTGCCGTTCGACCCGCAGGACCGCCGGACGCTGCTGTACTGGAGCAAGTGGTACGACCGGATCACGCTGCTCGAAAAGATCTCGCAGGAGGTCCGCCGGGCCGGGTGGCGGATGGCCGTCGACTCGGGGTGGTCGGACTGGGACATGGAGATCTACGGCAGCCGCTACGTGAAGATCCGCCTGAGCACGGCGACCGAGCACCACCACAACGTCGGCATGATGACGCGCGTGCGCGTCGAGCTGGCGATGAGCAAGTTCTGCATGGTGCTGTTCTTCGCGAGCTGCATGCTGGCGGGGCTGCTGATGATGTACATGTGGCCGTTCAGCCGGACGGCGGTGCTGATCCCGCTGACGTGGTGGGCGATGTACGTGGTGAACAAGTGGCAGGTCAGCCGGCCGGTGTTCGGGCTGATCGACGAGGTCGCGGAGAAGGCGGGCTTCTACCCGGTATTCCCCAAGCAGCAGGGGAGCGGCGGGGAGGCCCCGGCGGCGCCGGCGAAGCGGGCCAAGCGCAAGGCGAAGGCCGCGGACGCGGCGGCCGGCGAGGCCGACCCGGTCTCGGGCGGCGGCCTGCTCGGGGGGACGCCGTCGGTCGCCAAGTAGCGAGGGCCCGCGGGCGCGCGGGGAAGGGCAAGGGGTCACGCCGGACGAGAGAGAGGGAAGCCGCGGGCCGATGTCGACGACAGCACAGGAAAATCTATCGACGGGGGAGGCCGCCCACGCGACCGGCGGCGACGCCGCTCCGGACACGAACGCGGCGCCGGCCGCGGCCGCCGCGCCGACGCCCGAGCCCATGGTCGTGGGCGGGCTTCGGTTCTACACGCGCGTGCTCTCTTATTTCACGGCCGACTGGTTCTACATCGTCGTGATCCTGACCATGATCGGCCTGGCGACCGTCGCGATGCTCCTCGAGCCGATCCCGCTCGCGGCCTTGGTCGACAACGTGCTCTCCGGCAAGCCGGCGAGCGGGGCGAGCAAGGTGCTGCTCGACTGGGCCCCGCGCACGCCGGCCGGGCAGATCGTCGCGCTCGCCGCGTTCGCCCTGGGGTTCCGGCTGATCCGCGAGCTGTTCCAGGTCGGGCGGCAGATCGCCAACATCCGGGTCGGGTACAGCGGCCTGATGCGCGTCCGGTGCGATTTGTTCAACAAGCTCCAGCAGCTCAGCCTCGCGTACTACCGGTCGCAGCCGCAGGGCGACGCGATCTACCGCCTGGGGACCGACGTCTACTCGTTCCAGGCGATGTTCAACGCGATCGTCAACCAGGTGCTGATCAGCGCGGTCACGATCCTGGCGATGGCCGGGATGATGCTCTACATCGACTGGCGCCTGGCGCTGGTCGCGCTCGGCGTGATCCCGCTGCTCGTGTGGGCCCACACGCACTTCAGCCGGGTGCTCAAAGCCAAGTGGACCGACGTCAAGGCGATCGACTCGATGCTGACCACGGTCATCCAGCGGTCGCTGGCGACCATGGGCCTCGTGCAGGCGTTCGGGCAGGAGGGGCGCGAGTACCAGCGGTTCGAGAAGACCGTCCGGAGCAGCATCCACAACTACGTCCGCACGTTCTTCCAGGAAGTCCTGTACGGGCTCGTCGTCGGCGGCATCCTCGGCCTCGGGACGGCCGCGATCCTCGGGTACGGCGGGTACCTGGTCTACCGCGACCAGTACGTCCTGGGGCGCGGCGAGCACGGGTTCACGCTCGGCAAGCTGCTGATCTTCATCAGCTACATGGCCGCGTTCTACAACCCGCTGGCGGTGCTCTCGTCGGCCGGGGCGGCGCTGGCCCAGGGCGCGATCGGGGCGGCCCGGTCGTTCGAGGTGCTCGACCGCGTCCCGACCGTGCGCGACGCCCCGGACGCCACGCCCCTCCCGCGCCAGGCGCGCGTAATCGAGTTCCGCGCCGTGCGGTTCGAGTACCTCCCGGGCACCCCGGTCATCCGCGACCTGACGGCGACGATCCGCCCCGGCCAGATGGTCGCGTTCGTCGGCCCGAGCGGGGTCGGCAAGTCGACGATCCTCTCGCTCCTCCCCCGGTTCTACGACGTAACCGGGGGGGCGATTTTGATCGACGGCCACGACGTCCGGACCGTGAAGATCGCCGACTTGCGGCGGCACGTCGCGCTGGTGCTTCAGGAGAACGCGATCCTGCCCGCGACGGTCGCGGAAAACATCTCGTACGGCCGGCCCGACGCGACGAAGGAGCAGATCGAGCGCGCGGCGAAACAGGCCGAGGCCGACGAGTTCATCCGCGCCCTCCCGCATGGGTACGAGACCGAGATCAGCGAGTCCGGCTCCAATCTGTCCGGCGGGCAGCGCCAGCGGATCGCGATTGCCCGCGCCCTGGCCACCGAAGCGCCGGTCATGATCCTGGACGAGCCGACCAGCGCGCTGGACCCGAACAACGAGCGGCAGGTCACGCGCACGCTCAACTCGCTCAAGGGCAGCCGGACGATCGTCCTCGTCTCGCACCGGCTGTCGACCGTGGTCGAGTGCGACCAGATCTTCGTCATGGACGCCGGCCGCGTCGTCGAGCGCGGCACGCACGCGGAACTGCTGGCGATGCGCGGGGCGTACTACGAGATGGCCCGGCACCAGTTGCAGATCGAGGAGTAGCCGGGCGGGGCCAATTGCGGGTCGATCGTCTGTCGCGTGGCGTCCACGACCCGCGTCGCCGGTGGTATACTGTTCGCACGATGACGGCCCTCCCGATCCCATCCCGCAGCCGGTACACGCTGGCCGATTACCTCGCCTTCGAGGAGTCGAAGCCGACCAAGCACGAGTTCCATGACGGGGAGATCCTCGCGATGTCGGGGTCGTCGCCGGATCACGCGCTGATCACGGCGAACATGCTCGCCGTAATCCACGGGGGACTCAAAGGCAAGCCGTGCCGCGCGTACTCATCGGACTTGAAGATCGGCGTCCCCCCGGCCCGGCGCGTGCTTTATCCCGACGCCAGCGTGGTGTGCGGAGCGCTCGAGTACCACCCGGAAGACCCGCGCCGGCGGATCGTGACCAACCCTCAGCTCGTGGCCGAGGTGCTGTCGCCGTCGTCGGCGTCGTTCGACCGCGTGGAGAAGTTCGCGCTGTACCGGTCGATCCCGTCGCTGCGCGAGTACGTGCTGGTCTCGCAGGAGCGGCCGCTGATCGAGACGTTTGTCCGGCAGGCGGACGGGGTCTGGATCATCGCAGGGGCGTACACGGGAATGGACAGCGTCGCCCGATTCGCGTCGATCGAAGTCGACGTGCCGCTGGCAGAGGTGTTCGCGGGGATCGAGTTCCCGCCACCGCCGTCGGATGAGGAGATCTACGGCCGGCCGCAGTAGGCGTCCGTACCGGAATTGCCAATCAACGTGAAGCGAGAGCCATTCATGCACCAGACCACCCGCCGCAACTTCCTTCGCTCGACCGCCGCCCTCACCGCCGGCGCGCTCGCCGCCCCGTCCCTCTTCGCCGCCGACGTGCCGCCGGCCAACAAGCCCAAGCCCCGGATCGGCGTCCAGCTCTACTCCGTGCGCAACGAGCTCAAGACCGACTTCGACGGCACGATCGAAAAGCTCGGCAAGATCGGGTTCGCCGGGGTCGAGTTCGCCAGCCTCATGGAGCGCCAGCGCAAGCCCAAGGACCTCCGCAAGCTCCTCGACGATAACGGCCTGAAGACCTGCGGCACGCACACGCCCCTCCAGACCCTCACCGGCGACGCGCTCAAGGTCACGATCGACCTCCACAAGGAGCTCGGCAACACGTTCCTGATCGCCCCGAGCCTCCCCGCCAAGACGATCGAGCAGTGGCAGGAGATGGCCAAGCGGTTCGCCGACATCGCCGCCAAGTGCAAGGAACACGGGATGTTCACCGGCTACCACGCCCACGCCGGCGACTTCAAGCTCAAGGACGAGACCGGCCGCACCAGCTGGGAACTCTTCTTCGACACGACCAGCCCCGACGTCATCCACCAGATCGACACCGGCAACACGCTCGACGGCGGCGGCGACCCGCTGGCGATGATCAAGAAGTACGCCGGCCGCACCAAGTCGAGCCACGTCAAGGAGCACGGCGTGAAGGACGCCCCCGTCGGCGGCGGCAAGGTCGACTGGAAGACCTACCTCGACGCCTACGAATCCGTCGGCGGGATCGAGTGGTACGTCGTCGAGTACGAGCAGGCCGACCCGCTCGCCAAGCTCAAGACGTCGCTGGAAAACCTGAAAAAGCTCGGGCGGTGACGCTATTCCGCGCCCGGACGCCTGACCGTCATCCTGAGGTACTCCGAAGGATCTGGCCTCGAACGTCGGGGCCCGTTCGACGTTGGCAGTGGGTACTCGATGTCCGACTACCAACGTCGAATACCCCAGACCGGTCGGGGCTAGATCCTTCGCTTCGCTCAGGATGACGGGCTCTGGATGTTCGCAGGAGAGACCGATGTTCGTGCTACGTCCGCTGATCGTCGGTCTCACGCTGAACCTCTACGCGCCGGCCAATCACGCCGCCGACATCCCCGTCGCCCCCGCCCCCGGCGCGGTCGCCAAGGCCCTCGCCGCCGCCGCCCCCGGCGACACGCTCCGACTCGTTCCGGGCACGTACGCCGAGACCGTCACGATCAACAAACCCGTCACCCTCCTCGGCGGGCCGGGCGTCGTCCTCGACCCGTCCGTCCCGTTCAAACCCGATTGGAAACCCGCCGCCGACATCGGGCCGGGCGTGTTCCGCGCCGCGGTGAAGCAGCGCCCGCGCACGCTCTTCCTCAACGGCAAGATCGTTGCCGAAGTCGATTTCAGGGAGGCCGGCGAGTCGGGCGACTGGGGCTGGAAGACGCTGCTCGCCAAGGGCCCGCCGCGCGCGGGGTTCAAGTTCATCCCGGCGATCTGGGGCTATCACGCCGGCCAGAAGGCGGTCTACCTTCGCGCGCCCGACGCCAAAGACCCGGCCACCCTCGCGCTCACCCAAGTCACCGACAACGTCGCCGTCGTCTCCTTCCGCGACGTCGACGGCGCCGCCCTCCGCGGCGTCACGATCGCCCACGGATTCGCGGGCGTCTCCGTCGGCGAGGGCGCACGCCGGTGCGTCGTCGCCGACTGCGCCATCGGCCCCTGGGACCGCACCGGCGTGTCGATCAGCGCCGGCGCGTCCGAGAACGTCGTCGAGCGCAACCGCGTCACGCGCGGCGCCCTCGAAGACTGGGCCCCCGGCGACGGCTCCAAGGAGCGCTACGAGATCTGGCAACTCCACAAGTCCGTCGGCCACTCCGACCGCATCGGCGTCCAGCTCTTCCGCGCCGGCCGCGCCAACGTCGTCCGCCACAACCACGTCCACGAGACGTTCGACGGCGTCAACGTCGGCGACTACACCGTCGAGAGCCTCGACAAGCCCCTCCCCCGCCCCGACGACGGCCGCGAGACCGCCATCCACGACAACCTGATCGAGCGCACGCGCGACTCCGGCATCGAGATCGGCGGCGGCGCGATCGACGTCCACGTCTACGGCAACGTCCTCCGCCAGACCCACGGCGGGCTCCGCTTCAAGGTCCCCCGCGTCGGCCCCGTCTACATCCACCACAACGTCCTCGACGGCGGCGCCCCGTTCAACGTCTGGTTCAGCATGGACGACGCCCCCGCCCGCGGCTACGTCTACCACAACACGATCGTCGGCGGCACGGCCGGCGTGCAGTACAGCAGCTTCGTCAAGCCGCACAACATCGGCACGCCGAACTGGCACTTCGTGAACAACCTGGTCGTGACGAAGAACGGGTTCTTCGGAAACCGGAAGGTCGAAGCGCCCGTCAACTTCGCCGCCGACTACAACGTCGTCGTCGGTGGCGGGAAGCCGTACCCCAAGGACGCCGCTAAGGATGCCCACTCGAAGTACGTCGAGAAGGTGGAACTTGAAAAGGACCTTCGGCCGTCGCCGACCGGCCCGGCTATCGACTCCGGGATCGACCTCTCGACCTACCTCGACGGGAAGCCGCTGCCCGGGTGCCCCAAGGGCTACTTCAAGGGCGCCGCACCCGACGCAGGGGCGTTCGAAGTGAAATGATCCGAGGGAGCCCAGCGACTTGTCGCGCGACGGATACGAGGGTGCCGGAGAACTTTCCACAATCGCGTGCGTCCGACAGTTGCGCCTTCCCCGCGTCCCGCGGGAATCCGACTCCACAGGAGTCGGCGTGCAAGATCGTCCTCAGGAGACACACCATGACTCGCCGCACGTCCGCACTCGCCACCCTCCTGCTCGCCGCGTTCGCCCTGGCCGCGGTCTCCCTCTGGCCTGCCCGCGCGGCGGATCCCGCCGCGGCCGACAAGGGCGGCCTGGCCGCCGGCGACAAGGTCACCGTCTTCCTCCGCGGCGACGCGGTCGGGCAGGCCACCAACTACGTCGGCAGCGCGCGCAACACCCCCTCGGTTTCCGGTGCGATCGCGAGCGTGTCCGACCAGTGGGTCGTCCTCGACACCGACAAGACCCGCGTCTACATCCCGCGGCCCGGCGTGCTCCTGATCGAGGTCGCCCGCAAGTAGCGGCGCTCGGCCGCGCCCACGCGACGCGAAGCGACGCGACGACGAAAGCCCACGGTGCTCGCACCCCGGGTGGGTCGCGCGCGCATCAGGATTTTCCCAGTTCATTTCCCTCTGCGCCGAACGCTACGCTTTCCTCACTGCGCCGCGGCTCCAGGGCGCTCGGACGCGCTCCTGCGTGCGCACGTGATGCACGCCGACGATCGGCAGAGGAGAACCCATGTCGTCGAACAAGAACACCCGCCAGTCCCGCGCCGGCAACACCAAGAAGAAGGCCACCGCCCGCCAGAACGCGACCCAGCGCATGGACACCGTTGACCGCCGCGGCGAGCGCGGCAAGTCCACCGCCGGCAGCAAGACCAACCCGTCCACCCAGTCGATGAGCCAGCAGCGCTTCCCGGGCGAGACCCCCCTCACCGGCGAAGACCGCCCGGCGAACCGGCAGGGGGGCAAGAAGGGCCAGGGTTCGTCGCGCAAGACCCGCGCCTGACCGCGCGCCACTTCTTGGAATGCGCAGCTTCCTCTTGTAGCCGCCCCGCTTGCGGGGCGCGTCCAGCGGCGCTCTTACCCGAGCAACGGGCTCTGCAACACGAAGCCCCCTCTGGACGTGCCCCCGAGCGCGAGTGCTACCAGAGCGCGCGGGTGGTCGCTAAAAGTACAGCCCCCACATCGCCAGCGCGTGCGCCCCCAGCACCATCCCCGCGCCGACGTAGCTCTTGATCCCCACCGGCGGCGGCGTCAGCATCAGCGCCCACCCGACGATTAGCCCGCCCGCCGCCGCGAACAGCGGCCATTGCCCGTGTGGGAGCATCGGCTGCCGCGCCGGAATGACCTCATGTGCCTGCAACACGACCGCCGGCGCCGCGGCCACGAGCCCGAGGCCCGACGCGCTCGCCGCCCCGGCCGTGGTCGCCGCCACCGCGGGCCACTGCGCCTGCGGCCGCAATGCCGGCGGGAGCGCCCGGTCGTTCGCCGCGTGCCCCGCGATCATCGCCGCCAGGATGCCCATCAGGATCAGCGACGCCACCCGCGCGACGGGCGTGCCGGCCAGCAGGCCCACGCCCAGCGCGAGGTAGAAGAACATCCCGGTCAGCGAGAACCCCGGCGTGAACCCCATCCCCTGCGGTGCGGGGTTGACCCGCGGCGCGAGGTACGCCTGGACGACGTTGAGGACCGCCGTCACCATCATCATGACCCCCCCGATCACGTACGGCGTCCCCACCGGGCGCGGGCCCAGCTCACGCGGTCGCTCGTTCAACAGGGGGGGAAGGTCGTCTCGCACATCAACTCTAAATCAACTGACAACTGACGACTGACAACTTCGCACTCACTTCCCCAGCAGCACCCGCTCCACGTACTGCGTGTCCACGTCCCCCGTCCCGAAGTTCGCGTCCTCCATGATCCGCAACTGCAGCGGGATCGTCGACTTGATCGGCGCGATGTGGAACTCGTTCAGCGCCCGCTTCATCGTCGCGATCGCCTCGGCCCGCGTCGGGCGGTGCACGATCAGCTTCCCGATCATCGAGTCGTAGTTCGGCGGAATACGATAGCCCGCGTACACGTGGCTGTCCCACCGGATGCCGATCCCGCCCGGTACGCGCAGTTCCTCGATCTTGCCCGGCGACGGGGCGAAGTTCCGGGCCGGGTCCTCCGCGTTGATCCGGCACTCGATGCAGTGCCCGGTCTGCTTCACGTCCTTCTGCTTGAAGCTCAGCGGGAGCCCGGACGCGACGCGGATCTGCTCCTTGATCAAATCGATGCCCGTGACCTGCTCAGTCACCGGGTGCTCGACCTGGATCCGCGCATTCACCTCGAGGATGTAGAAG
>DASPKW010000335.1:0-22531 GCA_035627895.1 Tepidisphaeraceae bacterium | reverse complement strand
GTGAAGGTCATCGGACGCATGGACATCGCCGAAAAGCGCCTTCCGCAGGAGGGGCGCGTGCGCATCATCGCCGAAGGCCGTGAGATCGACCTCCGCGTTTCGAGCATGCCGACGCTCCTGGGCGAAAAGCTCGTCCTGCGGCTGCTCGACAAGGAGAACCTGCGGATCAAGCTGGAGGACCTCGGGTTCCGCACCGAGTCGCTGGCCGCGATCAAGCGGATGCTCGACCGCCCGCACGGGCTGTTCCTCGTGACCGGCCCGACCGGGAGCGGCAAGACGACGACGCTCTACTCGGCGCTCGACCTGCTCCGGAGCCCGGAGCTCAACATCCTGACGGTCGAGGACCCGGTCGAGTACCAGCTCGACCTGATCAACCAGATCCAGGTGCAGTCGTCGATCGGGATGGACTTCGCCCGCGCGCTGCGGAGCATCCTGCGGCAGGACCCGGACGTGATCATGGTCGGCGAGATCCGCGACCAGGAGACGGCGCGGGTGGCGGTCCAGGCGGCTCTGACCGGGCACCTCGTGCTGGCGACGCTCCACACGAACGACGCGCCGGGGGCCGTGGCCCGACTGACCGACATGGGGATCGAGCCGTACCTGCTGTCGTCGGCGATGGTCGGGGTGGTCGCCCAGCGGCTCGCGCGGACGGTCTGCCCGGCTTGCGCGACGAAGTATTTCCCGTCGGAGCTCGAACTGGTCGAGGCGGGGATCGCGGACAAGGCCGGGCGGTCGTTCCGGAAGGGCGAGGGGTGCGAGAAGTGTCACGACACGGGGTTCCGCGGCCGGCTCGGCGTGTACGAGGTGATGGAGGTGACCGCGGAGGTGCGGCGGCTGATCCACCGCGGGTCGGCGGCACACGAGATTCGCGACCTGCTCCGCCGGCAGGGCGTGGGCGACCTGCGGTCCGAGGGCGTGCAACTCGCGCTGGAGGGCAAGACGACGCTGGACGAGATCCTGCGCGTGACGCACAGCGACGACGATGACCACCGCTCCGCCCGTGCCGTGGCGGCGGGCGTCACGAAGGGGGCCGCATGAAGTTCGCGTACTCGGCGTACGACCTGTCCGGACGGACGACTGCCGGCACTGTCGAAGCGGCCGACGCCGACACGGCGACCGAGGCGCTCCGCGCCCAGAAGCTGTTCGTGACCCGCGTCGCTCCGGCGGATGAGTCAGGCGGCCGGACCGCCCCCGGAGGTCGGTCGGCGGCTGGTCGGGGCAAAGTATCCGCCGGGCGGCGACTTAAGGCCGTCTCCGTTTTCGCGCGTCAGCTCAGCGTGCTGCTGGCGAGCGGCACCCCGATTGTCCAGGCCCTGTCGGTCGTCGAGCGTCAGGGGAAGGGCGACGGGTTCGGCGCGGTCGTCGCCCGGGTGCGGGCGAAGGTGGAAGAGGGCGTGCCGCTGTCGGACGCAATGACGCTGCACCCTGAATACTTCGACCAGGTGTGTCAGAGCCTGGCGGCGGCGGGCGAGCAGAGCGGGTCGATGGCCCCGATGCTCGACCGGCTGTCGGCCCTGACGCGCAAGCAGCTTCAACTTCGCTCGGCGATTACTGGGGCGATGGTTTACCCGCTCGTGCTGAGCGGGATCGGTCTGTGCGTGACCGCGCTCATGCTCCTGTTCGTCCTGCCCCGGTTCAGCGGGCTGTTCGAGACGCTCGAGACCCCGCTCCCGCCGACGACCCGGATGATGCTCGCGGCCAGCACGTTCCTCCAAGACTACTGGTGGGCCGTCCTGCTGGTTTTGGGCGGCGGCGGGGCTGGGCTGTGGTACGGGCTGCGCAGCCCCGGTGGCAAGCGGTGGTTCGACCGGTCGATGCTCCGCGCGCCCAAGCTGGCCGGGCTGACGCGCAGCGTGCTGTCGGCGCGGGTGGCGCGGATGCTCGGGGTGCTCTTGGAAAGCCGGGTGCCGCTGCTCGACAGCCTTAAGCTCACGCGCCAGGCGTGCCCGAACGTGATGTACGCGTCGCTGTTGGAGCGGGCGGAGGCGGCGGTCTCGCAGGGCGAGCCGGTGAGCGCGGTGTTGTCGAACAGTGACCTGATCAGCCCGGCCGTGCAGGAGGCGTTGCGAAGCGGCGAGCAGAGCGGGCAGGTCGGCGGGCCGCTGATCCACATGGCCGACTTCCTCGACGAGGAGAACGAGGTGGTCATCAAGGCGCTGACCAAGCTCCTCGAACCGCTGATCCTCTGCGTGATGGGCATCCTGGTCGGGCTGATGGCGGTCAGCATGTTCCTTCCGCTGTTCGACCTGGTCTCCTCGGCATCGGGGGGTGCGAAGTGAGGTCACTTTTCCCGAGCATTGGCAGTCGGCTCTCGCCGATCGGCGTGGACCTCGGCGCGCGCGTCATCAAGGCCGTGCAGGTGCTGACGTCGCGGTCGACCGGGCGGGGCACCGTCACCGCCGCCCTGGCCATCCCGCGCGCCGAGCCGGACGCGCCGTTCGGCCCCGCGGACGTTGACCGCCTCGCGCAGGTCTTGGGCCGCCGCGGCTTCAAAGGTCGTGATGTGGTACTCGCCGCGCCGGCCGCACGGCTCGAGAGTGACATGATCGAGATGCCGGCTCGCGGGTCCGGGGCGCCGGTCGACGAGCTCGCAGCAGCGGAGATCGGCCGGGGGGCCAAGCTCGACCCGGGGGGGTACGAGGCCGCTTGTTGGGACGTGCCGGTCGCCCGGGCCGGTGGCGCCGCGGGCACGTCGGTGCTCGCGGTCGCACTGCGTCACGCGGACGCCGAGGCCCTCGTCACCCCGTTCGACGCCGCGGGGTATCGCGTGACCGCGATCGACGTCGCCGGTTGCGCGCTGGCGCGGATATGTGATCTCGGAGCGGCCCCGGAAGGAAGCGATTCTGGAACCGACGCCCCGCTTCGTGCGATCCTGGATCTCGGCTGGCAAGCGGGTGTCGTAACCCTGGTGTGCGGGCGGGCGGTGCTCTATCACCGTGTGCTGTACGACTGCGGCGTCGGGCCTCTGTACCGCCAACTCGCGGACCGCCACGAGGTCGGACAGGACGCCGTCGACATGCTTCTCTGCGGTGACGGCGGCGCGTCGTCCGCCCGTACGGAACTGTCACCGGTCGCCCGCTCGCTTGTCGAAAGCTACGCCGGTCAGGTGGCGGACGAGCTGAGTGCGTCGCTGGCGTTCGCCAGGCACCGGTACGCCGGTCGCGCCGTCTCGGCCATAAAGATAGTGGGCGGCGGGGCCAAGGTCCGAGGTGTCGCCGAAGCGCTTTCGGCGGCCGTTCGCCTTCCCGTGTCACCGCCGTCCGCGCCGGGCGGGCTGACGCTCACGCCCGGCGGCGGCGACGGCACCGGTTGGGCACAGCTCGCGCTGGCGGCGGGACTAGCACTGCACGTCGGAGGTGCGTCGTGACTTTCGCGACCGTCAACCTTCTGCCCCGGCGGCGGCTCGAAGCATATCGAGGGCTCGGGCGGCTTCGTACTTGGGGATTGGTCATCGCCGCCTTTATCGGCTGCACGATACTCGTGTGCCTGGGGGCGCGCCTCGCGTGGGGTCAGGATCTGCGTCCGATTCAGGGCGAGGCCGAGGCGATGGCCGCGCGAACGCGGGCGGGAGAGGCCGAGTTGTCGGCCGCGCGCGCCCGGCTGCGCGAGGCGCTGGTTCGCGAGGGGACGGTTCGTGAGGTGCTGGATCAGCCGGATTGGGGGGCGTTGCTCGGCGTGGTCGCCCGCCGTCTCGGGGACGAGGTCGTGCTGCGGGACGTGAAGGTACGGGGCCGCGCCCAGCCCGCGGCGGGTACGCCGTCGCGCGGCGGACAATCGTCCACATACCGGCTGGAACTCCGCGGCCTCGGCCGTTCCCAGGCGGCGGTGGGCAAGTTCGTCTCGGCCTTGGAGTCCGCCGCGATCTTTGACCGCGTGCGGCTACTCCGCACGGGCCGCGAGCCGTTCGGCTCCGGCGGGCAGGCGGTCAGTTTCGACATCGAGTGCGCGATGAGCGACGGAGGCACGCGATGACCCCGAAGGCACTGGTCGAATGGCTCGTCCGCCGGCCGGCGTGGCAGACGCATGCCGCGGGCTCCGCGCTGCTCGTGCTGATCGGCGTGCTCGCCTACGTCTTGCAGCTCGGGCCACTCGTGAATCAGGACCGCCGCCGAGCCGGCCTGGAGGCCGACGTGACGGCGGGCACCGCCCGGAGCCGACGACTGGCGGCCGACGTCAAACGCACCCACGACCAGGCGGCGACGGCTGAGCGCTTCGTCAAGGATGCCAAACTCGCGCTCCGCCCTCGCGCCGTCTTGAACGAGCGACTGGCGGCGATCAACGAACTCGCGGCCGCGTGCGGCCTACAGGCGGACGGGATCGAGCCAGGGGCCGAGGTTCCCGGACTCAAGTACACCACGGTCGCCGTGCGGCTCACCGCACGCGGGTCGGCCGCGCAGGCAACGCGGTTCTTGGCCGCACTCCGTGAGCGCATGCCCGATAATCCGGCGGTCGGCGTCGAGATGACCGTGTCCCCGTCGGCCGGGGCGGCCGAGCCGGTGGGGCCGTGCGTGTTCGACCTGCTCTGGTTCACGTCCGGTAACGCGACGGCCTCCGCGAATTAACTCGGCGGCCTTGACGAAGGCGACTCTGTATCGTCCATCAGAGTTGCCATGAAAGTCACCAAAGAACGGAAGATCCTCGGGGGGTTGTTGGCCGCCGGGCTGCTGGCGCTAATCGTCGACCGGGCATCGGGCGGCGGGGCCACGGCCGACATGCAGACCGAGGCGACCACCGTCACGCCCGTCATGGCTCCGGCGGCAGCCAAGTCTCCCGCCGCCGTGCCTGCCACCCCCGCGGTCGCGACACCCGCCTCGAAGCCGTCCCTGGCGTCGCGGATCGACCAACTCGCCAAATCGGACCTGGCCGGGGGGCCCGCGTTGGCCAGCTACCGAGACCCGTTCCTAGTCGGCCGCCTGTGGTCTGGCAGCGGCGCCGATGATGCCGACGCCGGCGTCGGCAAGCCCGCCCGGTTCGAGCGCGACCACCGCCTGACCGCCGTGATCGTCGCCGGACGCCGCAGCAGCGCGATGGTCAATGGCTCGCTCGTCCGCGTCGGCCAATCGGTCGGCGGCCACACCCTGGTCGCCGTGACCCACGACATGGCCGTACTCGATCGGGGGGATTCGCGGGTGGTCCTGAAGCTCGAACGGACGTCGCCCGCCAATCCCACTGCCGGCGCCGCCCACTAAGGGTTTTTGCCCGCGAACGCCTTCATTAAGTCGGCCCCCGAACATGTCGATGATTCCGGATGTGAGGCCGTCCCACGACCGTCGTGGCGGCGGCGCTCCGCGTACGTCGTCAAGCAGTCCGGAGGTCGGAACATGGGGCAATCACATCTCGCCACCCGTCGTCGTGGGTTCAGTCTCATCGAACTCGTCATCGTCGTCGTCATCATCGGGATCATCGCGGCGATCGCGATCCCCCGACTGAGCCGCGGGGCCAGCGGCGCGGCCGACTCCGCCCTGTCGGGCAACGTGTCGGTCCTCCGCAACGCGATCGACTTGTACGCGACCGAGCACGGCGGGACTTACCCGACGCTCGCGAACGTGGTCGACCAGCTCACGACGTACACCGACGCCTCGGGCACCACGTCGGCCACGAAGACGGCGACGGCCATCTACGGCCCGTACCTGCGCAAGATGCCGTCGCTCCCGGTCGGCACCAACAAGAACAGCGCGACCGTCGTCGACGGGTCGAGTGGCACTCCCGGCACCGCCGCCGGCGGCTGGTTCTACAACGCGTCCACCGGCGAGATCAAGGCGAACCTTGCCGACGCCGAGAAGGACGCGTCGGGCAAGGCGTACAACGCGTACTGATCCGCGCCACGTCGCAACCCGGCGGGTGCCCTGTGGGGTCGCCCGCCGGCCAACGAGCACGCGGATGTCCAGCCCTCCCGCCCGATCCCGAGCGTGCGTTGTCGGGCGCCGCGCCACGCGGCGCCCGGCGTGCGGCTTTACGCTGATCGAGCTGCTACTCGTGTTGTCGATCGTGGCGGTCATCGCCGGGCTTGCCGTGCCCCGCTTCGCCGCGGCCGGCGACCGCTACCGCGCGGATGCCGCGGCCCGCAGAATTGCCGCCGACATCGTCCTGCTCCGCGTGCGTGCCAAGGCGATGTGCGCGTCGCAGACGATGACGTTCACCGCGGGCACCGGGGCCGGGGCGTACACGATTGCCGGCATGACCGACCCCGACCGTCCGGCGGCCGCCTACCGCGTCGACCTGACGGCCGACCCCTATCGTGCACGGATCACGTCCGCGCAGTTCGGGGGCGGCGGAGGCACGCTGACGTTCGGCGGGTACGGGATGCCGGCCGCCGGCGGGTCGATTCAACTAACCACGGGGACGACGACCCGGACGGTCACGGTCGACGCGTCGGGGGAGGTGTCAGTCCAATGAGCCGCTGCCGCCCAGCCCGACCGTTCGGCCGCGCGTACTCGCTCGTCGAGATGGTGCTCTGCATGGTTGTGTTCTCGATCATCCTGCTGGCCGTGCAGTCCGCCGTCCGGTTCGCCGGCCGCGCCGTCCCGGACGGCCGGTCCACGGCGTCGGCGGCCGCGCTCGGCGCCCAGGCGCTCGACACGCTCGCGTACGACCTGACCTACGCGACCGCGGTCACGCCCGGCAGGGCGACGGCGGCCGACCTTGAGTTCACCGTCCCCGACCGGAACGGCGACGGCGTGCCCGAGACGATCCGCTACCGCCACGCGGCCGGCGCGGGCACGCTCTCCCGCCAAGTCAACGGTGGATCGGCCGTCACGATGGCGACCAACGTCGGCGAGTTCTCACTCGCGTTCGACACCCGCGCCAAGGCCAACCCGCAAACCGCCAGCGAGTCGCCCGAGGTCGTCCTGAGCAGCTACGACCCGCTCCTGACCCTGACCGCCCAGCGGATCAACAGCGGGGTCCACCGGGGCCAATACTTTGTGCCGGCGATCCCGGGCAACGCGACCTCGTGGCGCGTGACCCGCGTCATGCTCAAGGCGGCGGCATGGGGATCGAGCAACGGCGAGACGCTGGTGCAGCTCCGCACCGCGTCGGGCGGCCTGCCCACGTCGACCGTCGTGGATCAGGCGTCGCTGTTCGAGAACACGCTGACGGCCGCCTATGCCTGGAAGACGCTCACGTACGCCAACGCCGGCGGCCTGAACCCCGCCGACGGGCTCTGCATCGTGCTGAAGTGGGTCAGCGACTCCGACTCCTGCGGCGTCCAATACGTGACGCTTCTGGCCCTGGCGCCCAACGCGGCCCTGGTCAGGAGTACGGACGGCGTCACGTGGACGTCGATCGCCACCGACGACCTGATCTACTACGTCTACGGCACCTACTCGACGCCCGACCCGGTCACGTACTCGTACGCGCTCAACGCCGTCCGGTGCGCGATCCGGCTCGGGGCGGACGCCAACGCCCGGTGCGAGACGACCGCCCGGACCGTCAACCAGCCAACGGTGCCCGGCCCGTGACCGCCGACCCCCGCCCATTTCGCCCCCGTCGCCCGCGCGGCGGCCTCGGGATCTCCGAGGCCGTCGTCTCGGTCTTCGTCGTCTCGTTCGCGCTGGTCGCCGCCCTGCACGCCGCCGGCGGCGCGATCGTCGCCCAGGCCAAGGGCGCCGAGCGCGCCCGCGCACGCCACCTGGCCGACGCCCTGCTCGCCGAGGTCGCGTCGCTCGACTACGAGGACCCGACCGCCGTCCTCAAGCTGTTCGGCCCGGAGGCGGGCGAACTGCTGTCGTCCAAGGCGAACTACAACGACGTCGACGACTTCAACGGGTGGGCCGAGTCGCCCCCGCGCGACCGGACGAACGTGGCGCTGCCCAACCTCTCGGGCTGGCGCCGGGAGGTCGCCGTCGCGCGGGTGAACCCGCTCGACCCGACGCAGGCCGCCGCGACCGACACCGGGGCCAAGCGGGTCACCGTCACCGTCAAGCGGAACGGCGTCACGCTCGCCACGCGCACCACGATCCGCACCAAGCCATGACCACCACTCCGCTCCAACCTGTCAGGCCGGCCCGCGGAGGTCGAGGCGGGCGTCGCCCAGGCACCGTGTACGTCGTCGTCCTCGGCCTCGCCGCGCTCGTCGCCACGATCGCGATCGGGGCCGTCGCGACCGTTCGCACGCGAAATCGTGCCGCCAATCTCGAGGACGCGGTCGGCGACGCCCGCGCGTACGCCTGGTCCGCCGTCGAGCTCGGCCGGCTCGAAATCGCGAACAACCCGTCATGGCGATCCCAATACCGCAACGCCGCCAACGGCCTGTGGTTCGCCAACCGCGCGCTCGACCGCGGGACGATCGCCCTGACCGTCGTGAACCCGAGCGGCGCGCTCGACCGCGCCGACACCGACCCGGTCGTCGTTACCGGCACCGGCGTCCGCGGCCCGGCCCGGCAGATGGCCCGGGTCACCCTCAACCCGGTCACGACGGATGTCACGTGCCTCGACTCGGCCGCGTTCGCCGTCGGCGGGGTCAGCCTCGGCAGCGCGACGATCAACGGGGCCGGCTTGGTCTCGTCCAACGGGGCGATCACGGCGACCAACACCAAGATGTGGCTCAACGCCGAGGCCGCCGGTCTGGTGACCGGGATCACGTACAACGGCACGATGAAATCGCTGGCCGGCGCCCGCACGTACCCGTCGGCGTCCTCGGTGTTCGGGCACTATGTCGCCAACGGCACGGCCATTCCGTACACGAGCTTCCCCGCCATCACGACCGGCCGCGGGATCAACGGGACCGTGTTGTCCCCGACCAACAACCCGTTCGGCGGTGGCACGAACGCCAGCGGCATTTACGTGGTCGATTGCGGCGGACAGAGCTTCATCGTCAAGAGCGCCCGGATCGTCGGCACGCTCGTCCTCCTCAACGCCGGGCCCGACACGGCCGTCCAGACGAGCGTCAACTGGGCCCCCGCGGTCGCGAACTACCCGTGCCTGCTCGTCCAGGGCCCGCTCGAACTCGCGTTCAACGCGACGGAACTGTCCGAGGGCACGGTGAAGGTCAATCTGAACCCCGCCGGCACCCCGTACCCGTGGGGCAGCGGCGGCACGACCGACGCCGACACGTCCGGCAAGTACCCCTCGACGATCGACGGCCTGGTCTACGCCTCCGGCGCGGTCAACACGAGCGGCGCGCCGTCGGTCGATCAATTGATCACCGGTGGCACGCTCAGCACGGTCGGCACGCTAACGCTGAACTACGTCAACACCTACCAGGCGAGCCCACCGCCGGGCTTCTACACGGTCACGATGACCGTCGCCCCGGGGTCATGGCGACCATATTCCGATTAATTGAGATGGGAGGCACGCGGCACGCGGTGCGTGGACTCGTGCGATTTGATGGACGGCTCACGCCGCGACCGGCGCGACATCCTGGGCCGCCGCAGACGCCACCATTCGGTCGAACTCGGAAAAGTCCAGTCCGACGAACGCGGGCACCACGGCCGGATCGAACTGCGTCCCCGCGCACCGCCGAATTTCGGCCAGCACCCGCTCGCGGGGCATCGCCGCCCGGTATGCCCGGCTCGAGCTCATCGCGTCGAACGTGTCCGCCAGCGCGAGCACCCGGGCGACCAGCGGGATCGTCTCGCCGGCGACGCCGTGCGGGTAGCCGTGCCCGTCCCACTTCTCATGGTGGTGCAGCACGCCCGGCAGGACGTCGGCCAGCCCGGGAATGTCGCGGAGAATCCCGTGTCCGATCTCCGGGTGTTTCTTGATCAGCGCGAACTCCGCGTCGTCCAGCCGCGCGGCCTTGCGCAGCACGGCCTCCGGGACGCCGATCTTGCCGACGTCATGAAGGAGTCCGGCGACGCGGAACCGCTCCACGGTACGTTCATCGAGTCCGAGCGCCGCTGCCGTGATCGCGGCCAGGTGTGCGACGCGCTCCGAATGCCCCCGCGTGTACGGATCCTTAGCGTCGATCGACGCAGTCATCGCCCGCAGCGTGCCCAGGAACATCGCCCGCTGCTCGTCGAACCGGGCCACGTTCTCGACGAAGACCCCAATCAATTGCGCGGCAGCCTCGAGGAAGCGGATCTCGCCGCTAGTCACGTCTGGGTCGCCGCCGACCTTGCCGCCGGCGACGAGGAGGCCGATCGACCGGCCGTCCCGAGTCACCCGCTGGACGATCGCCTCCGCCCCGGCGGCCCGCGCGATCGGCGAGTCGGCGACGGTGTGCACGGCCTGGCACACCGAGTCGTCCGCGGTTGCCAGCACCGCGTCGAGCATGCGGTCGAACGCGTTGGAGCCCCCCGGCGGATCGCCCGCGGACAGCGACCGACCCGCCACGGCCGCGGGAACGTCGGTCTCCCCCGCGAACCGCAGCCGGACCCACCCGAACGCGAGCGTCTCGGCCATCCGCTCGCACACCGCCGTCAGCGCGACAGCCGGGTCGGCGATGTCCTTGAGCAGCCCCGCCGTCTGGAAGAGGACGTTGACCTCCTCGTACGACTGCGCGAGCCGGTCGCCGAACTGTTCGAGGGCGGTCGTCGACTTGATCGCTTCCGCCACGTCGTCGTAGAAACCGCGCACGACGTCGGAGAGGGCGTGGCCCGACCCCGCCCGTCCCAGCAAGGGACACGCCAAGGAACGCGCGACGTCCGCGCGCAGACCCAGAGTGCCACCGATAGGTTTTGAAGCCTGGTCGTCCCACGCGACGGCGACGAACGTCGGGCTCCGGCGGCTTGGCGATAACCGAATGACGATCCCCCACCATTCGCCCCGGTCGTTGCACGAGTCAGTCCCCCGCAGAGCCAAGCCCGACAGCGCCCGCTCCACATCGGACGTCGATAATTCCGGCTGTGCCGGACGGCCGATCATCGCGCCCGTGGCGTCGAAGCACCAAACCCACACCCCCAGGCGCGCGCAGCGCTCGGCCAGCGGCTCGTAAGCCGGGGGGCATTGCGTCGCGGTCGGGGATGGGTCGATGAGCATGGCGTTCGTCGCGGCCGTCAACGCCGATTTGATTCTGCAACTGCCCCGGCCACGACGACCGCTTCCGGCCCGGCGGCGAGTAGTTCGTCCACCTTGGCAAGCAACTGACGGATGCTGAACGGCTTGGGGAGCACCGCCTTGATGTTCGTCGCCGCCAGTTCCGCAGGCGTGACCCGGTGACCCCGGGCGGTCAGCATCAGGATGGGCACCGCGGCCGTCGTGGCGGTTTCACGCAACCGCGCCGCCATCTCCAGCCCCGTCATCAGCGGCATTTGAAAGTCCGTGATGATCAAGTTCGGCACCACGTCCAGCGCCGCCGCCACCCCTTCCTCCCCGTCTGAAGCCGACCGGACAACGTGCCCGCCCTGCCGCAACTTCTGCGCGAGCACGGTCGTCACGTACAGCTCGTCGTCGACCACTAGGACTTGCTTTGTTCCCATCACGTCACGCATCCCATTGCGCGTACCCCTCACCCATGGTTGATCGGCCAGATCTGGCGGGCAGTTTAGGCGGAACGATTGCCGTGACCTCGCGACCGACCCTTAGGCAGTTGGCGGCGCGACGACAGTGAACGGCGCGCCGAGTGACCTGCGCTAGACGGGGCGCTGGTCGGCCGTGAGCTCAGTTTGGTCTGCGCCCGTTGGCGAATCGGGTGACGCGCGGTCCGCGCGGGCCATAATCGGTACCGCCCAGGCGCGCGCTCGGATCCGGCCGAGATGGGGTTCGCGGCCGCACGGCCGCCGCCGATCACGGCACCATGCATCGCGACTTCGCCAACGACGACTATCGCCAGCGCCAGCAGCGCCCTATAAGTGGCGGTCGTCCCCGCGCGCGCCGTTCCCGCAACGGCCGGGCGCGGGCCGCGAACAGGGCCTAACAGGGAGCATCTCGTGGGGCTTGCCGACTTCATCCTGGCGAACGTCGAACCGATCCTGGCCGAGTGGGAGGCGATCGCCCGGACCATCTGGCCCGGGCCGGCGGACACGGGCCCGGCCGAGCTCCGCGACCACGCCGCGGAGATCCTCCGGGCGACCGCGGCGGACATGCGGTCGCCGCAGACCGCGGCCGAGCAGGCCGATAAGTCGAAGGGGGAGGGCGGGGGCGGCGCGGCGGGCGCCGGCGTCGCCGCCGCGTCCGACCTGCACGCGGCCGCCCGCGTCCGGTCCGGGTTCGACCTGATGACGGTCGTCGCCGAGTACCGCGCGCTCCGGGCCAGCGTGATCCGCCTGTGGCGCGACAGCGGGCCGCCGCCCGACGCCCGCGACGTCGACGAGCTGACCCGGTTCCACGAGTCGATCGACCAGTCGGTCACCGACGCGGTCCGCAGCTACACCGAGCGCACGGCCCGCGCGCGCCAGATGTTCCTGGCGATCCTCGGCCATGACCTGCGCAACCCGCTGAGCGCGATGAAGCTGACCGGGCACCTGATCGCCCACTCGGGCCGGCTCGACGGGGCGCTGGCCGAGATGGCCGCGCAGCTCGAGGTCAGCGCGGCTGCGATGACCCGCCTGGTCGACGATTTGCTCGACTACACCGGCTCGGAGCTGGCGGGCGGGACGCTGCCGATGGCCCCGGCACCGATGGACCTCGGGCGCCTGTGCGAGCAGGTCGTCAACGAGCTGCGGGCCGCCTTCCCGGCCTGCCCGGTACGGTTCGACCGGCGCGGCGACCTGCGCGGCACGTGGGACGCCGGGCGGCTGCGCCAGGTCGTGTCGAATTTGCTCGGCAACGCGATCCAGCACGGCGGGCTCCGCGGCGTGTGCCAGGACGACGGGCCCGGCCACTCGGGCGGCGGCGGTCCGGCCGACGCCCCCTCCGGCGGCGGCCCGGTCTCCGTCGACGTCGCGGGCGGCGACGGTGACGACGGCGGCGAAGGGGGGGCGGGCGTGACTCTCGCGGTGCACAACCCGGGGCCGCCGATCCCGCCCGACGTCCTGCCGACGATCTTCGAGCCGATGGTCCGCGGCGGCCGGGCCGGCGGCCGGCGCGGGAGCCTGGGCCTGGGCCTGTACATCGCCCGCGCGATCGTGACCGCGCACGGCGGCACGATCGACGTCGCGTCGACGGCCGAGGCCGGGATGACGTTCACCGTCCGCCTGCCCCGCCGCCAACCCCGCCCGTAACCTCATGCCCGGCGCGGCGGTCAGGACAGGGCCGCGACCGCGTCCTCGATCACGTCGGCCCCGGTCGGTTTGACCAGCACGCGGTGCGCGCCGGCCGCCCGGGCGGGGCCGAGTCGCCCCCCGGTGCCGCGCCGCCCATTGTGGCCCACCCCGCCCACCCGTACGATGACGCCGACGATGACCCACCTCCCGACCGAACCGATCGGCAGCATCCCCCGGCCACTCGCGTTGATCGACGCGATCGCGGCGGCCGGCGACGGTACCGACCCGGCGCTCGACCCGCTGTACGAGGCCGCGATCCGCGACACGGTCGCCGCGTTCGAGGCGACCGGCTCACCGGTCGTCACCGACGGCGAGCAGCGGAAGTACCACAACTTCTGGACGTACTGCGTCGAGGGCTCGCCGCGCACGGCCCCGGACGGGTTCCGGATCCCGTTCCTGGCCGGCCACACCCGGCGCATGCCCCGGCTGACCGGCGGCCCGTTCCGGTACCAGCGGTACGCCGACGCGTACCTCGACGTCGCCCGCCGGTACGCGACCCGCCCGGTCAAGCAGGCGGTCATCTCCCCGTCCGCCCTGAGCCTGATGTACCCCGAGGTCCCGATCGCCGGGTACCCGCGCGAGCAATTCATCGCCGACCTGCTGGCCGAGCACGAGCGGGAAGTCCACGCGTGCCTGGACAAGGGCGCCCACTGCGTCCAGGTCGACTTCACCGAGGGCCGGCTGGCCGTCAAGATCGACCCGACCGGCAAGCTGCTCCACAGCTTCGTCGAGCTCAACAACATGGCACTCGAGCGGTTCACGCCGGCCGAGCGGGCCCGGATCGGCGTGCACACGTGCCCGGGCGGCGACCGCGACTCGACCCACAGCGCCGACGTCGACTACGCCGAACTGCTGCCGAGTTTGTTCGAGCTCAAGGCGGGGAACTTCTACGTCGCGCTGGCCGGCGAGCCGGACCCGGCCCGGGTCCTGTCGATGATCCGCGACTACCGCAAGCCCGACCAGCGCGTGTTCGTCGGCGTCGTCTCGCCGATCGACCCGCACATCGACACGCCGCAAGAGGTGCGCGACCGCGTGCTGGCGGCGGCGAAGTACGTCCCGGCGGACCGCCTGGGGACGACCGACGACTGCGGGTTCAGCCCGTTCTGCGACGACGCGACGACGACCCGCGAGACCGCGTTCGCCAAGATCCGCGCCCGCGTCGAGGGGACGGCCCTGGCCGCCCGCGACCTGTTCGGAGGCCGTTGAATGCCCGACGACGTCACCCACCGGGGCGCGGCGACCGACCCGGACGAAGCGGCCAGGCTCCGGGCCGCCGCCCTGCAGAACGCCAGCGCGATCTTCGCCACCCGCCGGCGGGAGGCCGAGGCCAGCGCCCGCCTGGCGGCGATCGTCGAGTCGTCGGACGACGCGATCGTCAGCAAGACGCTCGACAGCGTGATCCTCACGTGGAACCGGGGGGCCGAGCGGATCTTCGGGTACGCGGCCGCCGAGGTCGTCGGCCGGCCGATCACGATCCTGTTCCCGCCCGACCGGGTGGACGAGGAGGCGATGATCCTAAGCAAGATCCGCCGCGGCGAGCGCGTCGAGCACTACGAGACGGTCCGCCTCCGCAAGGACGGGACGCCGATCGACGTGTCGCTGACCGTCTCGCCGGTCCGCGACGCGTCCGGGCAGATCGTCGGCGCGTCGAAGATCGCCCGTGACATCACGGCCCGCCGGCGGATGGAGCAAGCGCTGCGGGACGAGGCGCGGGTCCTCGAGCTGCTCAACCGCACCGGCACCGCGATCGCCTCCGAGCTCGACCTGCAGGCGCTCGTCCAGTCGGTGACGGACTCGGCCACGCAGCTGAGCGGCGCGCGGTTCGGCGCGTTCTTCTACAACAGCGTGGGCGCGCAGGGCGAGGCGATGCTGTTGTACACGCTCAGCGGGGCGCCGCGCGAGGCGTTCGAGCGGTTCGGCCACCCGCGGCCGACCGCCCTGTTCGGCCCGACGTTCCGCGGCGAGGGCACCGTCCGCATCGACGACGTCCTGGCCGACCCGCGGTACGGCACGATGGGCCCGCACCACGGGATGCCGCCGGGCCATTTGCCGGTGCGGAGCTACCTCGCCGTGTCAGTCGTGTCGCGGACCAACGAGGTGATCGGCGGGCTGTTCTTCGGCCACTCGGAGCCGGGCGTGTTCACCGACCGCACCGCCCGGCTGATCGAGGGCGTGGCCGCGCAGGCCGCGGTCGCGATCGACAACGCCCGCCTGTACGACCGGGTGCGGCACGCCGCGGCCGAGCGCGAGCAACTGCTGGCCGCCGAGCGGGCGGCCCGGGCCGAGGCCGAGCGGGTCAGTTTGATGAAGGACGAGTTCCTCGCGACGTTGTCGCACGAGCTGCGGACGCCGCTGAACGCGATCCTCGGGTGGGCGCAAATCCTGCGGTCCGACGGGGGTCTGGACGACAACGTCGCCGAGGGGTTGGACGTGATTGAGCGGAACGCCCGGGTGCAGACGCAGTTGATCGAGGACCTGCTCGACATGAGCCGGATCATCAGCGGCAAGATCCGCCTCGACGTCCAGCGGGTCGATTTGCAGGACGTGGTCAAGGCCGCGGTCGCGTCGGTCCGCCACTCGGCCGACCAGAAGGGGATCCGCCTCCAAGTCGTGCTCGACCCGCTGGCCGGCCCGGTCCGCGGCGACCCGAACCGCCTGCAGCAGTGCTTCTGGAACCTCCTCTCCAACGCGATCAAGTTCACGCCCAAGGGCGGCAAGGTGCAGGTCGGCCTGGAGCGGGTCAACAGCCATTTGGAAGTGTGCGTGACCGACGACGGCCAGGGGATCCGGCCGGAGTTCCTGCCCCACGTGTTCGAGCGGTTCCGCCAGGCGGACAGCTCGTCCACCCGACGGCACGGCGGGCTCGGGCTCGGGCTGTCGATCGTCAAGAACCTGGTCGAGCTGCACGGCGGCAAGGTGCGGGCCAAGAGCCCGGGCGAGGGGCAGGGGTCGACGTTCTGCATCGAGCTGCCGGTCGTGGTCTTGCACCCGCCGGACGACGCGGCCGGCCGGCGGCACCCCCGCGTGCCGTCGCCGTCGCCCGCGGCGGCGGGCGCGGCCGACCACCCGCCGCTCGACGGGATCACCGTCCTGGCCGTCGACGACGAGCCGGACGCCCGGAACCTGATCAAGCGCGTGCTGGAGGACTGCGGCGCCCGCGTGCTGCTCGCCGCGAGCGCTGCCGAGGGGCTGGAGGTCGTCAAGCGCGACCGGCCGGACATGATCGTCAGCGACATCGGCATGCCCGACGAGGACGGGTACGCGTTCATCCGGCAGGTGCGCGCGCTGCCGCCCGACGCCGGCGGCCGCACGCCGGCCGCCGCCCTGACCGCGTTCGCCCGCTCGGAGGACCGCACGCGGGCCCTGCGGGCCGGGTACCAGTCGCACGTGTCCAAGCCGGTCGAGCCGACCGAACTGACGGCCGTCGTCGCGAGCCTCGCGGCGCGGGACTGACGCGCCCGAGGGCGGAGGCGCGGCGCGTGTCATCCGCAAGCCATGCCCCTGTAAGTCGTCAATCACGGACTGCGGACGGGCGTCGCCGTCCCCCTGATTTGCGGATGCCCCGCACGGTCCGCGGGGGGACAGGTGCGTGTAGCAGTGACCGGGCAGTCGGGAACCTTCGCCCCACCACGGCGCGTGCGGTATAATGCGCCGGATGGCACGGCGGCGGCAACGGGCGCGAGGACTTCGGGGGTCGGCCCTGAACGGGGCGACCGCGGCGTCGGTCATCCTGTTCGTCGCGGCGTGCGGATTGTGGGTGCGGAGCTATTGGACGGCGGACGTCGTCACTCACCGGGGGGACCGGCTGTGGCAGGCGGTCGCCGCGGACGGACGGGTGTACGTCCAGTCGGTCGGGTACGTCGAGCGAGTCGGGGAACTGGTGCGGCCGGCCGGGCCGGCGGGGCGGTCGGGCCCGCCCGCCCCGCTGACCCGCTACACCGATACGCCGGGCAAGTTCCTCGACCGACTGGGGCGGTTGGGGCGCGTCCCGCCCGGCTGGCGGTGGGCCGCGGACCGAACCGCCGGCTGGCGGTGGACGTCCGAGCCGCCGACGCGCGGAGTGCCCCGGTGGCTCGTGGCCCCGCTGCCGGTCGGCGGGCTTCCGGCCACGACCGCCGACCCGGCCCCGCGGTGGCCCGGCACCCGCGCGGTCACGTTCGTGCTGGTCGCGCGCCGGTCGACCCGGACGGCGACCGGCGTCGACGGCCGGCGCGTCGAGACGGTCAGCGGGGAGGACGACCTGCTGACCGGTCGGACGGTGTGGCTACCCGTGTGGACGATCGTCGCCGCGGCGGCGGTCCTGCCCGCAAGCCGCCTCGGTGCGTGGTGGGTGGGAAGCCGCCGCCGGGCCGGCCGGTCGCGCGCCAACCGGTGCCCCGCCTGCGGCTACGACCTCCGCGCCACGCCCGGCCGCTGCCCGGAGTGCGGCGCCGCGCCCACCAACTCCGGCTCGCCGCCGCCCGGGCGCGAACCTCCATGAACCCGAGGTGCCGCACCACGATGTTCCACGCCCCCGCCGATGGCCGCCGCCGCGGCGATGTCAGCAAAGGAGCAGATAAGGGGTCGGTGTGATTACGCGGACGCCTCGGCTTACGCGGCCGATCGTCGCCCCGCAACGGCGCGGAGGACCGGACGCGGGCCCTGCGGGCCGGGTACCAGTCGCACGTGGCTAAGCCGGTCGAGTGGACCGAACTGACGGCCGTCGTCACCAGCCTCGCGGCGCGGGACTGACCCGCGCCGAGGTCGGGCCACGGCCGCGCCCAATTTGCCCATTGCACGCGGGCTCGGGCGTAGGCCATGCTGATCAGACGATGACCCACGAGACGATTTCGCTCGCGTTGGCCCCCGGGCGGTCGCCCAGTCGCCGTCAGCAGAACGCCCTTCGGTTGCTCCTGCTCGGCGAGGCCGGCCGGTGCTCCGACGCCGCCCTTCGGTCGTGCGCTCGCCGGGGGTGGGCGGTCGGCCAGGGCGGGGCGTACCGGCTGACCGCCGCCGGGCGGGCGCTGGCCGAGTCCTTGGGCCCCATGGCGACCACCGCGGGGACCCGGCATCCCGCCGCACAGCCGGGGCGCGGCGCGCGGTAGGACGGGCGCTCACGGGGCGTCCGGCGCGTCGGTCACGTACGCGGTCCCGGCCGCGTCCACATACTCCCCCGCGCGGACGCGGGCGACCGCGTTCCCGTCGACCTCCAGAACGCGCACGGCCCCCGGCGCGGCGGCGCTGTACTCTCGGAGCAGGCGGGGCAGCCCGTGCGGGTCGCGCACCGGGTGGACGCGGAGGAGCTTCTTCGGGGACGGTCGATAAAGCATGGCGTCAGGGCGTCGGCCTGGCGAGGGGGGGCGAGCGGGGACTTATGCGTCGGGGCAGCGGACGTGACGCTCGACCACGCCCCGGAGCTCGCCGAACGCCATCCGCCCCTTGACGACGAACGCCTGCGCCCCGAGCGCGGCCGCCCGCTCCGCCGTGGCGTCATCGGTCACCGCCGAGTACATGATGACCGGGACGGCCCGCGTCGCGGGCCGGGCCCGGACGGCCGCCAGCACGTCCAGCCCGTTCAGGTCCGGCATCATCACGTCGACAACCATCAGGTCGGGGGTCGCGCCGGTCAGGTAGTCGAGCGCGGCCCGCCCGCTCTCGCGGCAGACCGCGTCGCACCGCATGTGGCGGAGCAGGCGAACCATCATCTTGCAAGTGTCGAGGTGGTCGTCAACCACGAGGACGGACGGTTGGCGGCCGGGCATGGCCCGCAGCATAGTGCGCGGCCGGGCCCGGCGCGAGCGCCGAATCCGACGGGCGGCCCGGCACCGACGTTCGGGGCGGAACCTCGCCGGCCGCCGTGCCGGTTACGAGCCGCCGGTGCAATTACCTTTGTGCGCCGCGATCCAGGCAGCCCGGGAGTCCGATAAGCCGACGCACGACCACCCTGCAGACCCTCCCCGTCCTGTCCGCGATGGTCGTCGTCGCCGTGAGCGCGGGCGTGCTGGCGGCCGTCCCGGCCGCCGCGTGGCGAGCGGCGCGGCGGTACAGCCGCCGGGCACCGCGGCGCTGACGGCCACGCGCGCGAGCGTTTTGGGCGTTGCGGGGCGGCCCGCGGGGCCGCAGACTGTCGCCACCGCCCGCGACACGCCAGCACGGGCGGGAGCTGCAACGCACGCCGGCCCGCGCGAACTTGGAGACGCGCGGGCCGCGTCGTTTCGGACCCGGCGAGCGTCCGTGCTCCCGGGACGCGGGGACGAGTTTCCCATTTCTGCTCTGCCCGCGGGTGGGACCGGGTACGATCGGGCGTCCGCCGTCACGGTTGGCGGCGGCGGCGGCGCCGTTCGATTCCTGGCCGGGAGAAGCGATATGTCCACGACGCGTCACTGCCCGCAGTGCGGTCGTGTTCCGTCGGCCGGGGCCGCGTACTGCGCACGGTGCGGCGCGCGCCACGTCGCGGGGCCCGCCCGGGGCGGTCGGTTCGGGGTACGGCTGGGCCGCGGGGGTGCTGCTGCTGGCCGTCCTGTGCGGGATGATGTTCGGCCATGGCCCCACGCACGTGCGGTTGATCAGCGGGGACGGGCAGACGGACGTGAAGGTCGGGACGTGGGGCGTGATGTCGGCGAAGAACCGGGTCGAGGTGGAGGACGCGCCACGACGGGCGGCGGCGGGGCGGCCGGATAAACCGGTGGCTGAGCGTCCGGGGCGCGTCGCTGGCCGCGTGCGAGACCCGTATCACCGTCCGTGGGCGTCGGCAGGTTCACATCAGGATTGGCAGGACCGCCGCCGGCCCAACGGTGCGAGGGGCCGAGACAGCACGCTTCTGACCTTCTACCTCTTTATACCTTCACCTTCGTTGGACGGCGGGGCACGACCCGGTATTCTACCGGCGGTCACCTCTTTCCCGCGCAACAACGGCTGGACCGTGGTCGACTGCGGTCGGCATCACCAAGGACAGCGTCACCAAGGGCGGCGTCGCCTGGCTGAACCACGGGGGCGCGGCGGACAGCGACCCGACCATCTCCCAGAAGCTGAAGCACCTCAAGCCCGGCGTCGACTACATCGTGTCCGGCCGGTACCGGGTCGGCGCCGACGCCATCAAGCACCGGGCCGAGGTCGACCAGGTGCTCTTCGCGGTCGAGGTCGACGGGAAGGAGATCAAGCGCTACCCCGTCCCGGGCGCCACCGTGGGCCCCAAGAAGGTCGACGCGACCACCTGGCTCGCGTTCGCCGAACAGTTCAAGGCCGACAAGGCCGACCCCGAGCTCCGCTTCAAGGCGGAACTCAAAGACCTGAAGAGCGGCAAGCACACCGACAACGACGTCTACCTCGACGACGTCGTCGTCATCGAGGCCATGCCCAAGCGCTTCCAGATGCTCGCGTTCTCGGTTCACGCGGACGCGGAAACGAGCACCGACTTCTTCATGGCCGTGCAAAAGGACGGGAAGGACCCCCAGGTTTACCTTCGGACGCCCGACGCGAGCTTCAACCACAAGGACGCGGTGCTAAAGGCGACCGAGGCGTTCGTCAGCTTCGAGACCGTCCCGCTGGCCGACAAGGCGTTCGCGTTCAAGGTCACGAACTTCGCGGGCGGGAAGAACAGCTACCTGACGGCGGTCGACGGCCCGGGCCAACGCGTCCTGGTCCAGGTCAAGGAACACCCCGGCGACGCGATCCCGGAGGCCGCCAAGTTCGAGCTGATCGCGCCGCCGCTGACGGACGAGGTCGGGGCCGTCGAGAAGGGCTACCGGTCCTTTAAGTCCAAGTCGTTCAAGGACTGCTACGTCCGGCACGGCGGCTTCGTGCTGTATGCCTATCCGAAGGTCGAATACGACGCCGAGCCGACCCGGGCGAAGGCCTTCGATTTGTTCAACAAGGACGCCAGTTGGCGCATCGAGCCGCTGGGCGTGAGCAACCCGGCGTTCATGAACCTGCCCTCGGGCCAGTACACCGCGACGCTGCCCGACGGCCGCAAGGCCACGATCATCGTCCCCGCCGAAGGCGTCGAGATGGACCTGCTGTTCGACGGTAAGACCTACGGCCTGGTCGCCCGGAAGGCCGCCAACAACCAGGCGGACCTGTTCGGCCGGTACGAGCAAAAGGGCGTCGAAAATGGCCCGGGCGGATCCGGCGCCCTCAAGCGCACGCCGAAGGGCTTCACCTACGGCGTGTCGCTGTCCGACACCGCGGATCTGAAGGCCGTCGAATTCACGAAGGCGTCCGACTGACGCCGCCGCCACCGCCCATCCCGCATTTGACGTTCTCGACGCACACCCCCGCTCGACCGAGCGCGGGCGTGCGTCCGCTGGGAAGTGCGAGGCGGAACACGCAACGGGGGCGGACCGGGCACTCTAGCGATTTGGGATGTCCTCAAAGGAAAGTCGAACGAAGGCCACGACGCGAAAGAGCCGGTCACGTTCACGGTCGACAGTTCGATCTCCTGCTTTCGCGCGGGCCGGTCGGCTTTGTCGCCCGTGTGGCCTTGGTTGGCGACCGCCTGGCCCGTCTGCCCGCGCGAGCTTGCCGACCTGCGCCCGGTCTTGCTCGTCGACCGGCCTCACGGCCACGTGGGCCTCCGAGGTCCTTGGAGCGCTTCGCCCCGTCGTACCCGCCGCGGCCGCCGCCCTCGGGCGCTGTGGAGCGTCCGGCTGTCGAAGACCGGGCCAACGACTCTTCCGGCCGCCCGCTCGTCGAAGAGTCGGAGAACGCGGCGGCGCGTCCCCCGGTTCATCCTCAGAGACCTCGCCGGACCGCCGGTGCCCGCTCCCCCTCACGGAAGTTCCTGCCGATCCCGAACGCGCGTCCCCTTCGATCGTTCGACATTCGCCCGGGGGCGACGTGTTCGAGATCGTCGATCCGCACGTTGGGACGGGCTGGAGGCGGGACGGGGACGAACCGGGTTCGGCCGACCGGGTCGGACGTCCGCGGGAACGGTGGCGTTTCCGACCGATCGAAGGGCCATCATGCCCACTGACGTCAAGCGTTGACGGACTGAGGAAAGTCGCCAGATCGACCAGCGGCTCATCGCTCATCGAAGTCGATACCGGCGATCCGGACGAGTGCGTCGAGGCAATGGCGGATGGTCTCACAGTACCGGTCGAGCAGTTGCCCGGCACGGGTGAGGCCGTAACCGCCACCTTTGAACGCCACGATGGTGAAGGCCTCGCCCTTGTCGCTGGTCACCGTCAGGACGGTTTCCGAGACCGCCCGGTCGTCCGAGGCCATAAGGTGTGTCCGTGACTGACGCCGTTCCCCAATGCTCAAGACGCAACACAACAGCGGGAACTTTAGGGCGTGCCGCCGAGTCGGGGGCGGGACGGGTAACGGTTTAGGCGCATGAAACGGCGACGGGGTGGAAAAGGAAGGGGGGGGACCTTCTCCGGGGCGTACCCGTCGCCACTAGGAGAATAGCACGTTACGGAGCACCGGCAATGGGTACTTCTCCCGAGATGGGGCGTTCTGCGCCTGCG
>DASPKW010000334.1:0-6400 GCA_035627895.1 Tepidisphaeraceae bacterium | reverse complement strand
CCGACGTCGCACAGCAGCATGTCGAACCCCCAATCCGCCGCGTCCGCAGCCGCGCGCGCGGCGGCGCACGACTCGGCCGACGTCACCCGATGTCCCAGGCGCGCGACCAGGCGGACCAGCATCAGCAGGGTGTCCGCGTGGTCGTCCACGACCAGAATGTTCAACGTCTTGCCCATGTCCTCCCTGGCCCGGTTCGTATCGGCGGTTCGGCGGGGGATTATACAGGACACGACAATTCGCGCTCGCGCGGGGCGAAAATCCTTAATCGCGCCACCCGGCCGTCCCGTCCTGTTGTGCCGGTTACACATTTGACAACGCGGCCCCACCCCGGGAATGTCGGTGAGAGCGGCGAATTGCTAGGGACATCCAAGGAGCGCGAATGCGGCCCATCGTGCAGATTTCGCTGGACGTGGTGGACGTGGCGGAGGCGGTGTCGACGGCGGAAATGGCCCTTCGGGCGGGCGTCGACTGGCTCGAAGCCGGCACGCCGCTCATCATCGCCGAAGGGATGCACGGCGTTCGGGCGCTGCGCGAGCGGTTCCCGAATACGCGGATCGTGGCCGACCTCAAGACCATGGACGGCGGATACCTCGAAGCCGAGTTGATGGCCAGGGCCGGCGCGACCCACGTCGTCGTCATGGCCCGGGCCCACGCCGAGACGATCAAGGTCGTCGTCAAGGCCGGCCGCGATTTGGGCGTGAAGGTGATGGGCGACAACCTCGGCTGCCCGGACATGGTCGACGGGGCGAAGTTCCTCGAAGACATGGGGTGCGATTTCGTGATCCACCACATCGGGTACGACGAGCGCCGCGGGATCGCGGCGCGGGGCGAGCGCATGCCCAGCCCCCTCGACCAACTCAGACAGGTGGTCGCTGCGGTGAACGTGCCGGTGCAGGCGGTAGGGGGGCTGACCTTGGAACAGGCGGTACGAACGCCCGAGTACGGCGCCCCACTGGTCGTGCTCGGCGCCCCCCTGACGATCGACGCCGACGCCTTCAAGACCGCCTCGGGCGACGTCGAGGGATCGTTGCGGCTGATCTGCGAAAAGGTGCACGGGTACGGGGATGTAGTCGTAGGGAAGCGGTGACCGGGACGTAGGGGGATGGTTTTACCGAATTGCGGAGCGGAGAGACCAATGCGTCTGAAGGAAAAGGTCATCATCGTCACCGGCAGCACGACGGGCATCGGCGAGGCCGTCGCGCGGCGGTGCGTCGCCGAAGGCGCCCGCGTGCTCGTCCACGGCCTGGAGCGCGACCTGGGTGAAGCCGTCGCGCGCGAACTCGGCGACGCGGCCCGGCTCCACCTGAACGACCTGTCGGAGGCCGACGCCGCGACAGACCTGATCCGCGCGGCGCTCGCCGCGTTCGGCGGCCGCATCGACGGCCTGGTGAACAACGCCGCCTGGATCCCCCGGGCCAACCTGGACAAGACCGACGCCACGCTGTTCGACCGCACGATGGCCATCAACGTCCGCGCGCCGCTGCTGCTGATCAAGGCGGCGCTCCCCGCCCTCGCCGCCGCGCGCGGGTCCGTCGTCAACATCGGGTCGATCAACGCCTACTGCGGCGAGCCCAACCTCCTGCCCTACAGCCTCTCCAAGGGCGCCCTGATGACCCTCACCCGCAACCTCGGCGACGCCCTCCACCGCGACCACGGCGTCCGTGTCAACCAGATCAACCCCGGCTGGATCGGCAGCGCCAACGAGCACCGCGTCCAGACCGCCATGGGCAAGCCCGCCGACTGGGTCCAGCGCCTGCCCAAAGAGTTCGCCCCGTCCGGCGACATCATCCCCCCCGAGGTCATCGCCGCCGCCGTCGCCTACTGGCTCAGCGACGAGAGCCGCCCGATCAGCGGCACCGTGATGGAAATGGAGCAGTACCCCGTCATCGGCCGGAACCCGCCGAAGGAGCCGTAGGGCGAAGGACGACGGACGAGCGGGCGCCATCCGGAAGATGCGTCCCCACGGTCATCCCGAGGTACTCCGTGGGATCTGGCCGGCAGGTCGGGGCCCGTTCGACATTGGCGATGAGCCGTCGAATACGACTCGTGAATGTCGGACGGGCCCGGACGTTCGGGGCCAGATCCCTCGTTCCTCGGGATGACAGTTCGGACGCATTAACGCGACATCACCCGTCGGACTTCAACGTCGCGCTCGCTCTTATTCAAGCGCCGCCGGCCGGATCGTCCGCGGGTCCGTCGGCAGCTTGTCCTGGTTCAAATCCGCCCACATCGCGGCATGCGCGTCCAGCGGGCTCTTGATGTTGTACGCCTGGTACGCCAGCATCTCCCCGATGCGCACGACCAAATCCACCAGTCGTTCGCCCGCCGCCCAGTGGTCGCCGACGCACACGTGGGACGGGTCGATATTCGGGTGGTAGATCGGCGTGAGCATCTTGCAGCTCGGCGCCGACCGCGGGTAGTCGGCCGTCAGTTGGATCTCCACCTGGTGCACGTCCCGCGGGGCCGGATGGTCCGGGTCGGCGGTCGGACCGAGGCTGCGGATGCGGTACTCGACGCGGTACCGGTCCGGCGGGTCGCCTTCGGCGGAGAGGAGCCGGATCTTGTCGGAATGGCCGAACGCGTCGGCCATGTGCTGGGCGTCGGCCAGCAGCCGACGGGTGCGCATCGGCAGCCGCGCGTGTGGCTGCGGCGTAGGGGGAGGGGCCGGGGCGGGGGGGCGGGAGGGCAGGGGGGGGGCCGGGCTCGGCGACACGACCGCCCCGGCGCGAGCGGAGTCGGAGGCGACCAGCGTGGCCGAGGTCGGGGCGGCCGGGACCACCAGCGGGTTGCCGCAGGACTTGCACCGGGCGGTCCGGCCGGCGAACTCGTCGGGCACTTTGAACGGCTTGGCGCAGGTGGGGCAGGTGAACTGGATCATCGCGGGGCGCCGATCGCGTCGGCGGCGACATTGTGGGCAGGGGCGACGACAGGTCAACCCGGGTGGGCAATTACGCAACCCAAATACCCCACCGACCGGCTCTAGCTTTCAATCGGGTCGGTCCGATAATCCGGACAGACGCATGTCGAACGTACTGGATCAATCCGAGGTGGACGCACTGCTGGCCGCGGTGGACGCGGGCGCCGTGGGCGGGGACGTCTCGGGCGGGAGCCGCGGCGGCGGGGACGGCACGCCGACCGGCCAGGTCTTCTCGCGCAGCGGGAAGGTCACCGGGGCGGTCGACGTTCACGTGTACGACTTCAAGCGGCCCGAACGCGTGTCGAAGGACCAGATGCGGGCGCTCGAGGCGCTGCACGAGGGCTTCGGGCGAAACTTCGGCGCAGCCCTCTCCGGCTACCTGCGGACGATCATCGAGGTCTCGGTCGCCAACATCGAGCAGCTGACGTACTCGGAGTTCATCCACTCGCTGCCCAACCCGACGTGCTTCAATTTGCTCAAGGCCGAGCAGCTCGAGGGGCAGTTGTGTCTCGAGATCTCACCGCTGATCATTTACCCGATCATCGACCGGCTTTTGGGCGGGAGCAACGCCGACCTCTTCATCCCCCAGCGGCCGCTGACGCAGATCGAGCAGCGGCTGGTGCAGCGGATCACGGACCGGGCGACGCACCACCTGAGCGAGGCCTGGACGAATTTGACGCCGGTCACGTTCAAGGTGGACGATTTCGAGTCCAACCCGCAGCTCGTGCAGATCGTCCCGCCGAACGAGACCGTGGTCGTGGTCGGGTTCGAGCTGAAGATGGGGAACCGGGCGGGGACGATGTCGCTGTGCATCCCGTACAACGTGATCGAGCCGATCATGAACCTGCTGGCCGCACAGAACTGGTTCAGCTACCAGAAGAAGGTGGGCCAGGACGACCAGCAGCGGAAGCTGACCACGAGCCTGCACAACGCCCCGGTCGAGGTGCGGGCGTTTTTGGCGCAGACGACGATCAGCATCAACGACCTGCTGAACCTGCAGCTCGGCGACATCATCACGACCGAGAAAGACCAGACCCACGAGGTGCTGATCCAAGTCGAGGGGAAGAACAAGTTCCTCGGCAAGGTCGGCCAGTTCAAGGGCAGCCGGGCCGTGCAGGTGACGCGCAGGTGCCAGCAGGTCGAGGCGGCGGCGGAGCGAAAGTAACAAACGCCGCCGATCCCTCTTTTAGCCGCCGAGCTTGCTCGGCGCGTCAAGCGGCGCATGTCGCGCTGACGCGTGTGATCGTAAGACGCGCAGTCGCGCGAAACGTTGGGCAGAGCCCACCCTACAACGCCCGTTCCAACTGCACCACCGTCGGCCCGCGCGGCGAGTCGTGGTGAAGCACGCCGAGCACGTCGAACCCCGATTTGATCAGCGTCCGCAGCGCCGGCACGCGGTCGTGTCGTACGCCGATGCGGACCAATGCGAATCCTGCCTGCCGGGCGGTCTCGGTCAGGCGCGCGAGCAGTGCCGACCCGACCCCCCGGAGTTGGTTCGCCGGATCGACGCCGAGCAGGCGGATCACGTACGGCGTCGCGCCGGACAACGGTCGTTCCGGCAGTCCCGGCCGCGCGACCGCGAACCCCACCGGCTTCCCCGCGATATTCGCGAGGAGGGCGAGGCTGCCCGGGTCGGCCATTTCCGCGTCGACCTGATCCTCGGTCGCCGGGTCGCCCGCCGCCGTGCACAGTGCCGCAATCCGGCTGTGATAGATCGCACTCACCGACTCGACGTGCAATTCGTCGGCGGGCGTCGACGGTGCCGGCCGCTCCGGGTCGGGCCGCGTGAGGTCCTTGCGAAACTTGATCGCGATCTCGTTCTCCGGCTTCAAGTCGACGCCGACCGGGACGAACCCGGCCGACAGGCCGAACAAGAGCATCTCGCGAAACTTGTTGAACGTCGAGAACGTGACCGCCCGATACCCGCGGCCGCGGAGCAGCCCGTGCTGGTAGTCCTGCATCCGCCGGGCGACGCCGAACGTGCGGTAGTCGGGGAGGACGCCACCGGTCCAGGAATAGAACAGCCCCGGGTTCTCGCGGTACCCGACCTTGTACCCGACCGGGTTGCCCTCGAGGTGGGCGATCAGCGCAATCAGGTCCGGCTTACCCTCGGCTTGCTCCGCGAACGGGATCGAGTGCCGGTGGCCGTACGCCCCGAAGATCGTGTCGCGGAGGACTTGGATGAGCGGGAACTCGGGTTCGCCGACCTCGGTGATTTCGATGGAGGCGTAGGACATGGGGCAAAAGTCAGAAGTCAGAAGTCAGAAGTCAGAAGTCAGAAGTCAGAAGTCGTTCGTGACAACCGAACCGTGTCCACGTTTGGCCGCGACCCGCAGGGCAAGCGTCAGCGCCGCCCGCAGGCGAGCGCGGTTGTAACGTGGTGCGTGCGGATCATTCAACCCCATCCCCATAACGCAGGTACCGGACGAGGTTGATCCATTCGGCGATCGCGGCATAGCCGACCATGATCGGCAGGGCGAGCGTCGGCACGAGCAGGATCGGGCGTTCGGTGGCGCTGGGATGACGGAGCGCGACGACGGCGAGCCAGCCCATCTCCGTGGCGATGACGGTCCACGCGAACGCCCCTAGCGCGAGCCCGACGATCCGGGCGGGCGATCGGCGGCGGGCGTCGTTGCGGCCGGCGCTGGCGTAGTCGAGCGGGCGCTGGGGCGGGGGCGTCACGGATGGATTGTAGCGGATTCGCCCGGCCCTAGGCGCGATCATCGCGGCACGCGCGGAACAGGCGCAGGGACGTGAGCCAGTACAGGCCGGCCGCGTAGATCAGGAAGACCAGGCAGGCAAACATGAACACCACGCCGACGCCGACGCTGCCGAGTAAACCTTCGGAAAAGATGACGACGAGCAGGTGGGCGGTCGCCAGCGACATCCCCGTCCAGAAGACGGCGGCGATCCCACAGGCGATCAACCGAAAGATCGGCCGGCGGCGGCCGGGCTGCGGCGTAGCGTAGTCGAGCGGGCGGACGCGCGGGGGTTCGGTCGACACGACGGGATTGTACGGCGGAAAGCGGTTTGGCATGCCGCGCCCCGCCCTCGTCTGCGGTCGGCGCTGCGCTTGCCCGAAGGGTGGGGGCTGAACGCATCCACCATGCCGCCCTCGGACGCCCGCCCGGCAGTCGCTCGGCGGCGTCGCGGCGACCTTGCATAGGGGTCGCGGGCGCACCCGAAACGCACGCCCCTCAGTCGATCAAATTCTTCTCGAACACCACCAGGTTATCCGCGTGCGTCGAGTCCCACCGCACGCCCACAATGTCGTAGCCGAGCGCCAGCGCGAAGTGCAGGAACTCGCGCTGGTGGTTCATGCACTCGCAGCGGATGTACTCGTACCCGTGATCCTTCGCCCACGCCTGCTGGGCTTCCTGAAGCTGCCGGCCGATGCCGTGCCGGCGAACGTCCGTCAAGACGGCGCCGAGCCAGTGATAAAACATCCCCGGCTTCAGCTCAAAGCCGATCCAGAACCCGACC
>DASPKW010000333.1:0-10609 GCA_035627895.1 Tepidisphaeraceae bacterium | reverse complement strand
GCCGCCCTTGTGGGCGAAGGCGGACTGGCCGACGTACGGCTGGCCGGGGACGAGGTTGTAGTTGGCGATCTCGTACACGTACCGGCTCGCGTCGGTGAGCTTGGTGAGCGTGCCCTCGCGCAGGCAGTCGAGGTCGTACTTCAGGCGGAGGTTGGCGATGAGGGGGATCAGGTCCATGTTCCCGCAGCGCTCGCCGACGCCGTTCATCGTGCCCTGGGCGTGATCGGCCCCGGCGTGGATCGCGGCCTGGGCGTTGGCCAGCGCGAGGCCGCAGTCGTTGTGCGTGTGGATGCCGAGCATGGCGGACGTCTGCTTGCGCACGGCGGCGACGGTGGCGGCGACGTGCTCGGGCATCGAGCCGCCGTTGGTGTCGCAGAGGCAGAGGACGGACGCGCCGGCCTCCTGCGCCGCGAGCAGCGTGCGCAGCGCGTAGTCCGGGTTGACCTTGAACGTGTCGAAGAAGTGCTCGGCGTCGTAGACGACGTGCCGGCCGGCGGACTTCAACAGGCGCACGGTGTCGCCGATCATCTGGAGGTTCTCCTCCAGCGTGACGTTCATGACCTTCTCGACCTGGTACGGACTGGTCTTGCCGACGATCGTCACCACGGGCGTCTCGGCGGCGAGCAGCGCGCGCATGCCCGGGTCGTCCTCGGCGCGCACGCCGCGCCGGCGGGTCATGCCGAACGCGGCGACCTTGGCGTTCTTGAGCTTGAGCCCGCGGACCTCCTTGAAGAAGGCCTCGTCCTTGGGGTTCGACAGCGGGAAGCCGCCCTCGACGTAGTCGACGCCGAGGTCGTCGAGCTTGGCCGCGATCTGCAGCTTGTCCTCGAGCGAGAGGTTAAACCCCTCGCCCTGCGTGCCGTCGCGAAGCGTCGTGTCGTAGATCTCGATCCGGCGGGTAGACATAGCTCGCTCTCGGTCGGAATTTGAACCACGGAGGACACGGAGGGCACGGAGAAGAAAAAACCAGCAAGGGATTGTTCTGGAGCGACCGGGTGACCCGATCCAATTCTCCTCTGTTTTCTCCGTGCCCTCCGTGTCCTCCGTGGTTCATCCTGTCTGACAAACGAAAACGCCCTGCCACGGGGGCAGGGCGGTTGGGAATCACTGCGAACGAACCGTCGCCCTACCCGCGCGTGTGCGGGGCAATAATGGTCGGGGCGATGGTAATCGTGGTCGTCATTGGACGGCGAATCATAGCAATTGGGCCGGAAAGGTCAAATTGCGTCTGAGGGAGCCCAGCGACTTGTCGCGGGACGGAGTTCAGCGGCGCTCGCCCGCGGACCGAGCGCAAGACCGCTTCTCCGAGTCGCCTTACTTCTTCAGCGGGGCCTTCTTGGCGGCGACGGCGGCCTGCTTCTTCTGGTCGGCGCTGTTGGACTTGGCCTGCTTCTGGTTCGCCTGCTTGCCTTTGGCCTTCGGGGATTTATCGCCCATGGTGCGGTGCCTTTCGGTGAGGGGTTGAGGGACTTGTTGCGGGCACAGCATACGCGAACGGGGCGCGGGCAGGGAATTTTGCGCGCGGAAGAGACAGGCGGGGGAACGGTGCGCGGGAGGGGGGAACGGCTCGGACGGAGCCCCGCCCTCCCGGATTATTGCACGGAGACGACGCCGCGCATGCGGGGGCGGAGGGAGCAGCCGTAGGCGTAGTCGCCGGGCTTGGTGGCGCGCCAGGCGAAGGTGCCGCCGGGGCGGATGGTGCCCGAGTCGAACGCGCCGGAGGCCGCGGTGACGGTGTGGTCGCGGTCGTCGGCGTTGGACCAGACGATCGTATCGCCGGCGCGGACGGTCACGCGCGCGGGTGTGAAGGCGCCGCCGCGGAGGGTGACGACGGTGGTCTGGCGCGGGCGATCGGCGGCGCGCGCGTCGGCGGCGTGCGGCAGGAAAGCCGTGCCGAGCGCGATCGTGAGTAAGAGCCACCGCATTCGAAATTCCCTCGAGTCCTGATGTCGGGCGCCACCCGCGTTCAGTGGGGCAGACATTCTTGTCTGTCCGGGCGGGGGAGCGGGGGCATTCTTGCCCCCCGAGCCCGCCCGTCTTCCGAAGCCGAATCAGGGCAGACAAGAATGTCTGCCCCACTGCACCGACCCCCGTTAAGAAGACATGTCTCCCCCCTTATCGGTGTGGCGGTCGCCGCCGGCTTGAACATAATAGTGGCGAGATGGCCGAGAAGATCATCCGCGACCCGGTCCACGACGTGATCGCCTTCCGGACGGACCACGCGCTGGACCGGCTGTTATTCGGTCTATTGAACGCCGCGGAGTTCCAGAGATTGCGGCGGATCCTGCAACTCGGGATGACCCACCTCGCCTACCCCGGCGCCACCCACTCGCGGTACGCCCACAGTCTGGGCGTGCTCGAGACGGCCCGCAAGATGCTCTGCCACATCGAGCGGCACACGGCCGTCTCCGACGAACAGCGCACGCTCTGCCTCGTCTCGGCCCTCCTCCACGACCTCGGCCACGGGCCGTTCTCGCACGTGTTCGAGCGGGTCAGCCACTTCCCCCACGAAAAGCTCACGCTCCGCGTGATCCAGGACCCGGACAGCGAGGTGCACCGCCTGCTCTGGCAGCACGACCGGCTGTTGCCGGAAAAGGTGGCGGCGTTCTTCGGCGCGCGCGACGGCCAGCGTACGTTCCTCAACGACGTGATCTCGTCCCAGCTCGACGCCGACCGGTTCGACTACCTGCTCCGCGACAACCACATGACCGGCAGCCGGTACGGGCAGTTCGATTTGCAGTGGCTCCTGCACGCGCTGGACGTGGAATCGAACCGGCTGGTCGTCACCGGCAAGGGCGCGAGCGCGATCGAGGACTACCTGCACGCCCGGTACAACATGTACCGCAACGTGTACTTCCACAAGGTGGTGCGGTCGGCCGAGGGGATGGTGCGGCTGGCCCTCCAGCGCGCCAAGCGCCTGGCGGTGCAGGACCGGCTCACCTGGCCGCCGCGCGAGTCGTCCACGCACAAAGCGCTGCTCGGCCAGCGCCTGTCGATCGAGCAGTTCACGGACCTGGACGACGTGGCGGTGAACTACTGCTTCAAGCTCTGGTCGACCGGCGACGACGCCACGCTCGCCCGACTGTGTCGCGGCCTGCTGTTTCGTAAGGTCTACAAGACGATCGACCTATCCCACGTGCCCGACCCGGCCGACGCACGCGCGATGTTCGACCGCGCCGCCGACGCCGTCGAGCGCACCGGCGGCGACCGACACTACGACCTGTTCTACGACGAGCCGGCCGACACCCCCTACGTCACCGACGTCGAGCACGCCGACGACGACCAGACCGACATCCTGATCCGCGGCCGGGACGGCGTGCTGACGCCGTTCGCGCGGACCTCGCCGCTCCCCAAAGCGCTGGGCGAGCGACTCATGTTCCGCCGCATCCACGTCGCGCCCGAGCATGCGGGGGCGGCGCGCGGGGCAGTCGGGTCGTGACGCGCTACTGCTGGAATTCGAAATACGCCCGCGTCGGCGGCGGGATCAGGCCGAGCTTGCCGGTGACCTCCCGGCAGTAGTTGTAGTACGCAGAGTCCATCATCACGCTGTACGCGGCCCAGTCCGGGTCGCCCGGGCTCCGCTTTAACTGGAGCGACTCGCCCGGACGCGACCGGCTGGTCGACTTGGTCAGCAGCTTGCCGGTCGTGTCGAAGATCGCGAACTCCCACGCGACCTCGATGTTGAACAGCGTGCCGACTTCCTTCCCCTCGCGGGTCAGCACCATGCCGCCCGGGACGCGGCGGGTGACGCACTTGACGTCGAACACGATCCGCCCGTCGCGCTTGTCGCCCGGCTCGAGCTGCCGGAGGCTGATGAGTTGGTCGGAAAACGCCGACTTGAGCGTGTCCTGCATGCTCCGGGCGAACGACCGGGAGCGGCGGTCGTCTTGGGCGCGGGCGAACGCGTCACCGGGATCGATCAACTTTTCCGCGGGCGCCGTCCCACCCGCTGCAGCCGCGGGCGCCGTCACTTGGCTGTCGGTCGCGAACGCGAGCCACACCACGTCGCTGTCGGCGCGCACGAGGCGCTCGAGCACCGTCCGGAACGCCGCCCGCATCGCCGGGTCTTCCGGGATCGGCGCCGCGGCCGGCTTCCCGGCGACGGCCGGCTTGGTCACGCTCGCCCGGGCCTTCTCGCCGAGCTCGGCCAGGCTGGCCGCGTAGATCTTCCCGATCTCGTCGTACGCGTAGTCGATCGCCGGCCGCATGTCCTCGCCGGGGAACTCGCGCATCTCGCGGTTGCACTTGTCGACCAGCAACCGCCAGGCCCCCACGCTGCGATTGTTGTATTTGATCATCCGGGCGGCCTCGGATTTGGCCTCGGCCAGCGCCCGGTTGGCGCGGGTGCCCGGGCGGGGCTTGTCCGTCCACCGCTCGTACGTCTGGTAGTCCTCGTACGTCTTCCCCGACGCCTGGAGCGCGTCCCACGCGCGCCGCTCGTCGGCCACGACCTTGGCCTTGCCGAGCCGCGGCTCGGCAATTCCGCCGCCGACGGCGCACAGCACCAGCAGCACGACGCCCGCGACGCGGCCCAGGCGCTTCCCGGAGAGGCGCATGATCCCGGCCGCCAGCGCCCACACGGCGATCCCCAGCGCGATCCCGGTCACGACCCCGCCGCCCGCGTCCGGCGCGCGCCAGCCCGCGCGGCTCATGTGCAGGTCGAACAGGTACCACGTGATCGCCCCGAACCCGGCCGCCAGGAGGATCATGAAGATCCCCCCGCCCTTGTCCGACGCCCTCGTCGAATAGTCGACCACGGGGGATTGCGTGTCTGGCACCATGTGCGGATTCCTTCCTGCCCGGAGATATGATCCCGCCCGGCGGCCATGGTAACAGCGTCCCGCGCGACGGCGCACGAAAATCGCAAGGGATAACGGTCCGTTCATCCGGCAGTCGGCGGCTATCAAGGCCGGTTTACGACGCTTATCACGCGCCTTCCGACCGCCTCACTGACAGATTGAGGCCGGGGGTTCCACCGCAAGGAATTTACAGTTGAACTGACCTCCCTCCGCCCGTAGGCTCGCCCCTTCCTTTAGGAGAGGAAGAAGACAATGCAGGTCGTTTCGTCGCAGCGCGCACGCGCCGTTTTCCGGCTCTCGTCGCGCGCCCTACTCAAACTCGAACAACTCGAAGCCCGGCATCTGCTCGCCGTCAACGTCAGCACGTTCCACAACGACCTGGCGAGCACGGGCGTCAACGCCGCCGAAACGATCCTCACCCCCGCCAACGTGAAGGTCGGTACGTTCGGCAAGCAGTTCGTCACCACGCTCGACGGCCAGGTGTACGCACAGCCGCTCGTGCAGACCGGCGTGACGATCGCCAACGGCGTGAACACGACCGCCGGCGCCGCGGGCGTGCACGACGTCGTCTTCGCCGCGACGCAGAACGACTCGCTCTACGCGATCGACACCGCCGACGGCGACGTCCTCTGGCGCCGCTCGTTCCTCGGCACGACCAACGCCGGCGGCAACGTCAACAACACGTTCGGCGCGACCGCGATCACCACGCTCGTCCCGAACGACGTGCTGAGCGGCGACATCACGCCGATCATCGGCATCACCGGGACGCCCGTCATCGACCCGGTGCGCGGGCTGCTGTTCGTAATCACCAAGACCAAGGAGACGACGGCCGCCGGCAAGGAGTGGTTCGTCCAGCGCCTGCACGCGATCAAGCTGTCGGACGGGACGGATGCGGTCAACCCATACCTGATCGGCCGGACGACCGACGGGAACACGAACGACACGGCCATCTACACCTACGGCGCGGGCGACGGGTGGGTGTCGGACCCGTACACCGGGACGATCCGCCCGGTCGTCCAGTTCAACGCGCTCCGCGAGCACCAGCGGCCCGCCCTGAGCCTGGTCAACGACAAGGTCTACGTCGCCTGGGCGTCGCACGCCGACAACGGCCCGTATCACGGCTGGGTCGCGGCGTGGGACACGGCCAACCTGCTGACGAGCGGGTTCGAGCTCGCCGGCCTCCTCAACACGTCGCCCCAGGAAGCCGAGTCGGGCATCTGGCAGAGCGGCGGGCGCATCGCGTTCGAGCCCGACGGGTCGGCGTTCTACTTCCTGACCGGCAACGGCGAAGGCGGGCCGCCCACGGTCGGTCCCGACGGGTTTCCCGTCGACGGCAACTACAACGAGGCCGTCGTCAAGGCCGTCCTCGACCCGACGACGTCGCCCGCCAACCAGAACATCAACGGCTGGGGGATGAAGGTCGTCGACTACTTCATCCCGCACAACGTCGTCGCCCTCGACGGCGCCGACTCCGACTTCGGGTCGGGCGCGCCGATCCTCCTGCCCGACTCGGCCGGCATCCCCGGCCACCCCAAGCTCCTCGTCGTCGGCGGAAAGGACGGCCGGCTTTTCGTCCTCGACCGCAACGACCTCGGCAAGTTCGACCCCAACCACGACCACGCGCTCAACTCCGTCCTCGACGAGAGCGGCAAAATCACCCCGCCCAAGGTCGCCCCCGGCATCCTCAGCACGCCCGCGTGGTTCAACGGCCGCCTATACCTCGTCGGCGGGTACAACGGCGGCGCGACCGCGTTCAGCCTCGGCGCCGACGGCCACCTCACCGCCACGTCGAACGCGAACGTCCCGTCGCTCGGATACCTCCCCGGCTCGCCCGTCGTCTCCGCCAACGGCACGACCAACGGCATCGTCTGGATCATGGACCGTAACGCGAACCAGATCCACGCCTACGACGCCAACTCGCTCTCGACCGAGCTCTGGAACAGCGGCCTCGCGCCGAGCCGGCTCGACGCGGTCGGGGCGGTCATGAAGTTCGCCGTGCCGACCGTCGCCAACGGGCAGGTCTTCGTCGGCACCGCCAACAGCCTCGTCGGCTACGGCCTGACCCCCGCCGCCAACCAGGCCCCGCAGGCCGTCGCGCTCACCGCCACGTCGCTCTCGGGCACGTCGATCAACCTCGCCTGGACCGACCCCAGCACTTCGCCGAACACCGCCAGCGCGTATTTGATCGAGCGCTCGACCGACGGCGTGAACTTTACGCAGATCACCACCTCGCCCGCCGGCTCGGTTGCCCTGGCGATCGGCGGGTTGACGAACAACACGAAGTACTACTTCCGCGTCCGCAGCTTCAACGGCATGGGCCAGTCGCCCTACTCGAACGTCGCCACCGCCACGACCGCCGAGCACGTGATCGCGATCGACTTCTCGACGGGCTTCTCGACCGGCCCCGGGCAGATCGTCGCCAACGGGTACACCGCGTTCGTCAACAACCGCCTGCGCCTCACCGACGACGGCGGGAACGAGGCCTCCAGCGCGTACTACGTGATCCCCGTCGACGTCTCGCGCTTCACGACCCAGTTCACGTACACCACCAACTCGGGCCCCGACATCGCCGACGGCTTCACGTTCGTCCTCCAGCGCGCCGGGCTGGATGCGCTCAAGTGGGCCGGCGCCGGCCTCGGGTACGGCGCCACCTTCGACGGCGGGAACGACGGCATCCCGAACAGCGTCGCGATCAAGTTTGACATCTACAACAACGAGGGCGAGGGCCCGAGCTCGACCGGGCTGTACGTCAACGGCGCCGCCCCGATCAAGACCGGATCCATCGACCTCCGCCCGAGTGGCGTGGATCTGCACAGCGGTAACCCGTTCCTGATCACGATCACGTACGACGGCACAACGCTGTCGGTCACGATCCGCGACACGGTGACTAACGCGACGGCGACGCAGACGTACCTGATCAACATCCCGCAGGTCATCGGCGGCGGCACGGCGTACGCCGGGTTCACCGCCGGCACCGGTGGGAACACCTCGCTCCAGGAGATCCTGAACTGGACCTACACGCCCGACGCCGCCCAGGCCCCCAACGCCCCGCTCGGCCTGGGCGCCACGCCCGCGTCCGCCACCACCGTTTACCTCAACTGGACGACCAACGGCTCGAACCAGTCCGGCTTCCACCTCGACCGCGCGACCGACCCCGACTTCACCCAGAACTTCTTCACGCAGACGCTGCCCGGAAGCCCCAACAGTTTCATCGACGCCGTCACCGGACTCGCCCCGGGCGCGACGTTCTACTACCGCCTGCGCGCGTTTAACACGGGCGGCGATTCGGGCAATTCCAACGCCGCGATCGTCACGATCCCGCTCGCCCCGCCGATGCCGACCAACGCCGTCGTCACCGGCGTCACGACGACCACGATCTCCGTGAGCTGGACCGACCACGCCGGCCACCTGACTGATGGGTATCGCATCCTCCGCTCGGTCGACGGCGGGACGTTCGCCGTCGTCGCGCTGCTCCCGCCCACCTCGCGAACCCCCCCAAGCACCTACCTCTGGTCGGACGCGAACCTCACGCCGGGCGCGTACTACCAGTACCACATCCAAGCCTACAACGTCTCGGGCAACAACGACTTCGCCGGCGTCAACGCCCACACGCTGACGCTCGCGCCCACCGCGCTCACCGCCACCGGCAACTCCTCCGGCATCAACCTGTCGTGGACGACCGCCGCCGCCGGCGCGCTCACGTACAACGTCTACCGCTCGACCACGCCCGGCGGCCAGGGCACGACCCCACTCGTCACCGGCCTGCTCGCGACGACCTACGCCGACACGACCGCCGTCGCCGGCACGACCTACTACTACACCGTCACCGCCGTGAATGGGAACACGACCTACGTCCCCGTCATCCCCAGCGAAAGCGCGGCGTCGAACCAGGCCGCGGGCGTGCGGTCGGCGGCGCAGAGCACCGCGCTCCCGGCGGGGTGGACGAGCGCCGACGTCGGCGCGCCCGCGCTCGCGGGGTCGGCCGCGTTCGACGGCACGACGTGGACGCTCAAGGGCGCCGGCGCCGACATCTGGGACCAGTCCGACCAGTTCCAGTTCGCCTCCCGCGCCGTCTCGGGCAACCAGACGATGATCGTTCGCGTGACGTCGCTGACCGACACGAACGGGTGGGCGAAGGCCGGCCTGATGTTCCGCGCCGGCACCGCCCACAACGCGGCCGCCGTGAGTTTGCTCGTCACGCCCGACAACGGCGTCACCTTCCAGTACCGCGAGAACCCCAACGGGTGGACGTCGTTCGCCCGCGCCGAGGCCGTCGCCGCTCCCGTCTGGCTGCGCCTCGTGCGCTCGTCCAACACGTTCGCCGGCTCGTACAGCACCAACGGCACCACGTGGGTCACCGTCGGAACGTTCAACGTCAACATCGCCAGCAACGTCCCCGCCGGGCTGGTCGTCTCGTCCCACAACGTGTCCCAACTCGCGACGGCGACGTTCACCCACTTCTCCGTCCAGGGCGCGGCGCCGAAGGTGCTCGGCCGCAACGGCTGGACTGCCTCGGCCGGCTCGACCCTGTCCGGCACGTCCGCCGCCAGTGTGCTCGACGGCAATGCCACGACCCGCTGGAACGCCGGCGCGCCGCAGGCGGTCGGCCAGTGGTTCCAGATCGATCTGGGCGCCCAGCGGACGATCCGCCAACTCGTGCTGGCCGCGGCCGGTTCGCCCGCCGACTACCCGCGCGGCTACGCCGTCTACGCCAGCAACAGCCCGACCGACTGGTCGGCCCCGCCAATCGTCACCGGCACGGGCACCGGCGCCACCACGACGATCGCCCTGAACGTCCCGGTGACCGCCCGCTACGTCCGGATCGCCCTCACGACGGCGTTCGCGTCCGCGTCCTGGTCGATCCACGAGCTCAACGCCTACGCCTAGCCCGCCCAGGCCCGAGTCCCACAGTCGGGCGCAAAACGAAGAAGCCCCTTCCACAAGTGTTGCTCGGGAAGGGGCTTCTGATAGCGGCAAACGGACTAGCGGAGAGGGGGAGATTCGAACTCCCGTAACCTTTCGGTTAACCGGTTTTCGAAACCGGCGCATTCAACCACTCTGCCACCTCTCCGGGGGGGATTGAGTGGGGTAACAGTAGTCGATCGGGGTTGGTTTTTCAATCCGTTGGTGAGGGGGTGGGGGGCGGGCGGGGGTTTGGGACATCGGGCTAAGGGGGGGTTGGGAATTGCGGTACAACATCGGAACGGGCCGCGGTATATTGGTTGTAGAGATTTCACCCATTCGGCCCCGCGATGCCTTCGGTCACGTCTACGGGTCGCGGCGGATTCGGGTGTGGTCGTTGGCGCGCCCGCACGCGTTGGTGGCGGGCGGGCGGTTCACGTCTTCGGAGGCGACATGCACTTTTGGTCTGATCGAACTGCGGTCGTCCGCGCGCGGGCCGTTCGGGCGGGTTTTACGCTGGTCGAGTTGCTCGTGGTGATCGGGATCATCGCGCTGCTGATCTCGATCCTGCTGCCGGCGTTGAGCAAGGCCCGCGCCCAGGCGGCGGTCGCGACGTGCGCGAGCAACCTGCGGCAGGTCGGGCAGGCGATCGTGATGTACGCCGACGACAACAAGGGGCGGCTCCCGCCGGCGGTGATCAACCCGGGGGACACGATCTATCCGACCGGATGGTTCTGGTCGAACGAGCTGGCGCGTAAGTATCTGCCGGCGCCGCGCGGGATGAAGGGGGGCGCGCCGGACCTGAGCGGGAGCAACGTGTTCCGGTGTCCGTCGGGGGTCGACGACCCGCTCGGGTTCAGCGGGTTCAACGCGAACACGCCGCGGGACGCGCAGAACCAGCAGTACAT
>DASPKW010000332.1:0-14698 GCA_035627895.1 Tepidisphaeraceae bacterium | reverse complement strand
ATCGCCGCGCCGTAGCGGGCGCGTTCGCGCGCCTCGAGGCGCCGGAGCCGTTCCTTCACGGGCACGGCAAGGAATACCACCGCCTCGAACCGCTCCAGCAGCGGATCGCCCCATCCGGCGAGCGAGCCAGAGAGCACCCAGCCCAGCTCGACGTCGAGCGCGGCTTCGAGACGGGCGAGCCGGTCCGGCATCGGCCGCGCCGCCTGATAGGGCGGATCGGTCGGCAGCCAGTAAAAGTCGTCGGTGTCGAGATGCGCCAAGCCGAGCCGCTGCCCCAGCGCGCGGCCGAGCGTGGTGGTGCCGGAGCCCGATGCGCCGGTCAGGTGAATACGGCGCGGGCCGGCGGCGCTGAGCGGGGCAGGGACATCTCGCATGGCGGCGGTGATCCGGACAGGCAGCGGGCGGGCGTTTCCTGTCACGACCGCGTGACGTCACGCAAGCGTTGATTGAGCGTGGCCGTACGGGTGACGATAAGGCGAATGCACCTTTCGGGGAGGCTGCACATGTCACGCAGAATCTGCACCGCACCACGGCTCGCGGTGCTGGGGGCAAGCCTCGTTGCCGGCGCGGCGCTCGCCGCCAGCGGCAACGAGATCAAGGTCTCCATGGTGGGCTCGACCTATGCGCCGGGCGATATCAAGGCCAAGGTCGGCGACACGCTGGTCTTCTCCAACGACGACTTCACCTCGCACTGGGTCTATGTGCCGACCCTTGGATTCGCCGTTTCGCGCGCTGGCCTGAAGGAGGGCGAGACCTTCAAGCTGCCGTTGCGCCGGGCCGGCACCTTCCGCGTCGCCTGCGGCCTGCACGAGAACATGGTCATGACCGTCACGGTCGCGAACTGAGGGGGGCCTCCATGCGACTCAAACTCCTTGCCGTAACCGGAGCGCTGGCGCTGGCCGGCGCGGCTGCCGCGCTCGCCGGGCCGGAGCGCGTCGTGTTCCCGAAGGAATACGCCGCGACCTATATGCCGCTCGGCGCCATCGACCGCTACGACACGAAGACGATCCGCAGCGTCTTCATCAATCCCGAAGCCTACAAAGCCTACGAGGCGGGCAAGCCGCTGCCGGACGGCACCGTGCTGGTGCTGGAGCAGCGGCCGGCGAAATTGGGCGCGGACGGGCAGCCGGAGCTGACGGCCGCAAATTGATGTACTGGTCGAGTTCGAACCGCATCTTGAGGAGGATGTCGGTCTCGATCAGCCCTTGGGGGATCCGCGCGTTCCCGCGCGGGTCCGCCCCGACGGCCCCGAACAAAATCGCGTCGTGCGCCCCGATCTCCTTCAGCGCGTCCGCCGGCAGCGTCACCCCCGTCTCCAGGTAGTGCTCGGCCCCGAACGGGTAGTCCGTCCGCGTGTACGTGAACCCAAATTTCTTCGCGCAAACGTCGAGGACCTTCAGGCCCTCGGGAACGACTTCCTTGCCGACGCCGTCGCCCGGCATGACCGCGATCTTCATCACACGCTCCTGATTGACTGGGGAAATTGCGAACCGAACATGATGGGGGCGGGGGGAGGATTGTCAATCGAAGTCGAGTGGAAGCGGATCGGCCGCAATGACGCAAAGGGCGCAAAGGCAAACGGCGAACGGCGAACGGCGAAATACCTGGACCGTCATCCTGAGGTACTCCGAAGGATCTGGCCTCGAACGTCCAGGCCTCTCCGCCAATCCCAACGAGCCCGGCCCACCGACGCCACGGAGTACCCCGTCCTCACCCGCCGCGGTAAATTGTCCCGACCCGAGCTTGGCCGGCCTTCTTCGAGAACCCCTATGGTGCGCGCCCTAATCCTGCTCCTGGCCCTGACCCCGTTCTCCGCCCCCGCCTGGAACAAGCCCGGCCACATGGCGATCGGCGCGATCGCCCACGACGTCCTCAAGCAGGACGACCCCGCCGCCATCGCCCGAGTCACCGCCCTCCTCAAGCAACACCCCAGCTACGCCGAAAGTTGGGCCCCCAAGCTCACCGACCTCCCGGACGACCAGCGCGACCGCGCCCTCTTCATGTTCGCCGCCAAGTGGGCCGACGACATCCGCGGAAACAAGGAATTCGACCGCCCCACCTGGCACTACATCAACATTCCCTACAAGCCCGCCGGCGAGCCCGATTCGCTCCAGCCCCCGCCCGCCCCGCCGATCAACATCGTCTCGCAGACCAAGGCCAACCTCGACATCGCGGCCGGTAAAGGCCCGGCCGACCAGCAGACCCCCGCCGCCCGCGCCGTCGCCGCCGGCTGGGTCTTCCACCTCGTCGGCGACGTCCACCAGCCGCTACACGCCGTCTCGCTCTTCACGCGCGACTTCCGCCCGCCCACCGGCGACCGCGGCGGCACCTTCTTCTACGTCCGCGCCACCGCCGACGCCCGCCCCGTCAGCCTCCACAAGATCTGGGATGACCTGCTCACCGGCACCGAGACCGTCCGCGACGCCGGCAACGTCGCCACCGCCCTGCGCCTCGATAAAGACCTTGCCAAGGACAAGCTGACCGAACTCGCCGAATCGGATCCGGAAAAGTGGGCGTCAGCCGAGAGTTTCAACCTCGCCAAAGAAAAGGTCTACGCCTTCGAAGGCAAGATGGTCGCGGGCGCCAAGACCGGTGCCGACGACACGCCCGTCCTGCCCGACGGCTACCTCAAGGAAGCCAAGCGCGTCGCCGAGCGCCGGGCGGTGCTCGCCGGGTATCGCCTCGCGGCGCTTCTCAAGTCGATCCCCTAGGCGAGCGGCGCGATTGCATTGGGGAGGGCGAGGCTCCGTCCGAGCCGCGGGGGCACCCCGCGCGTGCATCGAACAACGGCTCGGACGGAGCCTCGCCCTCCCGAGCCGTTCGCGATCTGTCTCGAACAGTCGCCGCAACCTCAGCACCCGCACTCCGGCTCATCCCGCCTCAACTCCGGCGTCCGCCGCTCCGCCCACTCCTCCAGCTTCCGATACTCCGCGACCCGCCCCGCATCAAATCCGTACGCGTCCAACTCGAAATCCGTGTACTTGCCCAGCAGCTTCCACTTGCCGTCCTGCCGCAGCAAATACCACGGCTTGATGTCGATCGTCTTGCGCCCGTCCTTCAGATAATCGTTGATCAGCACCACCGCCACGTCGCCCGACTCCTTCCCATCCAAAATCCGGAAGTCCCACTTCGTCGGCGCCGCCAGCGCGTCCGCCAGTCGCTTCACGCGCCGCTCGGCGTCCCGCACCGGCGCGGGCGACGTCGCCACGAGCTTCTGCGCCGCATCCCGATCCCCCTTGCGGAGCAGCGCCCGAAACTCGAACACCGCCTGCCCCGCCGGCGTGAGCGGGCGCGTCGCCGCCGCGCGCGTCGTCGAGGGCTTCGACGTCGCGCGCGACGCAGACTGCTCCACCCCGTGCGCCATCGAGATCACCGCAACCCCCGCAAGAACCGCGCACGCGACCGATAACCAGCGCGATCCTACCGCGTGTCGACCAAAGCCCACGGAGCTTGCTCCGTGGGTCCCTCGCCCCGGGTTCTCAACGCCGTTTTCGTTCATCAGGATCGACTCCCTGTTGCCACAACGCATCGCGATCATACGCCCGTGATGCCCCGGCGCATCATCCGGCATAATCGGAATTCCGCTTGACCCGCCGCCCGGCGAATCGGATGTTCGTAATCGCCCGATATTGCAGGGGTTTACAGTGCTGGGGGGCGACGGGCGTGCCGGGCCATCGCGCGGTTTGCTCTGTACCCGGGCGTGACCGCCCTCGTCGGAGCAGCCTCCCCCGCCCTGCTGATCGCAGCCATGGACCTCAAGCTGGTCCGGCTGATCCGCGGCGCCATGGCCGCCGCCGACCTCGCCGCCGGCAAGGGCCAATCCGCCCACCCGCTCGGCCCCGACCCCACGCCCGACTTCCACTCCCGCCGCCACCTCACGCCGACCCCGGTCTACGAGCCGCGCCGGCACATCCACCCCACGCCCAGGTTCGAGCCGCGCCCCGTCATCCACCTCCGCCCGCGCGTCGTCGTCGACCCGCCGATCTGCATCCCCCCCGAGCCCTGCCCGCACCCCGACGCCGGCAATAAGCTCCCGCCCCCGCCGTGGAAGCTCCCCCCCTGTCAGCCGGCGCCCGCGCAACCCGTACAGAAGGTAAAGCTCGTCCGCCTTAAGCCCGATATCGTCAGGACGGGCACGATGATCGATTGTTTCATGTGATGCGATCGCCCCGCGTATCGCATACTTGATCAATCGTTCACGCGCCCCGAACAACCGCGCGGTGCCATTCGTTCGGGCCCGCGGGCGCATCGGAAATCCGCTGTCGAGAGGAGGAGCCGCCGTGCTGGAGTCTCATCAGGTCGAAGAGTTGATTTGCATGGTGGCGTCCCTCGACAAGCCCACCCTCACCCGCCAGTTCATGACCTTCCGCGGCACCTTCCCCGTCGACTTCACCCCCGACTTCCTCCAGGGCCTCCCCGTCGACCGCCTCCGCCACATCTTCGTCGCCCTCTGCCTCCAGGCCCAGCGCCTCCCCGAGATGGAGTCCGCCGTCGAATACGCCGCCGCGTAGGGCAACCGAAAAACGAAAAGACGAGAAGACGAAAAAACGTAAAGCACTCGACGCCCACGCGCGGCCGCTGCTTTACGTCTTTTCGTCTTTTCGTTTTACCTTCTCGGATGATACTTCTCGTGGATCGACTTCAGCCGCGACTGGTCCACGTGCGTGTAGATCTGCGTCGTCGCGATGTCGCTGTGACCCAGTAACTCCTGCACGACGCGCAGGTCCGCCCCCCCGCCCAATAAGTGACTCGCGAAGCAGTGCCGCAGCACGTGCGGCGAAATGTGCTTGAGCAGCCCCGACCGCCGCCCGTACTTCTCCACCAGCATCCACAGCGCCACCCGCTCCAGCGGCTTGCCCGTCCGACTGAGAAACAGCAACTCGCTCGGGGTCCGCTCCAGCGCCCCGCGACACTCCGTCAGATACCGTTCGATCGCCTGCCGCGCCGCCTGGCCCAGCGGCACCACCCGCTCCTTCCGCCCCTTCCCCATCACGCGCACCGCCCCCACCGTCAGGTTCACGTCCCGCGTCTTGACCTCGCACAACTCCGTCGCCCGCAGCCCGCTCGCGTACAACAACTCCAGGATCGCCACGTCCCGGGTGAACAGCGCCGACTCCGGGTCCGGCCCCGTCAGCAACTGGTTCACTTGCGCCCGGCTGAGGATCTTCGGCAGCGACTTCTCCGGCTTGGGCCGCTCGATCTGCGTCAGTGCCGCCGCCGCCGTCTCGCTCCCTTCCCCGACCATGAACTTTAGGAACACCCGCAGCGCCGCGTACCGCCGGGCCACCGTCTTCGTGCTCCGCTTCTGCCGCGACTGGTCCTGCAGGTACGCCCGAAAGTCGTCCGGCCCCGCGTCCTTCAACGTCGTCCCCCGCTCCTTCAGAAACGCCTCGGCGTTCTCCAGATCCCGCCGGTACGCCAGCAGCGAGTTGTCCGCCAACCCCCGCTCCGCCGCCAGGTGCATCAAGAATCGCCGCAACACCGGCGGCCCCTTCCGACTCTCAATCGGCGACGACTTGGGCACGACCTACTCCCTCTCCCAGCCGCGCCAACCCAAAACAAGCCGGGGCACAGTGCACCGGCTTCGCCCGAAGCGCCGCCCCGGATCCGCCCGCGCAGTGTAGGCCCCTACCGCCCCCGCACGCGCACCTGCACCAGCGACTTCCCCCCGCCGCGCGCCGGTTCCACGTGCTCGTCGTCCGCGTACTCCGCCATCCGCCCCGCCCACGGCCCCGGCCCGCTCGACCGCCGCGCCTGCCGCTCCGCCAAGAGCTGCTGGTACGACGCGCACGCGTCGTAGTACCCGAAGCAGTAGTCGAACGCGTGGTCCAACTGGTCCAGGCTGAAATGGTCGGAGCACCGCGAATCGGCGCGGTTCAAAAACGGACAGTGGTGGCCTCGGTCGGACATATGCCAGCCTCACTCGTGACCCACGGACTGCGGGCCGGCGGCACGTCCTTGCGCCACCGTCTCGCCCGGGAAAACCTATCGGCCGGCAACCCCCTCCAACGTGAAAATCAGGTCCGATAAATCGGGAAAACGCGTTTACTGACCGCTCGATAAACAAAGCGCGCGTGAAAGCCCACGGAACTTGTTCCGTGGGTTATCTCGGTCAGTCTTGCACGTCGTCTTTATCCAGAAGCCCCCGCCCCGTGATCCTGAGCGCAGCGAAGGATCCAGCCTCGAAACGTCAGGCCATCTCGACAGTCCCCGACCGTTCTCGAAGACCCATCCTCACTGTCGAGAGGATTCAGTCATTCGAAACAAGATCCTTCGCTGCGCTCAGGATGACGAACCCACCCCTCATCCCCTCCCCACCCCCTACATCAACCCCCTCAACACCTCCAGATTCACCGCATCCCACTCCCGCCCGTCCGGCGACTTCCCCTTCGCCGTCTCCAGAATCTTCGGCGTCCCCTTCCACCGCTTGTCCCGCACGATCGGCCGAAACCCCTCCACCCCGATCGTCCCCACCCCGATGTGCTCGTGCCGATCCACCCGGCTGCCCAGATCCTTCTTCGAATCGTTCAAGTGCCACACGAGCACCCGATCGAGCCCCACCGTCTTCTCAATCTCCTTGCAGAACCCCGCGTACTTCTTCCCGCGGAAGTCATACCCCGCCGCGAACAAATGCGCCGTATCCAGGCACACCCCCAGCCGCTCCGGCGCGCCCACCTTCTCCATAATCGTCGCCAGATGCGCCAGCCGATGCCCCAGGCAAGTCCCCTGCCCGGCCGTGATCTCCAGACACGTCACCACGCCCTTCGCCAACTTCTTCGGCACCCGCTTGTGCACGACGTCCAGCGCCTCCGCCACCCGCGCCAGGCCCTTCTCCTCCCCACACTCCATATGCGCCCCCGGGTGCGTCACCAGGTACGGAATCCCCAGCACCACGCACCGCGTCAACTCCTCCACGAACGCGTCGATGCTCTTGTTCCACATCGCCTCGTCCGGCGACGCCAAATTGATCAGGTACGAGTCGTGCGACACCGTCTGCTCGAACTTCAGCCGCCCACAGTGCGACTTCCACTCCGAAACCGCCAACTCCTCCAACGGCTTCGCGGCCCACTGCTGCTGGTTCTTCGTAAACACCTGCACGCACGCCATCCCCAGCGTCTCCGCGGAAAGGAGCGCGTTGTGCATGCCGCCGGCGATCGAAAGGTGGGATCCGAACATGGGGCGGGACTCTACTGTGCAGGCGACGATCCGTCGATCAACTCGACGAAGTACCGCTCCCAATACCGCTCGCCGATCGGGTACGTCTCTCCGAAATCCGACGGGCCGCCCCACGCCCCCCGAAAGTGCGCGACGACCGTCTCGTACGGCTCGTCGTACAGCCGGTGCTCCGCCATGTCTTCGAGGGCCAGGTCCGGCACATACATGACCCGCCGCGCCCCGAGCGCCGCCCCGATCACCCGGCACGACCGCCGGAGTTGGTCGCGACGGTCATCCACCTGCTGAAGGAAGAACTTCCACCGCGCCGGGTTGTGGGTCGTCGCGAAACCCCGGTGCGGCACGACGTGGAAATGCATCGGCCCATCAAGACCCGGACAAAGCCGACACGAGAGTTCGTCCTGCTCGTCCTCCTCGACATACGGCCCCGCGACGTAATAACTCCACTCACGAAGATGCAGCGACCACGGCGGCTGCCCGCTCCGCGACTCGCTCCAGATGGCCGCTAGCGCCGGAGTTACCTCATCCAGCCGCGCCGGCACACCGGGGAGATCTGCCCAATCGAACGACACGTCGAAGATGGCACTGAAGTCCACACCCATGAATCGCGCCCTGGCCCAAAGCCCCCGTCCGATTTCCGACTCGCTGCAAGTGTAGCGCGCTCCCCGGCGCGAACAAGCGTGCCTCCGAACCCCAAGCGACGCCCCGCCCCACGCGCGGTACTACCTCCATGCCCCCGCGCCCCCTCACCCCCCTCCTCGCCCTCCTCCTCCTCTTCACCTCCGCCGCCCTCGCCGACCCCCCCAAGCCCCCCGGCCTCACCGGCCCCGTCGGCCCGCGCGCCGCCGAGCCCAAGCGTGTCCGCACCCTCCTGATCGACAAGCCCGGCGTCTACGAAGACTACCTCGTCGACGCCCAGTTCGCCGACGTCGACGCCGTCCGCATCAAGGCCGACAACGTCACCCTCCGCCGGTGCGAGATCCGCAACGGCAAGCGCGACGCCATCGAGGTCTACGCCAGGGACGTCCTCATCGAAGACTGCAAGATCCACCACTTCCTAGGCGGCTCGTTCAAAGACCAAAAGGACGCCCACGGCATCACCGGCCAGCCCACGCGCCTGACCATCCGCAACTGCGAGATCGGCCTAATCTCCGGCGACTGCCTCCAGTTCGACCCGGGCCGCAAGCCCTGGACCGACGTCGTCGTCGAAAGCTGCCGCTTCTACGCCGCCCCCCTGCCCGCCGACGCCGCCGGCTTCAAGAAGGGCGAGTCGCCAGGCGAAAACGCGGTCGACACCAAGCAGTCCGCCGACAACCCGCGCTCCAAAATCACCCTCCGCGACTGCGTCTTCGAAGGCTTCTCGAAGAACGGCTTCATCGGCAACCGCGCCGCCCTCAACCTCAAGAACCACGTCGAGGTGATCGTCGAACGCTGCGTCTTCGACGACAACGAAATCGCCGTCCGCGCCCGCGGCCCCGGCAAAAAGAAGAACCCGCTCGGCGGCGCCCTCGTCGACCTCGCCGACTGCGCCTTCTACCGCTCCCCCGTCGCCATCCGCGCCGAAGACGACATCGCCCGCCTAAACCTCACCCGCCCCCGCTTCGACGCGAGCATCGAAAAGAAACTCCACACCGTAGGCGGCAAACCCCCGGGCCTCAAAATCGAAGACGAACGCCCCGCCGACCCGCGCGAACGAAAATGACCGTCGGACGCCCCTTGTAGCCGCCCCGCTTGCGGGGCGCGTCAAGTGGGGCGCGTTCGCGCGCAAACCGTCCCCCCTGTCATTCCGAGGTACTCCGAGGAATCTGGCCGGCACGTAAGGGCCCGTCCGCCTTTGGCGACCAGCCCTCGACCACGAGTCGCCAACGCCGAACGCCCCCGCACGCATCGACCAGATCCCTCGTTCCTCGGGATGACAGTCCACGCGCCCGCGCGCGCGACACCGCGCCCCTCCCGGTTCGTCATTCGTCCTTCGTCATTGATTCGTTCCTCGAGTTTCGTCCTTCGTCATTCCCCCACCCACGCCCGTGGCCATTCCCCGCCCCCCCGCATATCATCCCCCCGATGTTCGACAAGAGTTTCGTCCAGTGGTGGGTCGGCCGGATCGTCCCGTTTCGCGACGTGACGCCCGACAAGCTCGAGGCCGAGCGCGAGGCCATGGAGCACCTCCAGGAGTACAACAAGCACTACACCGAGTTCCTCCAGGACGCCGTCTTCCCCGTCGTCGACGACCTGGTGAAGATGCTCGCCAAGAACCGCATCGTCCACCGCGTCTCCACCTGGGGCAACCAGCTCGCCCTCCGCGTCCACCTCGCCTGGCGCTGGGCCGAGCTCGTCATCAGCCAGACCCACGAGGACTGCGTCACCTTCGAGCACCACATCATCACCGAGGGCGAAAAGCGCGGCGAGGAGCGCGCCGAAGACCACTCCCACCAGTACGACCTCCGCGACCCCCTCCCCAAGACGATCGCCGAACAGGAACTCCAGTTCTTCCTCGGCCGACTCGCCCAGGACCTCGTCGAACCCGAACCCGACGCCGAAATCCCCCCCGGTGAGGGAAAAGGGCAGTAACCCCAGGTGTGACGATCCAGTTCGTCCTTGATAGCCGAGGGCGGAAGCCCACGGTCGTACTGAACACCAAGACGCGTTCCCCACCCCGACGAGGCACCGCCATGGCCCACCTGAGGACGACGCAGCTCGACGGCGTCGCCGTCCTGCGCCTCGACGGCGCCCTCGGTCACGCCGAGGTCGTCGAGGTCGAACGCGCCTTCCGCGACGCCACGGCCGCCGCCGGCGCCGCCATGGTCATCGACCTCTCCGGCGTCAACTTCCTCGGCACCGCAGGCATCGCCCTCCTCCTCGAGGCCGCACAGACCCTCAAGCGCGCCGGCGGCAAGGTCGTCGTCGGCGGCGCCCAACCCCGCGTCGCCGAAGTCCTCAAACGCCTCCGCCTCGAACGCGTCCTCCCCATCACCCAAACCGTCGAAGCCGGCGTCGCCCTCGCCAAACCGTAGTCCGCAAAGGCTCGCCCCGACAGCTGCAACGCAACGCGTTGCTGACGCGCCCGGACCACCCATCGCCCCGTCCGCGCGCCAACCCGTTACAATCCGCGCCCATGGAAGACACAAGGGACACCCAACCCCTCACCGTCGAGACCCTCGACCCGATCGCCGCCGACCTCCCCTGCGCCGTCTGCTCCTACAACCTCAAGGGCCAATCCCCCGCCGGCACCTGCCCGGAGTGCGGCCGGCCCGTCGCCCGCACGCTCGACGAAGACCTCCGCCTCGCCGACCCCGCCTGGCTGCGATCCCAAGCCGTCACCATGTTCTGGTTGGTCGCGCTCGCGCTGATGAACTACCGCCCGGCGCCCGCGTTCGGCCCGTTCGACGCGTGGGTGACCGCAATCTCGTCGATCGCGATCGGCGTGGCTGCCGCCTACGCCTGCTGGCGCCTGGCCACGCCCGACGGATATGACCCGCCCGACGACACGACCGCCTCCCTCCTCCGCGGCCTCCGGTTCGCCGGCGTCGCCGCCGGCACCCTCCACGCGGCCCAGTCCGCCTGGTTCGCCTACCGGAATCTGAACCTCGACGACGACATCGGCAGGGTCTCCCCGGGCTTCTACTGGCTTCACTTGGCTGCGATTGTGGTCGCCAATTGGCTGACCGGAATTGTGCTCTACAGATTCGCCCGCCGACTCCGCCCCGCGAACCCCACCCTCACCCTGCACGCGAAAATCATCCTCTGGGCCCTCCCCCTCAGCCAGGTCGGCTCGCTCGGCCTGCCCGGAGTCGTTAACCTGGTTCTGGGCCCCTCCGAGGCGGCCGCCGGCGCGTACACGCTCGTAACGTGGAGCATGTCCGTCGTCTTCTACGGGTTCGTCCTGCTCCTCGGCCGGTTCGTCGAAGTGCTACGCCGCACGGCCGAACAGGCGATCGACGCCGCACGACCCGTGGGCAGCGCATCCTGACGTCCCGACGTTCACGACCGCGCCTGCACCCCCGCCTCCGGCACCGCCGGACTCGCCTTCTCTGCCGCCAGCGCCGCCTGCAAAACCTCCAGCACCCGCGGCGACCCGATCTCGCGCTTCCCGAACCCCGGCAGCGCCCCCGCCGCCACCGCCGCCGCCTGCGCGTCCGCGTAATTGCTCACCAGCATCATCTTCAACCCCGGGCTCATCGCGCGCAAATGCCGGATCGCGTCCACCCCCATCGCGTGCGTAAACCCGTACCCCAGCTCCCGGTTGAACAGGACCAAATCCACCCCCTCCGCCAACACCCGGCTGAGCTCGCGATCGTCATCCGCGCTCACCACCTTCACGTCCTTCCCCACCCGCTGGACGGTCATCCGCAGATAAGAACTGTCCGGCCCGCAATGGCCCACGAGTGCAATTTTCTTAGCCATAATAAGGGATTGTAGGGCAAAGAGTGTGCCCGGATGCTCGCGTAACGATTAACGATTAATGCTTAAGGAGCCCCTGCCGCCATTAAGCATTAATCGTTGATCGTTACCTCCCGCTCTTCACTCCGATACATCCTCATCCAAATCCTCCTCCTTCGCCGGCGCCGCATCTGCCGACCTTCTGAAGATCGCCAGCACCCGATCCAAGTGCACCACGAACAACTTATTGTCGTGCTCGAGTTCGACCGGGATCGCCTCGCGCGGGTCGAACAGCACCTTGTCGTAATTCCGGATCGTGTGGTCGTCGTCGTTCTCGATCTGCTTCGAGATCGCGATCACCCGCCCCGTGATGACCGGGATCTCGTGCGAGTCCGGCAGCACGATCCCCGACCGCGTCTCGCGCCGGTTCTCGTCCTTCCGGACGACCACCCGCTTCCCGATCGGCTCGATCACGTCGAACTCCGCACGCTTCTTCACGGGCTTGGCCATTGCGCCGGATTGTTGACCGCGCACCGGTCGCGGTCAACCGAGCTCACGCCCCCGCCCGCGTCAAAAACGCATCCGCCGAGATATCCGACATCTTGGCCCCCGCCAGAAAAATCTTCTTCCGCAGCCCCGCCACCAGCGTCGGATCCCCGCACAGAAACACCCGCCACCCCGCCGTCTTCGGCAAGTCCGCCTTCAGCACCGCGTCGATCGCCCCCACGCGCAACCCCGCCACCGGCTCACCAGGCTCCGTCATCGCGCACGGGTGAAACTCAAAGTTCGCGTGCCCCGCTGCCATCTCGCGCAGCTCGTCCACCATGTACAACCCCGCCACCGTCCGCGCCCCGTGATACAGCCGGATCGGCCCCGTGTGCCCGTGCCGCAGCGCGTCCCGCGCGATCGCGTACAGCGGCGCCAGCCCCGTCCCCGTCCCCACCAGCAAAATCGGCCGCTCCGGCTGCCCCGGCACGTAGTAACACTCCCCCGCCGGCCCGCGCAGCTCCACCGCGTGCCCCGGCCCCGCCTCGTCGAACAGCCACGAGCTCATCCGCCCCCCCGTCACCCGCCGAACGTGCAGCTCGAGGTGCTCGTCATGCCCCGCCACGTCCTCGCTGCGGTGCAAACTCGCCAGCGAGTAACTCCGCACCAGCCCGTCCGGCCGCACCAGGTTCACGAACTGCCCCGGCCGATACGCGAACGGCTCCTTGCACTCAATCAACACCCGCGCCACGTCCGGGCTCAGCAAATCGACCCGCTTCACGACCGCCGGCGTCCCCGCCAGCGCCGCCCCCGGCAAACTCACCGTCAAATCCTCCGCCGGCCGACACGAGCACGCCAGAAAGTACCCGCCCGCGCGCAGCGTCTCCTTCAACCCCACCTGCGCCGCCGCCGGCACCGCCCCGCTCGTCGCCCGCATCAGGCACGCCTGACACGCCCCACCCCGGCACGAGTTCGGGATCGCGTGCCCCGCGCGCAGCAGTCCGTCCAGCACGCTCTCGCCCGCACTCAGCGTCACCGCGTGCGACCCCGATTCGGTCTCGAACTTAATCATTACATCAGACATGGCATGGCCCAGTGGGGCAGACATTCTTGTCTGTCCTGAACGTGCTTCTTCGATCAGCGACGCGAACCCCCGGAAGCACCAGCAGGGCAGACAAGAATGTCTGCCCCACTGGTTTCGACCGCTCAGTTCTTCCCGCACCCACAGCTCCCGCTCCCACACCCGCCCTGCTTCTCCGCCGCCGTGTTCGACGACCCCGGCCGCGTCCCCTTCGCCGACCCCGCCGGCCGATCCAACACATCATCCCGCACCGACTCCGCCACCGCCGCCACCTTCCCGATCAGCTCGGCCGGCACCCCCAGCTCCGCCAGCGTCTCGCCGAGCAGCTCGATCACCGCGTCCACGTGCGAGTCGTCCATCCCCCGCGCGATCAGGTGCAAATGCCCCCGCCGCATGTCCAGCCCCGTGTAGTTCGCCGGCCCCCCGAACACCATCGTCAAAAACGCCTTCTGCTTCGCCGACTGCCGATCCATGTCGACGTCGTCGAAAAACCGCGACACCCGATCGTCCGTCAGAACCTTCCGGTAAAACAGATCGACCGCCGCCTCGACCGCCGGCTGACCACCAATCTGCTCGTACATCGTCTTCTCAGCGCTCGCCGTAGACATCGTCGCTCCTTCGTAGTGTGAAAATTCCCCGACCGTCTCACCGGCCGGTTGGTTCCCGGATATACGAAGGAACTTAGCGGATGTTTTTGTCCTTTTGTTTCCAACCCTTGCGGCCCCTCGCCAATCACACGCAGCTCCTGCGATTCCCCCCGGCGGGGCCGCTTCAGCGCCTCTGGCTCTTAAACCTCATCAACAAACCGCGCCCTCAACTCCGGCGTCGGCATCCGGCACGCATCCTTCTTCCCAAACCATCGGTACCGCCGCTTCGCAAACCCATCGTACACCGCATCCCGCAGCCCCTCCGGAATCGCAAACCCCACGCACGCCAGCGCCCAGGGCCACCCCAGCCCCACCCCGATCCGCAGCGCCGCCGCCGACTTCGCGTACGCCCGCCCCCTCTCCACCAGCACCACGCTGTCGATCGCCCCGCCGTCCAACCCGTGCGCGGCGAGCAGCCGCCGACCCGTCGGCGACTGCAGCGGCGCGAACGCGAACCGCCCCCGCGGATCCCGGTCGATCACGAACTGCACCGACGCCTCGCAAAAGTTGCAGACCCCGTCGAACAGCACGATCGAAGGCTCGGGGCGCGCGCGGGGCATGACCCCATCCTAACCGGGAAAAGCCCACGGAGCTTGCTCCGTGGGTTGCGTCGGAGACCAAAGGCGCCCGGTCTCAATCATTTCCGGATCCCGGTAAATTGATCGCAGCGCCGGTCCGGTCGCTTTCGCCAACCTCATCCGCCCCGCATAATCCCCCCGACCCGTAGAATCCGCTCATGCCGCGCCGGCGCGATCCTGCGATCATCCTCTTCGACGGCGTCTGCAACTTTTGCGAGGCGTCGGTGCAGTTCGTGATCGACCGGGACCCGGGCGGGCGGTTCGTGTTCGCGCCGCTGCAGTCGCCGACGGGCCGGCGGTTGCTGGCCGGGCACGGGCTGGGCGGGGGGGCGATCGACAGCGTGGTGCTGGTG
>DASPKW010000331.1:0-7748 GCA_035627895.1 Tepidisphaeraceae bacterium | reverse complement strand
GGTCACGATCATCGTGAAGTCGACGGTCCCCGCCGGCACCAACCGCAAGCTCTACAACTTCCTCAAGACGCAGACCAAGGCCTACGTGCAGGTCGTGTCCAACCCCGAGTTCCTCCGCGAGGGCTCGGCCGTCCAGGACTTCCTCGAGCCCGACCGCATTGTGATCGGCGGCGAGAGCACCGAGGCGTTCCGCATGATGCGCCGGCTCTACGACCCCATCGTCAAGCGCGAGGAAGCGTTCATGACGATGAACTGGGAGTCGGCCGAGCTGACCAAGTATGCCGCCAACTCCATGCTCGCGGCTCGAATTTCGTTCATGAACGAGATGACGATTCTCTGCGAGCACTACGGGGCCGACATCGAAGACATCCGCAAGGGCATCGGCTCGGACCAGCGCATCGGCCCGGCGTTCCTCAAGGCCGGCTGTGGTTACGGCGGCTCGTGCTTCCCGAAGGACGTGGCGGCGATGGAGCACATCTCCAAGGCCGTGGGTTACGACAATCTGTTCGTGCAGGCGATCCAGACGGTCAATAAGAACCAGAAGAAGCGGTTCGCCGAGAAGATCGTCGCCAAACTGGGCCGGCCGATCGAGGGCGCGACGATCGCGGTCTGGGGTCTGGCGTTCAAGGCCGACACGGACGACATCCGCGAGTCGACGGCGATCGACGTGATCAACTTCCTTTTGGCGAAGGGCGCGACGGTCCGGGCGCACGACTACAAGGGGATGGAGAACATGAAGGCGATCTTCAAGGACCAGGTGGAGTGGTCGCCGGACCCGGTGACGGCGGCGGCGGGCGCGGACGCGGTGGCGCTGGTGACGGATTGGCCGCAGTACACGACGCTGCCGTTCCGGAAGATCAGCGCGACGATGAACACGCCGTTGATTTTTGACGGGCGGAACTGTCTGAACCGCGACGTGATGCGGGAGAACGGGTTCCAGTATTACCCGATGGGGCGGCCGGCGGTGGAGAACGCGCTGCGGTTGAAGCACCGGGTTTGAAGTTAGCTTGGGATGAGAATGGAGGACGCCCACGGATTTCCGTGGGCGTTCTTGTTTTTCCGCGCGGGCGGATCCGGGGCGGCGCTTCGGGCGGAGCCCGTGTGCTGTGCCCCGGCTTGTTTCGGGCGCGCGGGGGTCAGCGCGTGTCGACGTATCGGAGGAGCATGCGGGAGAGGGATCGGACGCCGCCGATAGCGCAGAGGATGAGGGTGAACTCCGCGGGGTAGACGATGCGGAAGCCGGTGGAGAAGGCGGTGCCGGAGATGAGGACGAAGTAGGCGAGCATGGCGGCGAGGGCGGCGAGGTCGCGGGTCTCGCGGAGGGCGTCGGGGGAGGGGCGGTCGACGGCGAGGAGGACGTCGTCGTCGTCGTCGTCGGGGTCGTTGCTTGCGGCGCGGCGGTCGAGGTGGAGGGTGTGGCGGAGCCAGTGTTTGTGGCGGCGGCGGAGGAGGACGCGTTCGATCAGGACGACGATCGCCAGGCCGAGCATGGGGAAGCGGAGGTCGATCTGGAGGGCGTTCAGGCGGTAGGTCAGGTCGCGGAGGGCGGTCGGGGCCTTGAGCTGGTCGGGCGTCCAGGCCCAGCCGTCGTGGAAACAGATGCCGGCGCTAATCAGCATCCCGGTCGCGCTCCAGAACGGGGTCTTCATGATGATCGCGCGGGCCTCGGTTTTCTGGCGGTCGGCGAGGTCGGCGGGCGTGATGCGGGCCATCATGATGTCGCCCAAATCGCGCTGCATGGCGCCGATGTGGTTGGCGTGGAGCGCGTCGCCGGGCGGTGGGCCTTTGGCGCGGGCGAATTCTTCGGTGAGCGGGGCGAGGAAGTGGCGGAGGTTCTGGGCGTCGACGGTGGAGTAGACCCATCGGCCGGTGACGGCGTGGTTGCGGGCGGACCAGGCGAGGGTGACGAGGAGGGGCGCGGCGACGACCCAGGCGAGGGCGTGCCAGCGGATCGGGCGGTTTTCGGAGCGCGAGAACATCCACCACGCGAGGGCGACGGCGGGCCAGAAGTAGGTCGTGGCGGGCTTGACGAGGATGGCGGCGCCGAGGACGAGGCCGGCGAGCAGCCAGGCGTACGTCTTGCCGCCCGCGCCGCCGGCGTAGAGCAGGGCGATGCCGGCGGCGATGAGGACGGCGAAGGTGAGGTCGGCGAGGACCATGGCGGACAGGCCGATGCCGGTGGTGGAGAGGGCGGCGAAGACGCCGGCGACGGTGGGGCCCCAGAGGTCGCGGAAGATCTGCCGCGCGAGCCAGAAGGTCATGAGCGGGACCAGCGAGCCGAGGACGGCCTGCGCCCAGACGAGGCCGGGGATGCCCCAGCCGAGGCGGTAGGAGAGCGAGACGAGTGCGGGGTAGCCGGGCGTGCGGAGCATCGCGAAGAAGCGCGACTCGGGGGTGTCTGAGCCGTACTGGCCGGTGGCGGCGAGGTGGCGGCCGAGCTGGACGTACTCGCGGCTGTCGAAGTGCCAGGAGACGATCTGGTCGGCGGAGTTGTGCGACAGCACCTGGTTGGCGAACGTGAGGCGGAGGAGCAGCGCGAACGCCCAGACGGCGGTGGCCATCGAGAGGACGAGCCAGCGCGGGTGACGCCGGAGGGGCCCGCCTTCGGAAGGTTGGATGGGGACGTCGGGGAGCGCGGTCACGGAGGAGCGAGTGTGGGGCGGGGAGTGGGGAGAGTCAAATCGCGCGGTTCGCGGCGCTCGGAGTTCACCCTTCAGGGTGTAAGGGGGGAAGGCTCACCGGCGACGAACGCTGCCTTGAGATCCACGGTCCTCCCTTGCACGCTAAAGCGTGAACTCCGAGCGCCGCGTCACGGGACTTTCGTCGCGACCCCGTCGATGTCGGTGGGACTGAGGTAGACGTCTGCCCAGTCGGTTCCACCGAGGTCTTTGTTGTCGAAGCGCCGGACGAGTATCCAGCCGGCGCTGCGGATCTCTTCGGGGGTGAGGCAGAGGTTCTGGTCGGAGTTGGTGGCGCCGAGGTGGGGGTCCCAGATGAGGAGGGTGCCGGGGGTGCGCTTGCGGAGGCCTGATTTGCCGGGCTCGGCGGCGTGCTGGGGGCGGGAGAGGTCGAGGTCGAGGTAGTAGCTCATGGCCGGGAGCGACGAGAGGATGCGCGGGTAGCGGCGGCGGAGGTCGGGGTCGGACCGCCACCAGTCGGCGATCTTGCCGGCGACGCGGTCGGCGGTGTCGGAGTGGGTGATCGGGATGTTGGGGTAGCTGACGCCGGTGAAGGTTATCAAGAGGGGGGTGAGGGAGAGGATGATCGCGAGGGTGTGCGGGTGTGAGGTTATCCACCCGGTAAAGCTTCTGGTGGGACGCGGATCCGGGGCGGCGCTTCGGGCGGAGCCCGTGTGCTCTGCCCCGGCTTGTTCGGACTCATCCGCGGGACGCGGCGCGAAGAACCATTGCCACCCGCGGGTGGTGAGGAGGGCCCAGAAGGGGGTGCAGATGACGAGGTAGCGGAGGCCGCCGTTGCTGCCCATCCAGCCGCGCCACCAGAGGACGGAGTGGCCGATGAGGACGAGGAGGGGGAGGGCGGCGGTCCAGAAGGGGAGGTGGAGGGGTTTGTCAGAGGAGGGGAGGAGGGGAGAAGGGGATGAGGAGTGGCGGCGGAGGGCGAGGTAGGCGCCGACGAGGGTGGCGGGGAAGACGACGAAGCCGACGAGGAGGGGGAGGCGGATGAGGAAGTCGAAGGGGTAGCCGCTGCCGTAGGCGCTGGTGGCGGAGTAGGGCCAGTTGGCCTTGACCCAGGCGTACCAGGGGCCGGCGTAGCCGTGGTGGTGCGTGAGGGCGTAGCCGGCGTAGTTCCAGGCGAGGAAGGGGATGGCCAGGACGGGCAGCCAATGCCAGCGGCGGTGCCAGACGAGGGCGGCGGCGGTGATGCCGATGAAGCCGAAGCCCTCGGGCCGGCCGAGCGGGAGCAGGCCGACGAGGATGGCCATGACGAGCCACTGGCGGTGCTGGTAGGCGAGGAAGGCGGCACCGAGGATCAGCGCGAACGGGATCTCGGTCATCTCGCTGAACGCGTGGACGTAGAAGATCGGCTGGGCGAACACGAAGACGACGGCGAGCGCGGGCCAGCGGAGATTCTGGCCTTTGGCGAGGCGGTGGGTGGTCCAGGCGATGAGCAGGGCGATCGCGATGCTGAGGGCGCGGGTCGCGAGCACGCCGGCGCGGATGTCGCCGGAGTCTCGGCCGAGCTGCGCGGGCAGGGCGTAGAGCAGTGTCGTGAGCGGGCGGCCCCAGACGTTGACGAAGTTGAGGGGCTGGTCGACGGCGAAGCGGGCGATCAGGTAGTGGTTGGTCGCATCGCCCTCGATGAACCCGCGGTAGCCCACAGCGCCGATCACGCAGAGGGTGACGAAGAGGAGCGTGGCGATCAAGAGCGTGCGGCGCTCGGTGCGTGCGTCGGGTTCGGGGGGGAGGGGCATCCGGGCGGGATTATGCGGATGCGGGGGGGAATCGCCACAGAGCGGCCGGCATATGGAATTCAGCCGCGGAGCGGCGTCAAAAAGTAGCCCAGGGCGAAAGCCCTGGGTCCGCGACGAGGTCGTATCAGTGTTTCGAATCAACCCAGCCCCGGAGGGGCGGCAGAAAGGGTTCGCTCCCGAAGCCTCCCATCTGTCGCCCCTCCGGGGCTCTTCGAATGCGATCGCGGAATAGCACGTGCCGCAGCCAACCCAGGGCTTACGCCCTGGGCTACTTTTTGCCGCCCCTTCGGGGCTCATGCCAGTTCGCCGCCGTCCCCTCTGACCCGACTAGGGCAATTGTGTGTCAATTGGGGCGTGTTACCGTATCTCCATCGCTCGCGATCATCGCGGGCGACACTTTCAACGAGACGAGGAGACGATTTCCCATGGGTCTTTACGACGACGATAACGCGGCGGTCACCAGCGGCGACGTGCTCGACGTGGTGTACTTCCAGACCAAGTTCGCGCAGCTCAAGTTGGACGCCGCCCTGAAGAGCCGCCAGCCCGAGCACGCGGTCGGGAGCTTGATCCCGAGCGTGATCAACGGCGCCGAGGACGTGCTCAAGACGTACCCGAACCACGCCGAGGTCAAGGGGTGGGTCGAGAACGGGAAGAAGCTCCAGGGCAAGATCAGTTCGACCGCGACGCCGGAAGACTTCAAGGCCGACTTCGCGCACTGGAAGGACTACTCGTACGAGGCCGGTTGGCGGTCGTACCACGTCGCGAAGATGGCGTTCGCCGCCCAGAAGCTCGACCAGGCCAGGCAGCACGCCAGCGAGACGATCACGCAGTTCGGGCGGTCGCAAGACCGGATGACGAACTGGCCGGCCGACGTGCAGCAGTTCGTCAAGTCGGCCAAGGCCGAGATGGAACAGCTGCTCGAGCAGATCAAGGCCAAGAGCAAGTAAACACCGACTGCGGGCAGGTCGCCCGACCGGATGGGATGTGGCAGCCCGGCACGGATGCGTGTCGGGCTGTTGTCGATTACGGGAAGCGCGACTGGTCTCTTGTAGCCGCCCCGCTTGCGGGGCGCGTCTAACGGCGCGGTCGACAACTCGGGCATTGGGACTTCCACGCACCTGGACGCGTCCCGCAAGCGGGGCGGCTACAAGAGGGAGCGACACGTCATCGGCTTGCGAACGCCCGGGTGCCTGGGGAGTATTGTTTGACGTCCCCAGTCTGGCACTCACTTCCCGGAGAGCGGATTCGATGAACAACGTCACCCGTCGTCGCGCGCGGATTCTGTCGGTCTTGGTCGGCCTCTCGCTCGCCACCGCGGCGCACGCCGCAGCGCCGGACGCGGACTGGGGGCGGTTCCGGGGGCCGAACGGGTCGGGCGTGGCGGCGGCCGCGAATACGCCGGCCCGGTTCGGGGAGAAGGACTTCAACTGGCGGGTGGCGCTGCCGGGGTACGGGCACTCGTCGCCGGCGGTGGTCGGGGGGAAGGTGTTCGTCACGTGCGCGGACCAGGAGACGGCCAAGCGGTCGGTGATCGCGCTGGACCTGGCGACGGGCAAGCAGCTCTGGCGGCGGGACGCGGACGTGACGGGCTTGAAGCAGCACAAGGACAACGCGCTGGCGGCGTCGACGCCGGCGGTGGACGCGGAGCGCGTGTACGCGACGTTCGTGTCGCCCGAGTCGTACAAGGTGCTGGCGTACGACCACTCGGGCAGCGAGGTGTGGTCGTACGACATGGGCCCGTGGCAGAGCGAGCACGGGGCGGGGTGCTCGCCGGTCGTGCACGAGGGGATGTTGATCGTGCCCAACGACCAGACCGGGCCGACGGCGTCGCTGGTCGCGCTGGACGCGAAGACGGGGGCGGTGCGGTGGAAGACGCCGCGCAAGCCGGGGCTGACGGCGGCGGCGACGCCGTGCGTGTTCAAGCCGAAGAACGGCCCGGCCCAGATCATCCTGAGCTGCACGGCGAGCGGGTTGACGTCGATCGACCCGCAGACGGGCAAGCAGAACTGGCAGGTCGGATTCCCGAGCCCGACGGCGAGCAAGCTGCGGTCGGTGGGCTCGCCGGTGGCGACGGACACGCTGGTCGTGGGGACGGCCGGTCAGGGCGGGGCGGACCGGTCGGGCGCGGTGGTGCAGCCCGACCCGGCGGACCCGACCAAGCCGCCGAAGGTGGTCGCCAAGCTCCCGGCGGGCCGGGCGTACACGTACGTGCCGACGCCGGTGATCGTGGGGGACCTGATGTTCCTGTGGGGCGACTCGGCGACGGTCACGTGCGTGAAGGCGGCGACGGGCGAGCCCGTGTGGCAGCAGGCGCTGCCGAAGACGGGCGCGGCGCCGCTCGAGTTCTACTCGTCGCCGGTGGTGGCGGGCGACAAGCTGTACAACGTGAGCAAGGACGGCGAGGTCATCTGCCTTCGCGCGGGGGACAAGTTCGAGCTGCTCGGGCGGTCGGCGCTGGGGGAGAAGTGCCATTCGACGATCGCGGTGGCCGGGAACGCGCTGCTCATTCGGACGACGGGGCATTTGGTGTCGGTGGGGAAGTGAGGGGGAACGGCGGTCGACGTGGGGCACGCGTAGGGCTCGCTTCAGCGAGCGAGATGTTGTGGCAATCCGGGTCGACGAAGGAGGCCGCTTCGCGGCGGCAATCGAATTCCGCTCGCTGAAGCGAGCCCTACGTTGCCGCAACACGGTGCGCCGCCGCGCGTACCGGTGTGCATGTCCTTCCTCCGATCGATCGCGTTGTGTGTCGCCGCCGTCGCGTGGCCCGCGTTTGCCGCGGACGCGCCCGTGAAGCTCGTCGAGCCCAAACCGCTGACGCCGGGGCACAAGGTCATCCCGCTCTTCCCGCCCGGTCACCCCGCGCTCAAAGCCCTCAACGGCGCCGATCAGGAGGAGAAGTGGACGGTGCAAAGCGGGCGGGTGGCGAAGGTGAACAACATCCACGTGCCGACGCTCGAGCTGTACGCGCCGGCGGAGGGGAAGGCCAACGGGATGTCCGTGATCCTGTCGCCGGGCGGGGGGAATAAGGATTTGTGGGTCGGGCCGGAGGGGACGGACGTGGCCAAGTGGCTGAGCGGGCACGGGGTCACGTGCTTCGTGCACCGGTACCGGCTGCAGCCGTACGGGTCGGCGACGGACGCGCTCGCCGAGACGCAGCGGGCGGTGCGGATGATTCGGGCCAACGCGAAGGAGTACGGCGTCGACCCGCGGAAGATCGGGCACATGGGCTTTAGCGCCGGCGGCGAGCAGACGGCCCGGCTCGTGCTGACGTACGACGCGGGCAAGGCGGACGCGGCCGACCCGGTCGAGCGGGTGA
>DASPKW010000330.1:0-20490 GCA_035627895.1 Tepidisphaeraceae bacterium | reverse complement strand
CCTCCTCCCAGTACGCGTTAAGGGCCAGGAACAAGGTGTCCCCAACGATCGGCTCGCCGCGCTCGTCGACCTCGTCTATGGTGTCGCCCGCGAAACGCACGCCGAGGCAGCGGACGAAGTCGGCCGCCCACGCCCGGTCGCCCATCTCCCGGCCGGTCGGCTCGAACCACGACACGTCGGTGACCCCGGCCCCCCGGATGTCGCGGTCCTGGAACCACTTGCGGCGGTGGAAGACCGGCTGCTCGCGGCGGACCCGGACGCACCGCTGGACGAACTCGAGGAACTGCCGCCGCGGCGCGTCGAGCTCCCAGCTCACCCACGTCAGGTCGTCGTCGTGGCAGTACGCGTTGTTGTTCCCGCGCTGGGTGCGCCCGAGCTCGTCGCCGGCCAGCAGCATCGGCACGCCCTGGCTGAACAGCAGCGTGGCGATCAGGTTGCGCTTCTGCCGCTCGCGGAGGGCGAGGACGGCCGGGTCGTCGGTCGGGCCCTCGGCGCCGCAGTTCCAACTGTGGTTGTCGTCCGGGCCGTCGCGGTTGTCCTCCCGGTTGGCCTGGTTGTGCTTGGCGTTGTAGCTGACGAGGTCTTGGAGGGTGAAGCCGTCGTGGCAGGTGACGTAGTTGATGCTCGCGTACGGCTTGCGGCCGTCGTCCTGGTACAGGTCCGAGCTGCCGGCCAGGCGGGTGGCCAGCTCGCTCACCAGCCCGCCCTCGCCCTTCCAGAACCGGCGGACCGGGTCGCGGAACCGGGCGTTCCACTCGGTCCACTGGACGGGGAAGTTGCCGACCTGGTGCCCGCCCGGGCCGACGTCCCACGGCTCGGCGATCAGCTTGACCTGGGACAGGACCGGGTCCTGGTGGATCACGTCAAAGAACCCGCTCAGGCGGTCGACGTCGAACAGCTCCCGGGCGAGGGCGGCGGCCTCGTCGAACCGGAACCCGTCGACGTGCATCTCGGTCGCCCAGTACCGCAGGCTGTCCATGATCATCTGGAGGACGCGCGGGTGGCGGACGTTGAGCGTGTTCCCGCACCCGGTGAAGTCGACGTAGTACCGCCGGTCCTGGGGGGAGAGCCGGTAGTAGGCCGCGTTGTCGATCCCGCGCCACGACACGGTCGGCCCCATGTGGTTCCCTTCGCACGTGTGGTTGTAGACCACGTCGAGGATCACCTCGATCCCGGCCGCGTGCAGGGACCGGACCATCGACTTGAACTCCTGGACCGCCCGCCACGGGGTCTGGCGAGATGCGTACTCCAGGTGGGACGCGAAGTAGCTCAGCGTGTTGTACCCCCAGTAGTTGGTCAGCCCCCGGTCGAGCAGGTGGCGGTCGTCGAGGTGGCAGTGGACCGGCAGGAGCTCGACCGCGGTCACGCCCAGGTCGAGCAGGTGCTTGATCACCGGCTCGCTAGCCAGCGCCGCGTACGTCCCGCGCTTGGACTCCGGCACCTCCGGGTGGCGCATCGTCAGCCCACGGACGTGGGCCTCGTAGATCACCGTCTTGTGCCACGGGGTCCGCGGCGGGCGGTCGTCCCCCCAGGTGAACGCCGTGTCGATCACGGCCGCCAGCGGGCAGTGCGCCGCGTTGTCCCGGCCGTCGAACGCGAGGTCGTCGGCCCCGATCCGATACCCGAACAGCGAGTCGTCCCACGCCAGGTCCCGGCCGATCGCCTTCGCGTACGGGTCGAGGACGACCTTGTTCGGGTTGAACCGATGGCCGGCCGGCGGGTCGTACGGCCCGTACACCCGGTACCCGTACAGCTGCCCGGGCTCGACGTCCGGGAAGTACCCGTGCCAGACCATGTCGGTCTGCTCGGGGAGCGTGATCCGGGCCGACTCGCGGGCGTCGTCGGCCGAGTCGAACAGGCACAGCTCCACCCGCGTGGCGTGTTCGGAAAAGATCGCGAAGTTGACGCCCGCCCCGTCCCACGTCGCCCCGAGCGGGTACGGGCGCCCTGGCCAGATTCGTGTTTGCATACCAACGACCGTCATGCGGACCGGACCGGTGAGCCGCGAGCGGGCGCCGATCGTAGCCGGCGCATGGCCGGACGGGAACGTGTAAGCCGGGGGCGTCCCGGCAGGGCCCGGCCGCCCCCGGCCATTGCCTCGCGGTAACCGGCGCAACTTACCACCTCGACTCCGGAGATTTCCTGACTTGTAATGCGCTTGAGCCTGGCGCCGCGCTGGCGAGAATGGGCGGGGCGCCCGCCCGGTCATGACGCCCGCGATGTCCCGCGGCCGTCGGCGTGGCGCGTTCCACAGTTTCGCGTGACGGGTTCGCGGATGAGTAAAGCAAGTGCCGGTCATGAGGCCCCGGCCGCCACCGGGATCGTCGGGCTCGACGCGATCCTTGGGGGCGGCTTGCCGCGGGGAAACGTCTACCTGGTGCAGGGCGATCCGGGCGTCGGGAAGACCACGCTCGGCCTCCAGTTCCTCCTGGCTGGCCAACCGGCCGGGGAGCGCGGGCTCTACATCACGCTCTCCGAGAGCCGGCCGGAACTCGTGCGCGTCGCCGCGTCCCACGGCTGGGACCTGGGGCGGCTCGAGGTGGTCGAGGTCGCGCCGGACAGTGGCGACGGCGACCCCCGCGCGGTCGAGGAGGACCAGTACGACGTGTTCCATCCCGCCGAGGTCGAGCTCGGGCAGGTCGTCGCAACGCTGACCGGGGAGGTGGAGCGCGTCCGCCCGGCCCGGGTCGTGGTCGACTCGCTCTCCGAGCTCCGCCTGCTGGCGCGCGACCCGCTACGGTACCGCCGCCACCTGTTGGCCCTGAAGCGGTTCTTCGTCGGCCGCGGGTGCACGGTCCTCCTGCTCGAGGCGTCCACGGGCGGGCCGGTTGGCGACCTCCACTCGAACACGCTGGTGCACGGGGTCCTGTCGCTGGAGCAGGCCACGCCGGCGTACGGGGTCAAGCGCCGGCGGCTCAACATCCTCAAGCTCCGCGGCGTCCGGTTCGACGACAGCTATCACGACTTCCGGATCGTGACCGGCGGCCTCCAGGTGTTCCCCAGGCTGGTCGCCGACGCGCACGCCGGGCCGCCCGGCCATCGGGCGGGGGCGGCGGACCTGCCGAGCGGCGCACCCCAGCTGGACCAGATGCTGGGGGGCGGCCTGCCCCGCGGGAAGAGCGCGATGTTCGTCGGCCCGGCGGGCGCGGGCAAGAGCACGCTGGCTGACCAGTACGTCCTCGCCGCCGCGTCCCGGCGGGAGGCGGCGGTGGTCTACACGTTCGACGAGAGCACGGACACCCGCATGGCCCGCGCCGACTCGTTCGGGATGAAGCTCCGGGCGGCCGTCGAGGACGGGGGGCTCGTCGTGCAGCAGGTGGACCCGGGCGCCCTGGCGCCCGGGGAGTTCGCGGCGATGGTGCGCCACCAGGTCGAGACGCGCGGCGCGCGGATCGTAGTGGTCGACAGCCTGAACGGGTACCTCAACGCCACGCCGGACGAGCGGTTCCTGCTCGTGCAGTTGCACGAACTGCTGACGTACCTTGGCCACAAGGGGGTATGCACCCTGCTCGTGCTCGGGCAGCAGGGGCTGCTCGGGGCGACCGTGGACGTGCCGGTGGACGTGAGCTATCTGGCCGACGCGGTCCTGTTCCTGCGGTACTTCGAGCACGCGGGCGAGGTTCGGACGGCGGTCTCGGTCGTGAAGAAGCGGACCGGGCGCCACGAGCGGACGATCCGGGAGTTCCGGCTGGCCGCCGGCGGGGTGCAGGTCGGGGAGCCGCTACGGGGGTTCTCCGGCGTCCTGACCGGGACGCCCACGTACGCCGGGCGGGGCCGGCCCGGCCCGAGGCTGCTGGCGGAAGGAGCGATCACCGGAGGCGACGATGCGGGCGACGGGCCGAACCGAACCTGAGAGCGTGCCCGGCGGCGGGGCCGGCCGCACGGACGAGGAGCGGGTGCTCGTCCTGGCGCCGCACGGCCGCAACGCCCGGCTGATCGAGCAGGTGCTCGGCCGCGCCGGGCTCGGGTGTCATCCGTGCGCAGACGCCCACCACCTCTGTCGGGAGGCGTCGGGCGCGGTCGGGGCGGCGATCCTGCACGAGAACGCGCTCACCCCGTCGGGCGTGCGGGCCCTGGCCGGCGCACTCGCCGCGCAGCCCCCGTGGTCCGACCTCCCCGTGATCATCCTGACCGGCGGCGGGCGGACGACGCGGGGCAGCGTCCAGATCGTCCGCCAGCTCGGCGCCAACGTGACCCTGCTGGAGCGGCCGGTCCGGATGATCACCTTGGTCAGCGCCGTCCGGTCGGCCCTGCAGGCCCGGCGGCGACAGTACCAGGTCCGCGAGCTCTTGGCCCGCGAGCACATGGCCCGGGCGGACGCCGAGTCCGCGAGTAGGGCGAAGGACCACTTCTTGGCGACGTTGTCGCACGAGCTCCGCACGCCGCTCACCCCGGTTTTGCTCAGCCTGAGCGAACTGCTCCGCGACCCCGCGCTGCCGCCAGCAGCGCGCGGCGAACTCGACGTGGCCCGCCAGAATGTGGAGCTCCAGGCGCGGCTGATCGACGACCTCCTTGACGTGACGCGGATCTCCCGGGGGAAGCTGGTCCTGCGCCGGGAGACGGTCGACCTGCACGCGGTCGTCCGCCACGCGGTCGACATCTCGTGCGGGGGGAGCGCCGACGCCAAGGGGCTGGACGTGCGAACCCAACTGGCGGCGACGCGCACGGCCGTCGGCGGGGACGGCGCCCGGCTCTCCCAGGTGTTCTGGAACCTGATCCGCAACGCCGTCAAGTTCACCCCCGCCGGCGGCCGGATCCGCATCGCGACCCGCGACGCGGAGGACGACGGCTCGGTCGAGGTGACCGTCGAGGACAGCGGCGTCGGCATCGAGCCGGGCGCCCTCTCGCGGATTTTCGACGAGTTCGAGCAGGAAGGCCACCACGTGACCGCCCGGTTCGGCGGGCTCGGCCTCGGCCTGACCATCTGTAAGGCCCTGGTCGAACTGCACGGGGGCACGATCCGCGCGCACAGTGAGGGACGGGGCCACGGCGCGCGGTTCCTGGTGACGCTCCCGGCGACGGCGCCGGCGCCCGCGCTGACGCCGCAGGCGGATCCCGCCGCGGGCGTTCCCGGGCGCGGCCCGCGCGACGGTGGCCCGCAGTCGCTCGGCTTGAGGATCCTCCTGGTCGAGGACCACGAGCACACGGCCAAGGCGATGTCCCGGATCCTGCGGCGGATGTCGTGCGAGGTGTGTGACGCCCCCGACGTCGTCACGGCTAAGCAACTGGCCTCGTCCAGGGCCTTCGACGGCGTCATCAGCGACCTTGGGCTGCCCGACGGCAGCGGCCTCGACCTGATGCGGCACCTCCGGGCCGAGTACGGCCTAATCGGCATCGCCCTGAGCGGGTACGGGATGGACGACGACGTCCGCCGCAGCCTGGAGGCCGGGTTTGCCAGGCACCTGACCAAGCCGATCGACCCGGCCCAGTTGGGCCGCGCGATCGCGGAGGTGTTTCGAGCGACCGATAGGGGCGGCGGCTAGCGACCTGCTGCGCTAGGAACCGGTCTCGGTGGCACGGGCCGGCCCGCGCGACGCCCGACGGACGGATCGTGGTGGCGGCACACCTGCCTGACGGTCGCGGCCGACGGCTCGATTGCCGCTTCGTTCACGGAGCCGACGGCGACGGCGAACGAGCGGACGCGGCACGGTCGCGCCCAACGCCGATCAGGCGGTGGACCGTCGCGGCGTCCAGCGTCTCGCGGCGGAGCAGCTCTCCGGCCGCCCGGTCGAGCGCGTCGCGATGCACTTGCAGCAACCGCTTCACCTCACCGTAGCAGTCGTGGAGGATCTGTTTCACCTCGGCGTCGACCTCCCGGGCCACCTCCTCGCTCACGTCGCGCGGCGCGGCGCCCTCAGTGTCGCCAGGCAGGAACGTCCCGGGCCGACGGCCGCAGTGCAACAGGCCGACGGTCCCGCTCATCCCGAACAGGCAGACCATCTGGCGGGCCAGCCCCGTCGCCCGCTCCAGGTCGTTCTCCGCCCCGGTGCTGACGTTGCCGAACGCGACCTCCTCGGCGGCACGCCCGCCGAGCAGCCCCTTGATCCGGTCCCGCAACTCCTCCTGCGTCAGCAGGAACTGGTCGCTGGTGGGCAGTTGCAACGTGTAGCCGAGGGCGAAGCGGCCGCGCGGGACGATGCTGACCTTGTGCAGCGGGTCGGCGTGCGGGCAGCACGCCGCCGCCAGCGCGTGGCCGACCTCGTGGTACGCGACCCGCCGCTTCTTCTCCTCGTCGAGCCGGCGGCTCCTCCGCTCCGGCCCGGCCACGACCTTCTCGACCGCCTCGTCCAGGTCCCGCTGCTCGATCCGGGTCGAGCCACGCCGGGCCGCGAGCAGGGCCGCCTCGTTCACCGCGTTGGCCAGGTCGGCCCCGGCGAAGCCGGCGGTCGCCGCCGCCACGCGGCGCAGATCCGCGTCGTCGGCCAGCGGCTTGCCGCGGGCGTGAACCCTGAGGATCGCCTCGCGGCCGTCCAGGTCCGGCAGGTCTACGACGATCTGCCGGTCGAACCGCCCGGGGCGGACCAGCGCCCGGTCGAGGATTTCGGGGCGGTTGGTCGCCGCCAGGATGATCACGCCGGCGTTGGCCTCGAAGCCGTCCATCTCGACCAGGAGCTGGTTCAGCGTCTGCTCCCGCTCGTCGTTGACCGCGCCGGCTACGTGGACGCCGCGCTGCCGGCCGATCGCGTCGACCTCGTCGATGAAGACGATGCACGGGGCGTGCTGCTTGGCCTGCTCGAACAGGTCCCGCACCCGGGCGGCCCCGACGCCGACGAACATCTCTACGAAATCGCTGCCGCTGATCGAGAAGAACGGGACGCCCGCCTCGCCGGCCACCGCCCGGGCCAGCAGCGTCTTGCCCGTGCCCGGCGGGCCGGCCAGCAGCACGCCCTTCGGTATCTTTGCCCCCAGCGCCCCGTACCGTTCCTTGTTCTTCAGGAAGTCCACGACCTCTTGCAACTCCACTTTGGCCTCGTCGCACCCGGCCACGTCGGCGAACGTCACGCCGGTCTGGTGGTCCGCGATCAGGCGGTGACGGCTCCGGCCGATGCCCGCCAGGATGCCGCCGGCGCCGCGGACGCTGCGAGCCAGCAGGAACCACAGCCCGACCATGACCGCGATCGGCAGCACCCAAGAGAGCAGGAACTGCGAGAGGAAGCTGGGCCGCTCGCCGACGAACCTTACGCCCGCCCGCTGAAGGTCCTGCACGAGGTCCGGATCCTCCACCCGCACGGTGCGGAACAGGAACGGCTCCTTCACCGCCGGGGTCGCGATCGCCGCAGTGGTGGCTGGTAGGGTAGAGGGCGTGGACGGGTTCGTCGTGGCCGGCGGGCCGGGCGCGCGGCCCTGAGCGGGTACAATGCGCCCCGTGATCTCGTCCTGTCCGACCGCACACTCGGCGACTTGGCCGCCGCCCAGGTAACTCTTGAACGCGCTGTAGGGGATGGTGCGGAACGCCAGGTGGCTCATGGCACTCTGCCAGAACCAAAGCGCCACCAGCGTCAGGAGCACGTAGGGCCAGAGCCGACTCCAGTCGGGCCGGGGGCCGTTGCCCTTGCCCGGGTCCTGGGGGGTCGGCCCGGGACCGGGCGCCGGAGGCGTGGGCCCCCGCGTGCCGGGAAGGGTTGCGTTCGCGTCCATGGCAGTTTCACTCCATCGCGCCCGCCTGTGCGCGTCTCCTCCGGGGTTAGACGCCGGTGGGCCGCACCGTGGTGAGACGCGGAGGCGGTGCTACCCTCGGACCGGTGATGACCATCATGCAGCGTAGCGGAAGCGCCCCACGCTCGAATGACCGAGCAGGTTCTCGATGCGCTGCTCCATCGGCGGGTGGGTGCTGAACAGACCCGCAATCCATGCCATCGCGCCCCGCGGTTCGGCGATGAACAGGCTGTTGTACGCTGGATTCACGTGCATCGGGATCTGCTCGGCGTACGCGTGGATCTTCTCCAGCGCGCTTGCCAGCGCCCTCGGATCGCCGGCGATCGCCGCTCCCTCCGTGTCGGCGTTGAATTCCCTGCTGCGACTGATGGCCGCCTGGATCAGCGCCGCGGCGATCGGACCGAGGATCAGGATCAACAACCAGGCCAGCGGGTTACCGCCGCCGCTGTCGTCGTCGCCGTCGTCCGACGACGCCCCGCCGAACATGAACACGTAGCCCAGCGAACTGATCGCGCCGCCGATGGTCGCCGCCACCGTCTGGATCAGGATGTCGCGGTGCTTCACGTGGGCCAGCTCGTGGCCCATGACCGCGGCGACCTCGTCGCGATCGAGCAGTTGCAGCAGGCCCTCGGTGGCGCACACGGCCGAGTGTCGCGGGCTGCGGCCGGTGGCGAAGGCATTGGGCGCCATCTGCGGCGAGACATACACCCGGGGCATCGGCAGGTTCGCACGGGCGGCCAACCTGGCCACCATCTGGTAAAGCCAGTGCTCCGGCCCCACCTCCTGCGCGCCCATCGACGCTAGGGCGATCTTGTCACTGAAGAAGAAGCCGACGAAGTTCGTGATCGCGGCGATGATCAGTGCCACGATCAATCCGGTGTTGCCGCCGATCAACGCACCAGCAACCAGAATGAGGCCGGTAAGCAGGCCCAGAAACACGGCGGTTTTGATGTTGTTGTAAAGTCTTGAGCTCATGGCAGTCCTCCTGAAGCCACCTCTCGCGAACGTGGCGGGATAGCCACTCAAGCGGCCGCGAAGAAATTCCTGTGCCGCGCGAGGCTAGAAATCACTCGAAGAATTCGAATCAGAAAGTGCTGTGATCGTGAAGGTTTATGAACGGCTCGGGATTCCTTGATGAGACGGGGCGGTGCACGGATGGCAGCCGGCGTGGACCGAGATGACAGGCGACGCTGTGGTGGGCAAGATTGTGAGGCGGTGAAAGCCACCGCCGACTGCCCGAGGGTTCACGATGGCCGCGCAACGTTGATCGGCGGGGCTAATAGCCATCCCTTCGGCCGTTCGGGCGCCGGCTGGTGTACCGGGTCGGCTTCGTATTCGCCGAGCGCGGGCGAAGTGACTGTTCTCTCACAAATGGTCGGCGGGGCGTTCCCGATCGTCCGTGTCATTCGTCCACACACACCGTTTGTCTTTCGTCCTGCTCTCCTACCTCCGGATCAGCCGATGCCAAAGCCACATCAGGCCCGTCAGAGCGGCGGAGAGTACGAGGCACGTGACGACGGGGAAGTACACCCGCACGTGCTCCGTCTCATAGCGGATGTCGCCGGGCAGGCCGTGGAACCCCCGCCGCGCCAGGCACCACACCGCCGCGCCGGCGAGTGCGATCAGCAACCCGGAGAACACCAACAGTTTGCCCATCTCAGCCATGGCTTGTTCCCTCTGGGCGGCCGGCCGTCGGGGAGGCGGCGCCGTCGTGCCTCGACGGCGTCTCCCTGCCGTGACCGCCTGCACCTCTCACGCGGGCGTTAACCCGGCATCAGGCCGCCCCCACCTCGTGGATGCCACCACCGCCGAACCAGTGTGGACAGCGTCGCGGTGCCTTCCGTCGCCGCGCGGCCCTTGTCGGCCGAGCGCGGGCGGAGCCGGTGCACAGTTTCCGCACTCGCGCGAAGGGCTGCGCGGGCGTCGCGACCGGCAAGTGACGCGGCACAACCCGTCGCGGCAACGGCACGTCGCACCAACGCACAGCAGGGCGGACAAGATTGGCGGCAGGAACGCCACCGCCATCACAACCGTGCCAGCCGCCAGCACGACCAGCGCCGCGGCGCCGACGGCGACGGCCGACAGCACCGCCGGCGACACCAGGAGCACGACGGCGGCCGTCAGTGCCGCCGCGGCACCGACAGCATCGCCATGGATGCCGGCAGGGCCACGAATGCAACCCCCAGTACCGCCACCACGCACGCCAGCCAAAGCGGCGCCTTCCACAGGTAGCTGAATGCCTCCTTCCACTCGTGTGCGCGTCGGGTCATGTCAGATCACTCCCTCCTCTAATAACCCGTGCGTCACGGTTAAGGCCCATGCCCACGGCAGCGGCGGTCCAATAGTCGGTCCACGCTCACCCTCTGGCCGATCAGCGCCACGTCCTTGTTCACAGTGGCTGCCGTCTTGCCGTAATCCTGGGGGACGGGGACGCCCGCTCGGCCGTCGGCCGGGGACGGACTGATGGACGGCACGTCAGGCGGCACCAGGCGGGGGACGAAATTGCGCTCCGACCACTCGGGCGCAGCCGGCCCCACCATCTCATTTACGCCCACGAGGGGCGAGGCGTCTGACGCCGCGGCGGTTTGCCACGGGGCCGCTGCATCTCCGTCTTGCGTATGTTCACCGATGGAATGAACGGCAGGAGGGACAAAGCCGGCAGTTGCGATGCTTGAGCCACTTCCGGCCGTCTGCACCGGATCGGACGTGCGCGCAGGGGTCAGGAGGATGCACGCGAGGAGCGCGACGGTCGCGACCAGCACGGTGCTAAGCATGCCGCTAGGCCGAATCACGTTGTTCCGTCGCATGGCACACCTCCTTTCATCCGTCGCAGATACGATTAGTCCAAGTAATCGAACTCCTTTGCAATGGCCTCCGCCGTCTGGCGGCGGCGCCTTGACGCCCGCGGCGGGAGCGGTGGAGAGTTCCGCTCGCGCCGCGGGTGGGCCGTTTCCCAAGTAAACGTGCGCAGGTGCTGGCCTTCGCCAAAGAGGCGGGCCGAACCTCGCGTCGTCCCCGGGCGGGGGACGTTATCGGGGCACGATCACTCGTAAGTGATGCGCCGGTGTTACGCGGCCTGCACCGTCACGCGCCGCGGCCCCTTGCCCGGGACCTTCGGCACCGTGACCGTGAGCGTGCCCTTCTGGTACTTGGCTTCGACCTTCTGGCCGTCGACGTAGTCGGGCAGCGTGATGTTGCGGGAGAAGCTGCCGCTGACCCGCTCCTGCCGCCGCACGCCGCGCTTCTTGCCGCTCCACTCGTCCGCGCGGGAGCCGCTGACAGTCAGGAGGTTGCCGCTGACCTGCACGTCCAGGTCCTTGGCGTCCAGCCCGGGCACGTCGCATCGGACGGTGACGGCGTTCTCGTCCTCCGACACGTCCACCGCCGGCCACGGGGCCAACGTGCTTAACCGCTCACTCACTCGGTCCAGTGTGGACCAGGGGTCTCGGACGAGCGACCACGGGTCGCGCTCCATGTCGCGCCACAGGTCGTCCAACTCGGACCTTCCCTTTCGGCTCAGCAGGCCGCCGCCCTCGCGCTTCGCCAAGGCGGTGCCGCCGCGGCCGTGACCGTTGCCGTTCTTGAACAGTTTCTTGACCAAGTTCATAGGCACCTCCTTTTTTGTCGTGAAGAGTTCGATGCTCTATGCCAGATCCCTCTTGCCGGGCGGTAGAGCATTGGGGTTTCGGTCGAGCACCTTCACCGGCCCCAGCCGGGGTGGCTCGTCCGGCCGACCGTGGGGCTCTCGAGGGCCCAACGCCCGCCGCGCCACACCCGGCGACGATGCTTACCACCATTCCTCAGACTCTCACGAGACCAGGACCTCGCAATGCCTCGCCGGCACGCGCCGCAGGACCGCGGCGGCCGCGCGGGCGGAAGAACCGGGCGCGGTAGTCGTTACGAGGTCTTAATCTCGATGCGGCGGGTCTTGGCCGACTCGGCCTTGGGCACGTACAGATCCAACACGCCGCTCTTCAACTCCGCACGGATGCCGTCCGGGTTGATCGGGGTGCCGAGCGAGAACTGGCGGTAGAAGTGACCGACGCCGTACTCCCGCCAGACGTAACCCTGTCCGGCAGGCTGGCGCGGCTGCACCTTGCCCGCGATGGTCAGGACGCCGTTCTCGTAGCTGACGTCCACGTCCCCGGCCTTCACGCCGGGCAGGTCGGCCTGGAAGATGAACTCCTCGCCGGTCTCGACGATGTCCACGAGCGGGGTGAAGTAGGTCGCCTGCTCAATCCGCTCCGGGACATCCGCCTGGTTCTCACGTTTCTCAATGGCGGTATTGCTCATAATAGCCTCCTTTCTAATCCTGTTGACGTCATGGTTAGTCTTTCCCAAGACGAACAGCAGCCCGCGGGCCGTGGCCCGACCGCGCAACCGGTGTTTGTTACGCGGCGGGCAGGGCCTTGACCTCGATCTTGCGGGGCTTGCAGGACTCGCACTTGGGCAACGTCACGGTCAGCACGCCGTCGTGGAGCGTCGCCTGCACCTTCTCCGCGTCGATCTCCCACGGGAGCGTCAGTACCCGCGAGAACCGGCCCGCGGCCCGCTCCCGGCGGTGGTACGCCGCGTTCTCCGGCTCGGCGATCTTCCGCTCGCCGTTGATCGTGACCTCGTTGCCCGTGACCAGCACCTCGATGTCTTCCATGCCCAGCCCGGGCAGTTCGGCCTCGACGTAGGCGGCGTCGCCGGCCTCCCACAGGTTCACGCCGGGGTAGCCCGCGGCGTACCCGCGGAGCGACGGCGCGTCCTCAAAGACGCTTTCGAACATCTGGTTCATCTCGTCCTGCAACCGCGCGAGCGGTGCGAAGTCGGTCATCATTCGAGCGAGCATAAAAGCCTCCTTTCTCGTGCGTTTCGCATGCGACACGTCATCCGTCTGGCCGGGGATCAGCCACCAATACGTGTGGCACCCCCGGTCCGGCCGGGGCGCACGCTCGCCCGGCCAGTCGCTACCCCGGGCCGATGCGGCCACCGATTGTGCTGCTGTTTGGTCGCGTCGAGATGTTGTGTTGGGTCGCCCGGCTGCGCCGCTCGTGGGCGGCGAGCCACCGTATGTCCGAATCACGACGCGGTCAGCACGGCCGCCGGATGCTTGCCGTCACTCCTGTGGCCTATGGGGCCGCATCGGGCTCCGGGGCGTTGCAACCGCCGGAGCTTTAGCGATGTGTGTGCCAGCAATGAGCCGCGTCTGCCCGTCAGCCGTAAGTTCAGAAGAAGCGGAGCCTTGCCAAAGAGAGGAAACGACCTCATGTGCTCGCAGTGCGACTGCCAGAATGGCAGTGGGTCCGCGACGGACGCCACGGTCTAGGCTTGCAGAAACCTATGAGGACATAGTGAGGCCGGCGGTCGGACGCACATGGCCGTCGACACCGTCGACCACACTTGCACCCGCGAAACGCCTAGTGGTTGGCCACCCGCGTGCGTGATGCCGAGGCCGGGTACAGGTCGAACGCGGTCGAGCGGCTCGCCGCGTACCTCGGCATAAGCCAGGACCGCCTGTACAAGCTGCGCACGTTCACGCGGATGCTCGACCGGCCCAAGGTCGAGCGGCTCGCGGCGCCACGCGCGGCGGATGGCGGACGGCTCCGGTACCACGGTCTGGCCGCGACCATGGTCGACGCATCATCGCGCTTGTCGCCGCCGTGATTGTGGTCGCCGGGACTCTCGGCGTTACGGCGTGGCAATTGAAGGCCGGGGCCGGCGCCGCTCAAGGTTCGGTCGCGGCCGCGGCCCCCATGCCGCCGCCGTCGCCCGTGGACCCGGCAGCCGAGTGGCGGATTCGCTCCATCCGAGTACGCGCGGAATCACGCTTGGCGGCAGGGGTAACGGCGCCCGTGGCCGCCCCGCCCGCCCCGACCCTCGGCGAGCTGATCGAGGCCGACCCGGTCTTCAGTCGATACGTTCGCCGCTTCCCCGATCAGGGAACGCTGCTGAGGTGACTCAACGCCCGCGACCACGACCGCTGCTCGGCACGGATGGCGGGTACTTAGTGCTGGTATCGCCGATTTCGGGTACGAGGGCACACTCAGCTTGATTTGGCCGTACCAGCACCCGAACACTTGGGCCGTACGCTGACGGGTCACATCGGCGTACTCGCGCACAAGAAATGGGTGCTCCGTGAGGGTCAGGAATGGGCAGCGGCTCGCGTACTTGACGGCCGCCTTGAGTGCATCGCCGCCGGGGAGCGCCGCATCATGGCAGGCCCACGCACCGGTGGTGCGGCTCCAGTCTTCCCAGATATCGCTCGAAAGCAGGCGGGCCGCCTCAACAATGCAGTGCAGATGCGGGCGCCAGATTTGCGTCTCGGCTACGAAGTCGACGTGCAAGAAGCGTACGCCGCCGATCACGGTCGACCTCCAAGCCGTTGTACGACAGATCATTTTGAAGGCGCGCGTCAACAACTGATAGGGCCCGAGCAGCGGGCCGGAACGCCCCGGCACCGTGAGCGTCAGAAATCTGCAGGAGCGCCCGTTGGCGAAGGCCAGAACATTGCACGCGCGCTTGAAGCCTCTAATTCGACAGCAGTCCTCACACGTCGGGCGGCGGCACCTCCAGACGCGCATTTCTGGTGCAGGGGTACCTTCTCTAAAGACCTGAACTTCCTGCCCGCAGGGCTGCGCACTTCTGCCTAATAAATCCAGATCAGATGGGGGAGTCGGAGAACGCCGGGGTGCGGCGGCGTCGGGATCGTTGCATCTGGGAGCATGAGCGATAGGGTTCTTGATCAATTTCACGGGCGGGCCGCGGGGGCTGGGGGGACAAGGGCGCTGTTTCAGGTATTCACGGTTTGAGCTGATGTGATGGTCGGCGCGATGAGGCTGGTGGGCGGGTCATCCGACTGGTAAATCCCGGGGTGACACGCACATCCGTTCCATCCTGTCTCGCTGAAAGCATTCAAGGCAGTACCTGGCGCGACGTCGGTACGGCGCGAGTTCGTCGGCGAGCGTGGCGGCACCGATGGCGCGCTCCGGGATCAGTTCGCCGTCCGCGTCTCTTCCCAAGAGAAAAGCGTGCTCCACTGCAATAATCCGATCACGTATTTCGATCTGCGCGGCATTGAGACGGCAGGTGTCGCAGACCAACTCACTCGAATCCGGCCAATGCTTGTAGTTGTTCAGACTCATGGAACAGTCCTTCTGTACCGTGTTAGGCCGCTGGGCTCAGGCGGCGTCGGAGTTTGCGAACATGTCGTCGGTCGGGGTGGGCGCCAAAGGGGTGTTCGCTATCGGTAGCGGTGACCGAAGCTTCGAAGGGTCCGCGTCCTGCGCTTCGACAACGCGGGTTTCAACCCGGCGGGGGGACGCGCATCCTTTAGCACTTCCCACGCGCGCTAGCCGCTCGCGCGCCTGCGTGCAGTACAGCCGCGATTGGTCGATCCCGATGAACCGTCGGCCCAGCCTTCGAGCCACCGCGGTTGTCGTCCCGCTGCCGTTGTAGGGGTCAATCACCAAATCCCGGCGGTAGGTGAACAGCTTGACCAACCGCTCGACCAGCGTCTCGGGAAACGGGGCGGGGTGGACGTCGCGGATCTTCTTGTCGACCTCGGGCTTGACGTGCCAGGCGCTCGTCCACCACGCCAAGTGCTCGGCCCGGGTCAGGTCACACAGGGCCTGGTCGCCGTCGAGCTTGTGCGTCTGCTTGTAAAACAGCAGGATCGTCTCGTGGTTGCGCGACAGCATCGGGGCCGAGCAGAGGGCGAGCGACCCGAACGCGGTCTTCTTCCCGCTCACCTCGTCTTTGCACCACGCGATGTCGTTCCAAAAGTCCCAGCCGACGTCGATTGCCAGACGGGTTACGTCCGCGACAACCGGGATCATGAAGTGACGACCGGCGTCCCGGTTCCGCGGGGTGTCCAGCACGATCGACAGCCGCCCGCCGATCCGTGACACGCGATGGCTCTGAATCAGCACGCCGCGCAGGTGCTGCAAATACTCGTCGTACGCCCGCTCGGGCAGCGGCGGCTCGTACACGATCTCCTTGAACCCATGGTACGGCGGCGAGAATACCACCAGCGACGCGAGCCCGTCTCCCACGCGCTTAAGAACCTCCGCCGCGTCCCCCTCGTGAACGTTGTTCTCAATTTCGGGGTTGATCACGTCCTGCACCCGCACGAGCACTGCCTTGGCGGTGGTGGCGCGGGCGGCCGACACGTTTTTCCCCATCTGCTTCAGCGCCACGTTCGGGGCCAGCGTTCCCGAAAGCACTTTGTCGAACAGGTCGCGCCGCTTGTCGGCCAGCTTGCGCATCTTGCGGAACGTTCGCTCGGGCACCTTATACGCATCGCATGCCTCTCTTCTCGCGTCGAGCTTCGGGGCCGGAGCCGGCGTGACGGGCGGTTCCGCCGGCGGTGTAGCGGCGGACGCGAGCCCGACGGGCTCGGCGACTCGCCCAAGTTCGTCACCGGGATCTTCGGCTTGCCCTTTCCCTTACGAGCAGCGTTCATCTTCGCCGTCCGCTCGATGACGTACGCGCCCCGCTTATAGTCCTGATACCGCACCGCAAGCGCCGCGCGGTCCAGGTCGGTCAGGTGCTCGCGGGCGGCCTTCATCTCGTGGACGAACCGGACTGGGTCCGCGACGTCGACGGCCAGCGTGGGGAGCTTCAGCAATCCGAGTTCCCGCGCGGCCCGTAGCCGGTAGCGGCCGTCCAGCACCCGACCCGACGCCGTCGCCAGCGGGTACTGGACGCCGAACTCCCTCACGCTCGCCAGCACAAGTGCGTAGGCGCCCTCCCGCGATGGCAGGAACGCGCAGGCTTCGTGTTCGGCGAGCTCGGCCACGTCAACCCACACGACTCCCTTCTGACGCGCCTCCGACATCGCCTCGAACCACGGCGGCGGAATCGTCACGTCTTTGCCCCTTGGGGTCGCCGGGGTGGGTCCTGGGGACGAGTGGGACACGGGAACGTCTACGTTGAGCGACGACGAGGCATCGGGGCGAGCAGGGTCATGGGGTGAAAGCTTTCGCAGGGCGGTACAGCACGCCGGGACGGGCGGCCCACACAACTCGTGTGAGGCAGTAACTCGCTCGTCCGCGACATGCTCCCTAACCTCGTAAATCGCTTTTCACCTGTCTACGCGAACGTTCGGCGCTCCCTCGCCACGTCCGTCCCTCTTGTCGGGCGCAGCGCCCGACAAGGGCACGCCGCCCGGCCCCGCGGGGGCGGGTCCGGGCGGCGTTCGCTCCATAAGTTCACGTCTATACGGCGACTAAGCGGCTTTGCGGCTGCACTTGAAGCACGGCGGCGTCCGCCGGTCGCCCCGCCGCCCCTCGCACCGCACGGCCGCGATTTTGAGCCCACCCGACCATTGTGCCTGGTTCGGCAAAGGCCAAGACCTTGCCGCAACCGGGCACAACGGCTCGGGCGCGCCATTACTACTGCTCTTTTCAAGGGTTATGCCGTCGGGGACAGCCAAGTCGACCTCGACGGCCCTTGTCTCCAAGTCCACTTCGAGCCGCGTGACGAGGGTGCCGAGCAGCGTCCGCACCGCCGCGGGCGGAAGCGTGTCGAGCGACCGGGCGACCGCCGCGAACTTTGCAACCAGCGCGTCCACCGTCGCGCCCACGTCCGCCGCCGGCGTGTCGGCCCGTTCCACCTGGGCGACGCGCTCCTCCAGCGCGGCCAGCCGCGACTCCCACTGATCGAACTGCTTCTGCATCAGCTTCCGGCTGGCCGGCACCAGCATCAACGCGTCGCGCAGCTTGTCGGCAATGTCGTCGCGCTCGGCCAAAAGCGGCTGGAGGTTCTCGCGGTCATCGACTCGTCGGGGTCGTCGCCGGTCGGAGCCATTCCACCCGTGCGGCCGCCAATTGTTCGGCCAACACCCTGAGTGCTTCTCGCTCCTTCAGGCGTCCGTGAAAGCAAAAGTGCAGTTTGATCCGGTCGTACTCGATTCCCCCTTCGGTCACGGCAGAAACCGATCCTCCCCATTGCGTTTCCGCGCCCGGCGTGAACAGCCGGGTGATGGTGAACTGCGCTGCCAATCGTGTGCCCAAATCTTCGCCCATGTTCATGCTGCAAACGCTGGGAGGAAGGCGGCGGCCACGCAATCCATCCGTCACAAATACGGTCACGCACGCTCGTACAGTCGCCGACTAACCACTTCGATCAAAACCTCTTCGCGCCGTCGCTCTTTCGCGCTAGACTGAAAGGGCCATGACCATTCAACGACAACATCGGTTTTTCATTTACGTCCGCAAGTCGACGGGCGGGGAGGAGCAGCAGGCTCGCAGTATCGGCGACCAGTTGGCCGAGATCCGCCGGATCGTCACCGGGGAGCACCTCGACGTCGTCGGCAGTTTCGAAGAGTCGCAGAGCGCGATGACGAAGGGGCGGCCGCAATTCAACCAGATGCTCGACCGGATCGAGGCCGGCGAGGCCGACGGCATCATCGCGTGGCACCCCGACCGCCTGGCCCGCAACGCGTTCGACGGCGGCCGGATCATCGACCTGCTCGACGAGGGACGGATCGCGGCCCTGAAGTTCTGCTCGTTCTGGTTCGAAAATACCGCCCAGGGCAAGCTGATGCTCAACCTCGCGTTCGGGCAGAGCAAATACTTTTCCGACACCATGTCAGTGAACATCCGCCGCGCCCAGCGGCAGAAGACCGAACAGGGCATCTGGTCGTGGCGGCCGCCGGTCGGGTACTTCAACGAACCGAAGCTCCGGACGATCGCCGTCGACCCGGTTCGGGCGCCGCTCGTGCGGGAGGCGTTCGAGCTGTACGCGGCCGGGCAGTACACACTCACGCGGCTCCGCGAGGTTTTGAACGCCAAGGGCCTGCGGAACTACGAGAACCGGGTGATGTCGCTGTCCCGCTACCAGGACTTCCTCAAGAACCCGTTCTACTACGGCGTGTTCATCCTTCGTGGCGAGATGCACCAAGGCTCGCACGAGCCGCTCGTCACCAAGCAGTTGTTCGACGCCGTAAAGGACGTGATGAAGCGGCGGAGTAAGCCGAGCCCGGTTCGGCTCAAGACGTACGTCTACCGCGGGCTGATGTACTGCGGCGAGTGCGGGTGCGTAATCACGATGGAGACGCAGAAGGGGGCACAACTACCTGCGCTGCACGAAGCGTCGCAAGACGGACTGCTCGCAGCGCTACCTCCGCGAAGAGAAAGCAACCGGCCAGATCGCCAAGGCGCTGGCGTCGGCATCACTGCCCGATGCCACCGCCGATTGGATGATCGAACAGCTTCGGCAGGAGCAACGCGAAACGAACGCCGGCCGCGAAGACGAACGCAAGCGAACGCTCAAAGAGGTCAAGGCGCTCGACGCCAAGCTGGATCGCCTCACGGCTGCATACTTGGACGCCGGGGCGTTCTCGGCCGACGAGTTCCGCAAGCGGAAGGAAAAGGCACTCGGCGAGCGGCGAAGCTTGCTCGACAAGATGGACGCGATCCGCGGCGCGGACGAATTACGGTTCGAACCGGCGATCCGGTTCATAAACGGCTCTAAACAAATGAAATACGCCGCCTCACGCGGCGAGCCCACCGAATTGCGTGCGGCGATCGAAAAGCTCGGTTCGCACCTGACGATCCGAGACCGGAAATTCGGGTGGGAGCCTCAGGGCCCCTGGAAACTTGTTGTAAATGCAGGCCGTTTTGCCCAACCCGAAACACGCGCGGCTGATGCAGCCGCGCGTGGGGCCGGTGAAACCGACCACGTTTCCAAAAAGTGCAGCTTGCAGGAGTCGAACCTGCAACCTTCGGTTCCGTAGGTCGCCGGTGCGTCGAGTGCACGAACCGCGAATAACAACAGTCGAAACCACAACTTGTGAGACGCTGATGCCAACCAGAGCGGGAGCTCCGCTCGCCCAAATTCTAGCTAAGTTTCGTGGTGTTTCAACACTTCTCTGCCATTTTCTGCCGCTCGAAGCTACGACGTTCGCCGAATGACTTGGGCTCCGGTGACGATGCGGCGTCAGCGGTCGAACGAGTACACGTTGTCGTCGCCCGTCTCGAACGACCCGTCCGCGCCGGCGGACGCGAAGAACGGGAGGTTGTCGAGGGACGTGATCCGCGTGGCCTTGCCGTTGACGAGCACGCCGTTGAGCCCGCCGGCGGGGACGAAGATGACGGGGTTACCCCACGCGTCCAAGAGCACCGGAGGCTGCCCCGGCGGGTTGCTCTGCAACAGGCCGGTCGGCGGGAGTTGCTCGATCGCCTTGCGGTTGACCGGGATCCCGAGGACCAGGCCCATCGCGACCCGCGTGTCTTGGACCGCCTGTCCGTCCCGGTCCGCGGAGCCCTCGAGCACGCTCTTGGGCGTGTTGATCATCTTCTTCGGGAGCCCGCTGCCCGACTGCGCGATCCGTTCGTACTCCGAGAGCATGCCGTGGGCGGTCGCCAGCGTCGCCACGGTCGCCTTCGCCCGCGTCGACGCGGCCATCTTGCGGATCCCGATCACCGTCATCGCGATCAGGATGGCGATGATGCCGATCACGACCAACAACTCGACGAGCGTGAAGCCGCTTGGGGCGGCGGCGACCGTGGCCGGCGAGCGCGGGCGGCGGCGGGCGTAACGACTACGGATCGGTGTGCTCATAGTGTGAAGGGCGAGGGTGCCGGTGCGCGACGGCGGGGCACGGTCACCGGACGTCGCCGAAGCTGGTCAGGTCGTCGTCGGTACCGTACGTGCGGTCCACGCCGGCGCCGATCAGGATGTACCGGTCCTTCTGGCGCGGGGTACCGGTCGCGTTGACGGTGCCGGAGCCCGGCTGGCGCAAGTAGGTCAGCGCGTCGTACGGGGGCGTCACGGGGTCAGCCTCGAGCTTCGGAATGGCGGTCGAGTTCCCCAGGGACTGCAGCCCGTGGACTTTCCCCTGCT
>DASPKW010000329.1:0-3768 GCA_035627895.1 Tepidisphaeraceae bacterium | reverse complement strand
AGAGCGGGCGGGCGCTCAAGGCGATCGGGTATCTGGCGGAGACGCCCGCGGCGACGGGCAAGCCGACGTCGCAGCCGCAGACGAGGCCGACGACGGGCGCGGACAGCGCGACGCGGGCGTCGGCCGTTCTCAAACCGGCGGAAACCGTCGCGCTGACCGATTCGAGCCTGCGCCAGGCGGGTCAGAAACTCGCGGACGTGATTCTCAGAGGGTCGATGGGGGCCGAGGCGGAGCAGGCGGCAGACCTCGAAGGCGCGCGGCTCGCGGCGGCGGCGCGGTACGCGCCGGACGGGTACCTGCGGGTGCTGACGCGTATCAAGTCGGGGGCCCCGAACTCGCCCGAGTGGGCGCGGATCAAGGCGCTGGATGAGAATCTGCCGATCATCGCGAAGTCGCACCCGAAGGCGGACGTGACGCTGCCGCTGCGGTTTCAGGAATACGTCAAGCCGAAGAACGAGCAGTGATGTCGAGCGCGTCGGCGGGTCGTTGACTTGCAGCTGACTGCTCGTCCGGCGCGGGCGTCCCCCTCTGTGACTCTGTGAGCTCTGTGGCAATTCGAACGGCTCGTACGGAGCCTCGCACTCCCGGTTCGTCACTTCCCGTCGCCAAGCAGGGCCGCGACGTACTGTTCCGGGTCGAACGGGGCGATGTCGTCGGGGGTTTCGCCCAGGCCGATGAATTTCACCGGCAGGCCGAGCTGGTCGCGGATGGACATGATCACGCCGCCCTTGGCGGTGCCGTCGAGCTTGGCGAGGAAGATGCCGCTGACGCTGATCGCGTTGCCGAACGTGTTGGCCTGGTTGATCGCGTTCTGGCCGGTCGTCGCGTCGAGGACGAGCAAACTCTCGTGAGGGGCGCCCTCGATCCGCTTGGCGACGACGTCGCGGATCTTCACGAGCTCGCGGATCAGGTGTTCCTGCGTCGGCAGGCGGCCGGCGGTGTCGACGATCAGCACGTCGACGCCGCGCGTCTTGGCGGCCTCGCACGCGTCGTAGGCGACGGCGGCGGCGTCGGAGTTCTGCTTGTGCTTGACGATCTCGACGCCCAGGCGCTCGGCCCAGATCGTGAGCTGGTGCACGGCCCCGGCGCGGAACGTGTCGCCGGCGCACACCATCACCTTTTTATTGAGCTCGTTCTTCAGGTACGACGCGAGCTTGGCGATGGAGGTGGTCTTGCCCGCGCCGTTGACGCCGGCGACGAGGATGACGGTGGGGCCGGTGGGGGCGAACTTGAGCGCGCGATCGAGGTTGCCCCACCCGCCGAGCATTTCCTCGCGGATGATGGCCAGGCACTGGTCGGCGTTCTTGATCTTCCCGAGGCGCCAGCGCTCGCGCATGGTGGCGACGATCCGCTCGGCGTTCTTCACGCCCACGTCGGCCTGGAGGAGCTTTTCCTCGACCTCGACGAGGAAGTCCTCGTTGATCTGGCGGCCGGGGATGAAGAGCGTCCGGACGTCGGTGTTGAGGATCCGGGCGGTCTTCTTGAGCGCGCCTTTGAGCTTGTCAAATGCCTTGGCGAAAATCGACATGGGGAAGGGAGAAGTCAGGAGTCAGGAGTCAGGAGTCAGGAGTCGGAAGCGGGAAGCGGCTAGTCCGACGCCAGCGTGTCCTCGGGCTCGGGCTGTCGCTCTAAGGCGACCGGTTCGTCGTCCGTGCGGTCGATGACGAGGAGGCCGGCGCTCGTCGGGATCTCGCTGGCGCCGAGGGGGCCGGAGATCAGGTCGTTGAACTCGCGGAGGACCGAGTCGAGGACGCCGTTGACGAAGCCGCCGGAGTTTTCGGTGGAGTACTGCTTGGCGAGCTCGATGGCCTCGTCGATGACGACCTTGGGCGGGGTGGCGGTGTTGGTGAGCTCCCACACGGCCAGGCGGAGGACGGCGCGGTCGACGCCGGGTTGCCTTCGGACGGGCCACTGCGGGGCGAGGCGGTCGATCCAGGCGTCGATCGAGTTGCGCGTCTCCCAGGTGCCCTCGGCCATGTGGCGGGCGTAGGCGCGGACGTCGTCGTCGGCGCTCAGGTCGTCGCCGACGCGCTCGACCACGTCGCGGTCGGTGGCGTCGTCGTGGGCGTCCCAGACGAAGAGCGTGCGCAGGGCGAGTTCTCGGACTTGTCGGCGGTTTAACATCCACCCGCAGTATAGGGGAGACCGGGCACCGGGGGGAGGGGAACGACGGAGATGGGGAGAAGAGGAGATGGGAGAAGGACGCCGGCTTGCCCACTTTAGTGGGGCATGTCGACCGCCGGGGTGCGATCGTTACCGCTTCACCGCGCGCATCATGAGCGGGTCGCGGGGGCGCAGAGTGATTGTCGGATGCAACCGAATGGGGGCTTCGTCGGCGCGCTCCAAGCGCCATCGCCGCGCAAACGTCGCGAGCAACAGGATTCCTTCGAGCCAAGCCAAGCTTTCGCCGACGCACTGGCGGGGGCCGCCGCCGAAGGGGAAGTAGGCGTATCGGGGGCGGGTGGCGTCGTCGCCGGCGAGCCAGCGGCCGGGGTCGAAGGACTCGGCGCGCGGCCACCAACGCGGGTCGCGGTGCACCAGGTGTTGGGACATCAGGATGACGTTTTCGGGCGGGATCGTGTAGTCGGTCCCGGGCACCGGATACTCGCCGACGTTGGCGCGGCCGAGCACCCAGGCGGGCGGGTAGAGGCGCATCGACTCGGCGATCACGGCGCGCGTGTACGGGAGGGCTTCGGCGTCGGTCGCGGTGGGCGTGCGGCCTGCCAGGACACGGTCGAGCTCTCCGTGGAGCTTAGCCTGCGCCTCCGGGTTCTGGGCCAAGAGTAGCCAGGTCCAGACCAGGGCGTTGGCGGTCGTCTCGTGGCCGGCGGAGAAGAGGGTCATGGCCTCGAAGCGGACCTGCTCGTCGTCCATGCCACTGCCGTCGCCCTCGGCGGACTCGTCGCGGGCGCGGAGGAGGATCGAGAGGAAGTCGCGCCGCTCCTCGTCGGGCCGGGCGCGGCGGTCGGCGATCATGCGGTCGAGCGTGGCGAACACGCGGTTGCGGGCGCTCAGGAACCGGAAATTGCTCGGCAGCGGCAGCAAATTGAGCAGCGGGGCGAGCGGCGTGCGCGACCGGTCGAACATGCGCACGGTGATGTCCATGGCGTGGCCGATCTCGTCGACTTCTTCGGCGATCTCGGCGTCGAACAGGGCTTTGGCGACGATCTCGAGCGTGACGCGGGTCATGGCGTCGCGGACGTCGAAGGGCTGTCCCGTGCGGAATGAGTCGGCGGCGCGCTCGCCGAACTTGACGATGGTGTCGGCGTACTCCGCGACCCGGCGGGCGTGAAACGCGGGCTGGATCATCCGCCGCTGGCGCTTGTGGAAGTCGCCCTCGCTGGTGAGCAGGCCCTCGCCCAGCGTGATCTTGGCCATCTTCAGGGCCGGGCCCTTGGTGAAGTTGTCGGCGCGGGTGACGAGCACGTCGCGGATCACGTCGGGGTGGGATAGGAGCCAGATGCGCCGCGGCCCGACCTTGAAGGAGACGACGTCGCCGAACTGGCGGTGGACCTCGGCGAAGAAGCCGGTGATGTCCCGGCGCATGCGGAGGTAGTTGGCGAAGGAGAAGAACGGCCGGGGGCCGGGGGCGAGCATGGGGGGATTATGATCGCGGCGGGATGCGGGGCCAATTGCGGAAAAACCGGATGGCGCGCGGTTGGCGCCGTTGGACGGGGAGCCTCTTTTAGCCGCTCCGCTTGCGGAGCACGTCTGGGTGCGCGGTACACCGGCTCCATGTAGCTCGCGCGATCGGTGCCGTTAGACGCG
>DASPKW010000328.1:0-11492 GCA_035627895.1 Tepidisphaeraceae bacterium | reverse complement strand
TCGTCTTCCTGGTGGCGATGCTCCTGCTCAACGGCGCGCGGATGTGGGTCATCACGCTCGGCGCGGCCGACCCGTTCGGGGCCCGCGGGTGGCTGGTCGCCGGGAGCCGCGTCATGTACCTGCCCTCGGTGTTCGGCCGCGGCGAGATGATGGTCGGGCTCGGGCTCGTGCTGGCCGCGTACGCGATGCGGGTCGCCGGCGCCTGGCTGACGACCGCGCGCCCGCCGGCGCGGGCGGTGGCCGCGGCCGGACCGCTCGTCGACCGCCCGGCGCTCCGGTGGGCCGCGCGGGTCGCGATGACGTTGCCGGTCGTCGTCCTGATCGGGCTGGTCGCCTGGTCGGCGTGGGACGACCGGACGTCGCTGCGCGGCCGGGCCGGGCGCGACACCGTCCTGCTGATCCTCCTCGCCGTCGAGGCGCCCGGGCCGGTGCTGGCGTGGCTGTACTTCGCGGTCGTCGCCCGGCGGCTGGAGCGCCGACGGACCGCGATCGCGTGCGTCGTCGCCGCCTGGCCAGGGCTGGTCGGGAGCGTGCTCCTGATGCTCGCGTTCGCCAACAACAGCGCCGGGTTCGGGTACACCGGCGTGTTCCTGAATCTGGCGACGGCGATCTACGCGGTCGTGCTGTTGACCGTCTGGGCCGGGGGCGTGCGCGCGGCGGCGCGTGAGCGGGCGGCGCCGCCCTTGACATGGGCACGGCCGTGAGGGCTCGCCCGTGACTCCTACTATTCGCGCCACCGCGCCCCCGGCGGGCGGCGCTGTCGCTTGCCTTCGGGTCGCGGCAAAGCGTCATCAAGACGTAATCACTCGACCCTGCAGTTCGCGTACCCGTCGATCACCGGGTCGAGCTTCCCCGTCTCGGGGTCGATCAGCATGCCGTGCACGCAGACGTCCGGGGGGAGCAGGGGGTGATTCTTCACGATCGCGACGGACTCGCGAACGCCGGTCTCGACCCGGTCAAACCCGGTCAGCCACTGCTGCAGGTTGATCCCGGAGTGGCCGAGGGTCTTGATCACCGCCGGCGACACCCCGCGCTCCACGGCCTTGTCCAGGACGCGGGCGCAGTCCAGGCCGGTCATGCCGCACCCGTAGTGGCCGACGACGGCGACTTCCGTCGCCTTGAGCTCGTACACGGCGACCAGGATCGACCGCATCACGCTCCCGAACGGGTGCGAGACGATCGCGCCGGCGTTCTTGAGCAGCTTCACGTCGCCGTTGCGGATGCCCATCGCGCGCGGCAGCAACTCGGTCAGGCGCGTGTCCATGCACGTGAGCACGACCAGGCCCTTGTTCGGGAACTGGTCCGTGCGGAACGGCTCGTATTCCTTGTTGGCGACGAACGAGTGGTTGTGATCGAGGATCTCGGAAATCAGTGACATCGGGGGGGATCGTATGGCGTGGAGGAACGCGCGGCAATGCGCGGGGATTTCGTGTGCCCACGAGCGGTAGTCCGAACCGCCCGCCGGCTTGCCCACTTCAGTGGGCATGCGTCCGCCTCACGCTATCCAGTACGCGAATCCCCGCTTAAGCCCGTTTCCGGCGCGGCGCCGCAACCTGCGCCGTGCCGAGCGACGTCCGCGCCGTCGGTAAGCCCGCGCGCTCGAGGTCCGCGACGAGCACCTGGCGCCACAGGTCGCTCGTCCACGCCCCGCGCTCCTGGAACGAGATCGTCTCGCGGGTCATGAGCTCCCCGGCCGCGACGCGCAGGCGCACGGCCCGCGCGCCCATGCCCGCAACGTGGTACGCCTCGATCAGCGACTCGAACACGCGGTAATCCGCGCTCTCGGTGTCGCCGTCGTCGAGCCGCAGCTCCGCCCGCCGCGCCCAGAGCGGGTCCGGGCCGGCGCAGGTCGCGTCTTTCATCCGCCCGAGCCAGCCGAGCAAGCGCCGGCGGTCGGCATTGCTGGCGCCGAAGCAGTAGGGGGCCGTCAGCGCCTCCATCATCGCCCCGGCGGACTCGGCATGACGGGCGGTCTGCCGGTAGACCAGTCCGAGCAAGGCGAGCGCCTCGGCGTATTCCGGGAGCGCGGCCAGCGCCGCCCGCAAATGTCCCTCGGCCCGCTCGTACCGCCGGTCGGCGACGGCGCGCTTGGCCGCCAGCCACAGCAAATGCGGCGACGCCGGGTCGACCGCGAGCAGACCCTCGGCGTCCCACGCCCCCCAGTACGGCAGTTCCTCGGACTCCTCGTCCGCCCGCGCGCCCTCGGCGAGCGCCGGCAGGTCGTCGACGGGGACGGCCGCCTCGGCCGCGAGCGCCAGCCACTCGGCCGGGTCGCCCGCACCGGTCAACACGTGGAGCCGAACGGCCGCGTCGAGCGACGACGCCAGCGGCAGCACGGCCCACTCATTGTGCCAGACCGTGCAGACGACCGGGGCGGCGGCCTCGCGCCCGATCGGCCAGTAAAAGCCGTAGGTGTCGCCGTTGCCGACTTCCAGCGCCCGCCACGGCAGGTAGCCGGGCGGCGGGTAGGGGAGGAGGTCGGCGTCCGCGCCGGCGTCGACGGCGACCGCGCCGGTGGCGTCGCAGACCACGCCGAGCGAGCGGGCGAGGGCGAGTTGGTGGGCGACGTCGGGCGGGAGACGCATGACGGGCATGGTCGCGTGGGGGGAGATCAAGTCAACACGCCCCGCGGGTCGACGCGCACGGGCGTGCGCGGGCGGTCATTCGCCCGACTGCACGATGGTGTCGACGTCCCGCGCCCCATGAATCACCCGAATGACTTCTATCCCGCCTTCAAATCGGCCGGTAGAACACGAGGTAGTTTCGGAAGCCTTTGACCGGCCACGATCGAACCATTTCGACCTCCGACCGACGATATCCGCGCAACGCGCCGGACCCGGCCATTCCGCGAGGTGCTCGCAATCCGCGCGGACGCGCGCGAGGAAGCGAACGGCCGCCTCCATGCTGTCCCGGGCGATGTACAGGAACGCGTCGTCGAGATCGGCTTCGGCCGCGGGCTTGAATGCGACGCGCGCCATTGGTCAACCCCTGTCGCGAAGGGCCGCGCGGGCGCGTTCGGTCAGTGACGCCGCCTTGCGGTGCCAGAACGCGTCGTCCGCGTCGACCGAGGGCCCGCTCTCGATCCCGATGATCAGCGCGCGCTCGACCCGTTCGTCCTCGCTCAGCCGTTGTTCGCGCGCGATGAGCTGCTCGACGTATGCGGTCGAATCGGAGAGCCCTTCCCGGGCCGCTTGCTCTTCCAAAAACCGGCGTGCGTCATCGGTCAAGCTGAGTTGGATCGTCGTCATCGGTGCACCATCATATCACTGGGGGAAGCGGTTTGCCGCCTCAATCCACCGTCGTCCCGACCGGCTGCTGCTTGCCGATCGGGTTCCCGGTGCCCTTGATCGCCAGCATGCGCTCGAGCGCGACGGTCGACCACTTGCGCGTGTGCGCGTCGACCTTGATCTCGTTGACGACCTTGCCCTCGACCAGGTTTTCCAGCACCCAGCAGAGGTGGGGCAAATCGATCCGGTACATCGTCGTGCACAGGCACTGGCAGTCGCTCAGCACGATGATTTTCTGGTCCGGGTGCTGCCGCGCGAGGCGGTTGACCAAATGGACCTCGGTGCCGATGGCCCACTGAGTGCCGGGCGCCGCGGCCTCGACCTGCTTGACGATGTACGCCGTGCTCCCGGCCATGTCGGCCTTCTGCACGACCTCCCACTTGCACTCGGGGTGCACGATCACCTTCATGTCCGGGTACTTCTCGCGCGCCTGGTCGACGTGCTCGGGACGGAACAGCGCGTGCACGGAGCAGTGGCCCTTCCACAGGACGAAGTCCGCGTCGCGGAGCGCGGATTCGGAGTTGCCGCCGAGGTCCTGGCGCGGATCCCAGACGACCATTTTCTCCAGCGGGTAGCCCATCGCGAAGGCGGTGTTGCGCCCGAGGTGCTGGTCGGGGAAGAAGAGGATTTTGACCTTTTGATCTGGTTTCAGAGCCGCTGAAGCGGCCCCGCCGGCTAGGGCCCACTCCAGCACGTTGCGGCAGTTGCTGCTCGTGCAGACGGCGCCGCCGTGTTCGCCGACGAAGGCCTTGATCGCGGCGCTGCTGTTCATGTACGTGATCGGGACGATCAGTTGGTCCGGGCAGGCGTCGACGAGTTGGGCCCACGCATCCTCCGTCTGCTCTAAGTTGGCCATGTCGGCCATCGAGCACCCGGCGCCGAGGTCCGGCAGGATCACGCGGACGGATTCGTCGGTGAGGATGTCGGCGCTCTCGGCCATGAAGTGCACGCCGCAGAACACGACGTACTCGACGCCCTTCTGGTCGGCGGCGCGGCGGGAGAGCTCGAAGCTGTCGCCGGTGAAGTCGGCGAAGTCGACGACCGCGTCCTGCTGGTAGTGGTGACCGAGGATCGCGAGCTTGGGGCCGAGCCGGTCGCGCGCGTCCTGGATGCGGAAGCGAAGCTCGGGCTCGGAGAGTTGGCGGTAGATCGCGGGGAGCGGCGGCTGCCAGACGAGTTTTGCGTGGGCCATGGGAAACACCTGCTTGGCCGAGGGAACACCAGGCGCCGGCCGTACGCTTGGTGTAATTTTAACACTATCCGGGATCGCCGTCTATGCGATTACGACGATCTGGGCCGAGTTTCCGACGCGCGTATTGAAGTCACAGGTCGAGTCGGACCCATGGTTATCGGGCCTGAAAACACGGTTGAGTCCGATCGACGCCTGCTTTTCCGGCAGTGCCACAGCTGCCCGTAAGTCTCGAACAGATCATCCCTTTCAGCTTTCGGGCCGAAAGTGCGCTCCGTTTTTTCATCCCACAACTCCTCGACCGACGATGACTGCTGACCGGATAGGCGACCGGCGCCAACCACGCCGCGCCCGCAGGACGCTAACCAACCGCGTTTTGCGTCCGGAATCGCGTCGTCGGGGCAGCAGACTCTACCTTGGCACGGAGTCTGCACAGGGCCGCCGACGGTTCGGGCTACACGGGCAATTTCGCCCGCGCCTGTTCGGAAGGAGATTCGCTTCATGTTCCATCGTAAAGGTGCCGCGCTCGTCGCGGCCACTGCCCTGCTCGGATTCGCAGGGATTGCTCAGGCGGCGGAGCCGCAGCAGTCGATCGCCCCGGTCGCCGGGCTCGCGCTCGACGCCCCCAAGTACCTGGCCGAGAACGCTCCGGCCCCGGCCGACACGTCCCTGATGGGCATGGCCAACAAGGCCGGCTTCGGCAAGACGCTCGACAGCTACGGGCTGACGATCGGCGGCTGGGTGCAGGGCGGCGTGACCTACAACGCCCGCAGCGTCAACGTGAGCGAAGGCCGCGTCTTCGACTTCGAGGTCCAGGACCCGACGCTCCACCAGGTCGTCGTGTACGTCAACAAGGCCGTCGACGCCAAGTTGAAGACCTTCCAGGTCGGTGGCCGCATGGAGTGGATGTGGGGCGGCGACGCCCGCCTGATCCACGCGAACGGCCTGTTCGACCACTACGGCCTCAACGACGGCCCGGACGAGCAGTTCGACCTGACCCAGCTCTACGTCGACCTGTACTTCGGGAACATCGGCAACGGCCTGAACATCCGCGCCGGTAAGTTCGTCACCCTGCTCGGCCAGGAAACGATCGACCCGAACGCCAACCTGTTCTACTCGCACTCGTACCTGTTCGGGTACGCGATCCCGTTCACGCACACGGGCGCCTACGCGACCTACGCGCTCAACGACGCGATCTCGATCGACGCCGGCTTCAGCCGCGGCTGGGAGCAGGCCCTCGAGGACAACAACGGGTGCGCGATCGACCTGTTCGGCCGCGTCAGCTGGGCGATCGACAAGAACTCGTCGCTCAAGGTCACGTTCATCGGCGGCCCCGAGCAGGCCGGTAACAACGACGACTACCGCTACGTCCTGGACGTGATCTACTCGACCAAGCTCGGCGACAACCTGAGCCTGGTGATCAACGCCGACTACGGCTGGGAAGAGAACGCGGCTGGCGACGGCGGCGACGCCTCCTGGTGCGGCGTGGCCGGGTACCTGTCGTACCAGATCAACGACATGATGGCCTTCAACGTCCGTGCCGAGTACTTCAACGACAACGACGGCGCCCGCGGCCTGGGCACCGACACGGTGTACGAAGTCACCGTCGGCCTGGACATCAAGCCGCTCCTGTCGAACCGCAACTTCGCCAGCCTCCGGTTCCGGCCGGAAATTCGCTACGATTACTCGCCGGACGACTTTTTCGCCGGCGGCACCAAGAACGACCAGTGGACGGCGGCGATCGACGTGATCTTCGGGTTTTAGCCCGGACCACGGCGGTCTGACCGATGCCTGAAATCGAGAGAGCCCACGGATTCGTCCGTGGGCTCTCTCTTATTCGTTGGACGTCGGGTCCGGATCATTCGCGCCACCTCCGTGCGGTGCGCCATCACCCCTCCGGCGTGTCGATCAACGTCTGGAGCCGCGCGCCAAGTTCGGCCGACAGGCGTGCGGGCCAAGTCGGGTCGATCAGGCCGACCTCCAGCATGTCCTGCAGGTGCACCTGGTCCTTGCGGCGGAACGACGTCAGCTTCATCCGCACCAGCGCCTCTAGCGCAATCACGCGGAACGCGTCGGGCTTGACCACTTCGGACACGTCGGGGGCGGCCGTGGCGTAGGCCGGGCGGATCTTCTCGCCGGCGAAGATCACGTGCACCGCGTCGCGCGGCCCGGCGTCGGGGCCGTCGAGGAACATCTCGACGCCCGACACTGCCTGCCGGACGAATCCGGCGGCGATCAGAGCGCGCTCGGCGGCATCGAGGTCGCTGCGGCGGAACAGGATGTCGACGTCCTGCGTGTTGCGGACAGCGGCGGGATCAATGGTGGCGACCCAGGCGGCAACGGCGTTCCCGCCGACCACCGCGTAGGGCACCCCCGCCGCTTCGAGCGCGGCCGTTGCTCGGGCGAGTCGATCGCGCACGCGTTCCACGGCGGTCACCATCCTGTCGAGGAGAGATTGGTCGATCCACGGACGTGCCACGCACCCATTGTAGCGTATCGTTTTTGAGAGGAAGCACTATCGGACGCGCTGGGCAAGCCTAGCGGCCAAAATGGGTTACCGGCGCACAGTGGGATGCGTGACGGACTCGAAGATTTCGTACCCTCTTGCCCCCACCCTCCCCAACCGATATTGCTGATAGAATCGGAATTGTCCGTCCCCCGTTGTCCCCCCGAGGTGTCGTGCCCATGCGGATCGATCGTCTTTTCGGCCTTGGCCTGCCCGCGATCTCGTTCGAGTTCTTCCCCCCGAAGAACGAGGGCGGGTGGGCGCAGTTGTACTCCGCGATCGGCGAGCTCCACGCGCTCAAGCCGTCGTACGTCTCGGTCACCTACGGGGCCGGCGGGTCGACGCGCGGCAAGACGCTCGACCTGACCACGCGCATCCAGAACGAGCTGAAGATCCGGGCGATGGCCCACCTGACGTGCGTCGGGCACACGGCCGACGAGATCGGCGGGATCCTCGACGAGCTCTGGAACGCCGGCATCCGCAACGTGCTGGCCCTCCGCGGCGACCCGCCGTTCGGCCAGACGACGTTCACGGCGACGCAGGGCGGGTTCAGCTACGCCGACGAGCTCGTAAAGTACGTGCGCAACCGGCACGACTTCTGCATCGGCGTCGCCGGGTATCCCGAGGGCCACCCGCAGTGCCTGAACCGCCAGCGGGACATGGAGCACCTGAAGGCCAAGGTCGACAACGGCGGGAACTTCGTCGTCACGCAGTTGTTCTTCGACAACGCCGACTTCTACCGGTTCCGCGACCAGGCGCACACGTCGGGCATCAAGGTGCCGCTGATCGCGGGCATCATGCCGATCCTGAACGTCGGGCAGATCAAGCGGTTCGTGTCGATGTGCGGGAGCAAGATCCCCCACCCGCTACTGACGAAGCTCGAAGGGCTCGAGAGCGACCCCGAGGCCGTCTACCAGGCCGGCGTCGAGCACGCGATCGCCCAGTGCAAGGACCTGCTCGCCAACGGGTGCGAGGGCATCCACTTCTACACGCTGAACAAGAGCAAGGCGACGGTGCAGATCTGCAAGGCGCTGGGCACCAAGCACGCGGCGTAGCGCGCGACACATTCGAGTGAAAATCGAAAGCCCACCGAGCTCGCTCGGTGGGCTTTTCTCATTCGCGAGTATAACTGCAGGTCAACGACCTGCTGACGCGTCCGCAAACGAAACCCGTGTCGGAGCACCGAGCGTCAGCAAAGCGCTGCGCTGCAGCCGACCGACCCGCTATGCGCTGAACTCCCTTTTCATTTCCCGCCCGGGTTGTTTCTCGAGCAGTTCTCCGATCGAGAACGCAGCCCCGCACTCCGGGCAGCGCGCCTCGCGTTGGCCGCGGAGGTCGTACCCGCACGCGGGGCACCGGACGCTCACGGCGGCCCCGGCCTCGGATGCCGGCTCGGACCGCACCCAGAAGAACAGCGTGAGGATCATCCACACGAACGGGGTCAGCGCGCTGCCGATGAACGCGGCGAGTTCTCGATCGATCGCGTCGGTCATCCCGAGTGCTGCGGCGACGAGCGCGCCGGCGACCGGCGCGATCAGCGTCGCGCCGACCGCCCCCGCCCCCCAGTAGCTCGTCCGCTTCAACGCGCCCCGCCACACGCCGATCCAATACCCCGCTACGAAGATCCACGTCATCGCACCCGCGCCGGCGTACAGCAGCACGCCCCGCCGGAAGACCGTATAGGTGTCCTCCAGCAGTGCCCACGTGACCAGGTAAACCGCCGCCGCGAGCGGGACGACGAACACCGACAGCAGGATCCGCACCACCAATTTCGACATGCGGGGCAGCATACCGTACCCGACCGCGCGTCAGCAGGACGTCGCCCCCGCGGCTACCGACGACCAGGCAAACATGGCGCGCTCCCACGCCGGAGGCGGAGCCTGGGGCGACGCCCCGGATCGAGCGACGCGGTATCTCTATCAGGTACTCAGGAACCGCGGTTGGTGACGCGACCCGATGGGCCGCTTGCCCTGCGGAAGGCTTTGCGGATACCCTGTGGGATACTCATGTCCGAGCCGACCCCCCCGACGCCCGCCGCCGCCGCCGCACCCGGTACGCCCCAGGCCCAGTCCGCCGCGAGTGGAGAGGCGTTCCTGCCCCAGTCGACCGTCCTGATCGTCGACGACAACGCGCAGAACGTCGAGCTGCTGCAGGCCTTCCTCGAGGCCCTGCCGGTGAAGATCGTCACGGCGTTCGACGGGGTCGAGGCGCTCGAGCGGGTCGCCGAGCACAACCCCGACCTGATCCTGCTGGACATCATGATGCCGCGGATGAGCGGGTTCCAGGTCTGCCGCAAGCTCAAGGCCGACCCGGCGACCAAGGACATCCAGGTGCTGATGGTCACGGCGCTCAACGAACTCGGCGACATCGAGCAGGCCAGCGAGTGCGGCACCGACGACTTCGTCTCCAAGCCGGTGAACAAGTTCGAGCTGCTGACCCGCGTGAAGAGCCTGCTCCGCGTCCGCCACCTCAAGAGCGAGCTCGAACGCGCGCTGACGTACCTGCACGAGGTCGAGCAGGAAGAGGAATCGCTCTAAGTCGTTCTCGAAATCGACTGGGGTGGCGCGGCTTGGGCGCGTTCGATGCGCGTCGGTGAGATTTCGCGCACACGGGGGACTGTCCCGCATCAAATGCGGTCGGCGGTGTAAACGGGGAGCGGCACATCCGGCTATTGGGTATGAAGGCTTGACGGGCCGGCCAGAGCCCGCGCAAAGCTCGCGGGCAATTCCATCTATGGGCGGGTGGGGCTCGCAACAAGAATTGTGCAAGCGAGTTTTACCAATCGGTGGACTGACATGCACTTATCCATATGATTCCGGCCCTTCCGCGCCGATGACTGGGGCGGAATACCGTTGGCGAAGGCCCGCCCCCGTATGTGAGACTCAAGTCGCGCTCGCCGCCGTACCCACCCGAAAGGGGCTTTCGCATGTTCGATCAACAGACCACACTCGCCAACTTCCTCGACGCCGCCGCGTCCCGTAAGCCGACGCCCGGCGGGGGCAGCGTGACGGCGCTGGTCGGCGCGCTCGCCGCGTCGATGGGCGAGATGACGGTGAACTTCAGCATCGGGAAGAAAGGGCTCGAGGCGTTCGAGCCCGAGCTCCGGCCCGCGCTCGCCGAGCTCACCCGGGCCCGCAACGTGCTGATGGAGCTGATGGTCGAAGACCAGTCGGCGTACGGCGCGATGACCGCGATCCGCAAGCTCCCGGAGACCGACCCGCAGCGGGCGGCCAAGTTCAACGCGGCCCTGCTCGCGTGCATCCGCATCCCCGAGGCCATGGCCGCCGCGTCGGTCGCCGTGCTCGAGCTGGTCGACCGAATCACCGGGTTCGTCAACCCGTATTTGCTGTCCGATTTGGCCGTGTGCGCCGACCTGTCGATGGCGACCGCCCGGTGCGCCGTCTACAACGTCCGCGCGCATTTGCCCGACGTGAAGGACCCGTCCGACCGGGCGACCATCGAGGGGACGATCCGCGGCCTGCTCAGCCGCGCCGCAACGCTCATCCAGCAGGTCGCCCCACGGATCTGGGAGCGGCACGCGATGGAAGTCGCGCGGGGATGAGAAAGTTGAACGCGGAAGGACGACGGACGAGACAGGGGGGGGCGCGGTGTGCTCACTTCAGTGCGCATGCCGGAGACTTCACGCAATTCCGTGCGCGGGTAAAGTGACCTTTGCCCTGATGCGCGACGACCGCGATTACAAACTCGACCTCTCGTCACTCGCGCCGAACGACGGCGCGAACCCCGCGAACGCGCACCGTGCGCCCCGTCCCCACGTCCACGTCCAGTTCGACTGCTGCAACACGTACCTTCGCATCTACCGCGACCCGGCGGCGACCGAGTACCGCGGGCGGTGCCCGAAGTGCGGGAACCCGGTGGTGCTGAAGGTCGGGCAGGGGGGGACGAGCGCGCGGTTCTTCCGGGTGACGTGAACCTGGCAGCCCCGCCTGCGGGGCGCGTCCGACGGCGCTCCCGGTCTCGACCGCATCGTGCGCAAGAGCGGGTTTCAGACGCGCATGGCAAGCGGGGCGGCTACAAGGCGCTCGCGTCGATCGCATCTCGCTAGTTCGCGGACCCGTCCGGCGTGGCCGCCGCGGGCAATTGGCCGGCGATCTGCGCCGCCGCGGCGGCGCCGAGCGCGGCGCGGGCCGCCTTAGCACTCCCGGCCCCGCGGTCTCGGAGGAACTCGTTCAGGAAGTCGCCGAGTGCGTAGGCCGGCGCGACCGCCGCCACTTCGCGTGCGGCGACAGCGTCGGCGCCGAGCAGGTCGACGTCGGTCCCGAGCTCGGCCCGCCGGACCGCGGCCTTGCGCTGGGCCAGCAGGGGGAGGTAGTAGGACTTGCACGCCTCGACGCACTGGGCGATTACGGCGTCGGGCAGGCGGATCTCCTGGAGCGACACGTCGTCGATCACGATCCCGAACTGGCCGACGCGCTCGGCGATCACGGCCTGGATCTCCCGCGCCAGCCCGTCGGCCGCCCCGCCCCACTGACCCGACCCGGTCCCGTCC
>DASPKW010000327.1:0-10576 GCA_035627895.1 Tepidisphaeraceae bacterium | reverse complement strand
CAAGGGCGGCGGCGACAAGGACTACAACGACATCGCGCTCCGCTTCGAGCCGCTCGGCGACGGGACGACCAAGGTCACCGTCCTCCAGGCGATCACCGCGAACACCCCCGTCGACCTGATCAACGGCGACACGGGCGACGTCGTCTTCGCGCGGTTCAACATCGGCAGCACCATGGTCGGCCAGTGGGTGATCGTCGGCGGGACGCCCGACCCGGGCATCCTGGACGGCACGATCACCGGCGGGTCGGGCGGGTCGACCGGCACGTCGACCGGCTCGTCCAGCGACGGCACGGCCGCGTCGTCGTCGTACGGCCTGAGCGCGTTCATCAACTCCGTCTTCGGCCGGGGCGACAAGTACCTCGGCACGGACTACACGACGTCGGTCATCAGCCCCGGCGGCGACGACTGGGCCGCCAAGGGCTGGCGCGACCCCGAGGGCCGGCTCAAGTTCGCGCGGCACCGCGGGCAGGTGAACGTGCTCCGCGGCGACGGGTCCGTCGTGCTGACCCCGGCGTCCGGCGGCGCGTTCGACTGGTCGGCGAGCTCGGAGGCGGTGTTGCCTTGGCTGCCGTGACGGACTTCTTGGCGCGCGCGCCAGAATAGTCCCGGAGGGACGACAGCCCATAGCCCACGACGTGAGTCGTGGGTCCGCGGCGGCAGACGGTCCACCCTTTTGCTTTGAGAGAAGTCCCGGAGGGACGGCAGCGGCGCGACACCGGCAACGGCCCGGTGTGGTCGACCGTACCGGTGTCGCTTCTCGTCGAACGTTCGCGACCCACGCCTCCGCGCGGTCCGACGCCGAAGGTTCATGAGATAGGACTGCCGTGCGCAACACGTACGGCCGCCCCCGCCGCCCCCCCCTTGCCGCGGCGCGGCGCGGACGTTCGGTCGGGCCCCGCCGGGCGTGCGGCGGGGGCGTTCCGGTGGACGAGGGACGGGCCCTCCCTTTGCGCGCGCGAGAAGCATCCCCGTGGCACGGGCATCCTGCCCGTGCGAGGGGCGCTCGATCGCCCAAACCCGCGGACCGCTCATCCCGCCCCGCTTGGCCACCCGCACTCCGGGCACCGGTCCGGCGACGCGCGCAGGTCGTACCCGCAGTTGGCGCAGAACACGCCGCCGCGCGCCCGGCGTCGCCGCCACCGCCGCCACCGGGCGACCGGGAGGGCGGCGAACAGGAAGGCCGGGGCCCAGCACGGGGCGCTGACCGCCCGGGTCAGGCCGATGTGCCCGAGCCCGTCCGCGTAGCCGAACCCGAGCGCGTGCCACTCGACCGGCGCGCCGGCGAAGATCACGGCTTCGTAGACCGGGTCGGACCCGTCCGGGTCGGCGGGGCCGACGGGGGCGCGTTCGTAGCTGCGTTGCGGCATCAATGAAAGTTCCCAGCGCACGCCAATCACCCCGCGGCACCACCCGGCCCCGAGCCGCCGCTCGGTTCCGAAGGTGCCCGACGTCCCGTCCGGTCCCGCCTGTACGAAGACCTCGGCCACGAAATAGCTGCGGACCCAGACGACGACCACGGCCAGGGTGGCGACCGCGAGCAACACGGTCAGCCCGTTGAACATGATTCGCAACGTGCGCGACACGGAACCTCCTCACCGCGAATACGATAGCCGGCTCAACGTTAGTGCTTGGGCCAGTTGCGCGGGTCCGCCGCCCACGCGTTCACCCGACGCGCCCGGTCATCCTGGTCGACCGGCGCGCCCGGCCCGGCCGAGGGGATGTGCGGGAGGACCGGTTTGTTGATGATCGGCGGCGCGTTGCGCGGCAGGTCGAACCCGCCGCGCGCGATCGTCCCGACCGGCACCGCGCTCCCGCGCGGGTGCAGGCGAATGATCGCCGGGCGGTCCGGATCGGACTTGTAGACGTGGGCGGTAACGTCCGGCCCCTCGTACTCGTAGTACCGGGTCGCGGCTTCGGGTCGCAGCGTGTGGGGAACCTGTTCCAACACTTGGTCGAAGCCCGGCGATTCGACCGACTCAATGCCCAGCACCGCGTGTCCGGGCGGGAGCGTGACCGTCACCGCCCCGCCCGGCCCGGACGTGAGGACCTGGGGCACGGACTCGGCCCACCGGACGCGCCCGCCGCCGCCCATCCCGACCGCCGTAGCGGCGTGCATGACCGCCGTCCGCACGACGACCCTCGCCCCGATCACCGGCGCATCGGCCTCGTTGCGGACGACGGCGTAGAAGAGGTACGCAGCCGCGGGCGGTGGTGGCGGCGGCCCCACCCGGGTCCCTGGGCCGGTGTACATGCGCAGGACGAGCGCGGCGACCGCGAGCAAAGCGACGATCGTCAACACGAGAGTCTGCGCCCGGATCGCGCCGCGCGAGCGGGCGTCAGGGGGAGTCGGGCCGTTCATAGACGCCTCTTCGGAGTCGGAGCAGATCAGGGGACGGGCGGACAGGGATTCGCGCCCGCCGACGCCCGCGCGATCATACCACATCCTCGGCCTACACGACCGATCGTCGCCGCGCGCCGAAGTCCGCGCGCGCGGCGGCCGCGGTCGGCCGGACGGTGGCGTCGCTGGGCGGGCCGATGGCCTGTTTTGCGACTCGGTCGGCGGATTCCGCAGGTTCCAGTCAAGCGGCGCGTCGGTTCGGCCGATGAGTAACGCGTCTGTCGGTGATCCGGGTCAGTCGCGGGCGGGTCGGAGGCGTCGTGCCTGTCGCGGCCAAGACTCTGGCCCTGAGCCGGATGCGCGAGGCGGCGGTTCCCTTGACCAAGATTATTTACGCCACGGCAAGCGTCACCGACGGCATGCTGATCGGCCTGGGCCTTTTGCCGCGGGCGACGCGGACGCCGATCGGTGCGACGATGACGGCCCCGGTCGTCGAGGTCGGCGTCGTCAGCGGCCGCGTGGCGAACGTCCGCCTGCACTCGTCGGACGCGACGCGGCGCGGGAAGGAAATCGGCGCGAAGGGGTGCAACCTCTACTCGTTCGTCGGGCCGGCCGTCCCGACCGATCCGCGCGACTGGCGGTTCGAATCCATGGTCACCCGGACGATCGCCCAGATCGTGTTCCCCGCCGACGTCGCGAGCGGCGCGACCGTCTGGCTCAGCGCCCGCTGGGTCAGCGCCCGCGGGGCGACCGGGCCGGCGAGCGAGCCGGTGCGGTTCACGCTGCAGGGCGGGCCGGCGCTGCCCGTCGCGGCGTAACACGCTGAGGGTGAACCACGGAGGACACGGAGGGCACGGAGAGAAGACGGGGAGTCAGCCACGGATCGGCACGGAGGGGCACAGATTAAATCGCCATCCGTGTTCATCTGTGAGGATCCGTGGCTGATTCTTTGGCCTTCTTCTTCTTCGTACCCCTGCGGTGGCGGCGCGCGACGTGTACGCCGCGCACGGCCGGTCTGCCGTTTGGTCACTCGTCATTAGACCTTCGTCATTGATTCGTCATTCGAATTTGGTCATTCGTCATTCGTCACTTCCCCTTCTGCGCCCCGCCGTAGTACGGGTACCCGTCCCACGCGGTCGTCTGCGGCTCCGTCGCCCGTAAATCTTGCGTCTCGGTCATCCACTTCTGCAACTTCGCGGCGAGGTCGGCCTTGGCCGCCGCGTGCTTCTCGTCGGCGGCGAGGTTGGTCAACTGGTGGGGGTCGGCCTCGACGTCGTACAGTTCCTCCGCCGGGCGCTTGGCGCAGGCGAGGTCGAAGTATTTGCGGTGCTCGGGGTCGTCGCGTTTCGCGAGGATCAGCGCCTTGGTCGGGCCGGCGTCGATGTCGCCGAACGCGCCCTGCACGCCGGTGGAGTCCGGGTCGCCGGCGGGCCAGCGGTCGGGGAAGTAGTTGCGGACGTAGAGGTGCGTTTCGGTGCGGATGGCGCGGCACGGGTAGCCGACGTTGCCGGCCCGGCAGTTGGCGTGCCGCTCGCGCTCGAGGAAGACGGCGTCGCGCGGGGCGAGCTTGGCGCCCTTGCTCAGGACGGGCATGAGCGACTGGCCGGTCATGTCGGCGGGAATCGCGACGCCGGCCGCGTCGAGGAAGGTCGGGGCCAAATCGGTCAGGACGGTCAGGCGGTCGATCGTCTGGCCGGCGGTTCGCCCGGGCCAGCGGATGGCGAAGGGCTGGCGCGTGCCGGCGTCGTAGAGGTTGGCCTTGGCGCGCGGCCATGGCCAGCCGTTGTCGCCGGTGATGACGACGAGCGTGTTGCCGGCGAGGCCCTTCTTGTCGAGCAAATCGAGCGCGGCGGCGACGTCGGCGTCGAACCGCTGGACTTCGGCGAGGTAGTCGACGGCGTCGGCGCGCGTGGCGGGCGTGTCCGGGATGTAGGGCGGGATCGTGACGTTCTTCGGGTCGATGCCGGCGGTCTCGGCCAGTGCCTTCTCGTACGGCCGGTGCGGGTCGGGCGCGCCGAGCCAGAAGCAGAACGGCTTGCCGTCCGGGACGTTCTTCATGAACTCCTCGAACGACTTGAAGTTCCGCCCGGCCGGGTCGTGCGGGCGGTCCTGCAGCTTGCCCGGCCCCCACGCCTTGCGCGTCTTGCCGATCTGGTAACCGGCCTTCTCGAGCAGGTCCGGGTAGGTCGCGTACTTCGCCGGCAGGTCCGACCAGAGGTTCGCGCCGACGCCCAGCCGGTGCGGGGCCTGCCCGGTCAGGATCGACGCGCGCGACGCCGTGCACGACGGGGCGGCGGAGAAGGCGCGGGTGAAGAGCGCCCCCTCCTTCGCCACGCGGTCGAACGCCGGCGTCTTCACCGCCCTGTCCCCGTACGCCGACGCGTGCGGGTAGCCCCAGTCGTCGGCGATGCAGAAGAGGACGTTCATCCGCTGCTGGGCGGACGCGGCGACGGTGGCGGAGATGACGAGAGCGAGCGCGATCAATCGGGGCATGGGCGAGACCTCCCGCAGATAGGATACCCTCGGCCCGTTCGGCTTCGTAGGGCTTCGCGTAGGGCTTCGCGTAGGGCTTCGCGTAGGGCTCGCTTCAGCGAGCGGAACGCGTGGCACCGGAGATGGATGTCGCTGCGCGACGGCGAGTCAATTCCGCTCGCTGAAGCGAGCCCTACGTGCGCCCCGCGCGCGGCTACCTTCCCGCCTCCCCCGTCCGCCCCTCGAACCTCGCCAGCTCCGCCCGCGTCGGCAGACCCTCCCAGTCCCCCTCGGTCAGGCAGACGCGGGCGGCGATCACGTGCCCGCGCGTCAGCCACGCGGCGGGCGGGAGGCCGTCGAGGTACGCCGACAAGCACCCGGCGGCGAACGCGTCGCCCGCGCCGATCGGGTCGACGACGGCGGCGGCGTCGAGCGCCGGCGTCTCGACCACGCTCCCGCCCGCCGGGCCGTCCGTCGCCGCCCGCCGCCCGTCCTTGACGATCACCGTCCTCGCGCCCGCCGCCCGCAGCGCGCGGACGATCCCGTCGACCGTCGCCTCGCCCGTCATGATCCGCCCCTCGGTCACGCCGGGCAGGACGACGTCGGCGTGCGGGACGAGCTCGGCCATCGCGGCGGCGAACGCCCGCTCGTCCCACAGCTTGCGCCGGTAGTTCGGGTCGAGCCAGACCGGGATCTGGCGCCGCTCCGCGTCGGCGACGACCTCGCGCACCAGCGCGTAACACCCGGCCGACAGGGCGGGCGTGATCCCCGTCAGAAAGAGCGCCCGCGCGTCGCGCCACAGGCGGGCGTCGAACGTCGCGGCGGTCGCGCCGGCCATCGCCGAGCCGGCCCTGTAGTAGTGCACCTCGGGCTCGGTGGGGAAGTGGCGGTCCTTGAACATCGCGCCCGTCGGCCGGCTCGCGTCGAACTGCACGGCCGACACGTCGACGCCCTCGCCCCGGAGCGCCCGGCGGATCGTGTGGCCGAACCCGTCGTCGCCGAGCACCGTGAGCAGGCGGACGGGGTGACCGAGCCGCGACAGGCCGACCGCGACGTTGGCCTCGGCGCCGGCGAACGTGAGGCGCAAGTCCGAATGAACGCCCAGCGGCGCGTGCGGGCGCCCGTTGGCGACGGCCATGACTTCACCGATCGTGACGACCATACCTATCCTCAGTGGGGCAGACGTTCTTGTCTGTCCGGACGGGCGAGCGGGGTCATTCTTGACCCCCGAGCCCGTCCGTTCGGGTCCTTGTGGCGCGCACGGCTCCGACGAACGCCCGTGCCGCGCGCTCGATCGCGCCCCAGTCTTCCGTCGCCAGCACCTGCTTCCCGACCAAATTCGACCCGACGGCGACCGCCGCGCACCCGATCGCGAAATACTCGCCGCAGTTCGCGGGCGTGACGCCGCCGGTCGGAATCAGCCGCAGAGTCGGCATCTCGTCGAGCGCCTCGCGCATGTGCGTCAGCCCGAACCGCGTCGCCGGGAACACTTTCACAAATTCCGCCCCCGCCGCGACCGCCGCCAGCGCCTCGGCCGGCGAGGCGCAACCGGCCGACACGGGCACGTCGTACCGCCGGCAGGTCTCGATCGTCCCGCGGGCGAGCGTGGGCGTGATGACGAACTGCGCCCCGGCCGAGATCGCCGCCCGCGCGTCGCGCGCGTCCAGCACGGTGCCCGCGCCGCAGAGCATCCGCGGGTGGCGCCCGCGGATCACTTCGATGGCGGCGAGCGCGCCGGGCGTGTTGAGCGTGATTTCCATGACGGTCACGCCGCCCGCCAGCAGCGCCCCGGCCGCGGCGACGAGCGCGTCCACGCCCACGTCGTCCGCGCGCACGATCGCGACCAGGCCCGCGTCGGTGATGCGTTGTGCGACCCGTTCGGCCATGCGGGGCAAAGTATACCGCGTCGCGACCTCCGGCCCCCTCTCCCGGACGCGCCAACAGCGCCACGTGCCGAACGCGGTCATCGCGTCCGGGAGAGGGGGCCGCCGCGCCCGCCCCCCCCACGGCCACGCGATTGACAATTGACCATGGACAATTGACAACCAAATCCATGCGCCTCTACCGCACCTCCGCCGACTGGCTCGTCGAGACCGACGACGGCTCCGCCCGCGCCCTGCCCGGGTTCGACTTCGACGCCTGGCTCGCCTCGACCGACCCCGCCGCCGACCTCCGCGCCCTCGCCGCCACGGCCAGCGCCGCCGCGGCCCCCGTCCCCGCCGCCCCCCTCATGCCCATCGGCACGCAGGAGATCTGGGCGGTCGGCGTCACCTACCAGCGGTCCAAGGTCGCGCGGATGGAAGAGTCGCAGAACGCCAAGAGCGCGTACGACCTGGTGTACGACGCCCCGCGCCCCGAGCTCTTCTTCAAGGCCACGCCTAGTCGCACGCGCGGCCCCGGCCAGCCCGTCACGCTCCGCCACGACACGAAGTGGATCGTCCCCGAGCCCGAACTCGCGCTGGTGATCTCGTCCCGCGGCAAGCTCGTCGGCTACACGATCGGCAACGACATGTCCTGCCGCGACATCGAGGGCGAAAACCTCCTCTACCTCCCCCAGGCCAAGACCTGGAACGGCTGCTGCGCGCTGGGCCCGTGCATCCTGCTCGCGGGCGACGGCGCCGACGTGCGCGCCAGTGAGATTCGGATCACCATCACCCGCGACGGCTCGGCGGCGTTCACCGGCTCGGTGCAGGTGAGTCAGATCAAGCGCACGTTCGAGGAACTGATCGGGTACCTGTTCCGCGACCAGAGCTTCCCCGGCGGCGTGATCCTGCTCACCGGCACCGGCATCGTCCCGCCGAACGAGTTCAGTTTGCGCTCGGGCGACGGGATTCGGATCGAGATCGACGGGATCGGCACGCTCGAGAATCCGGTGGCGTAACGTGGCACGGGCTACCAGCCCGTGAGTCAGCCTGACCTCAAGCGCCTTAGAACCCGACCCGAGCCCCCGCCGGCGAATCTTGCGGGCGGTGCGGCGCTGGACGATGCACACACTCGCCGCCAGTCTGCTCGTGCTCGCGGTGCTGATCCTGAGCGCCCGCGGCCCGCTGAGCGAGTACTGGCTAAGCACTTGGCACTGGCGGTTCGGCATCGAGTCCTTCCCCTCGGGCACCTCACACAGTCCGTGGCTACAGTTCTCCTTTGTTCGGCCGAAACCTTCCAATGCCACTGCCGCCACCGCGCTCGAGCGTTATATCGCTCGTGAGTCGGCCGGGAAACGGCGGTGGGGCTTTGACAGCTCGACCGGTCGCGGGTGGGGTCATGCTCCGGAGCCGAAACTGCTCGGGTTCGGTTGGGACACCGTGGCCCACGCCGACTGGTTCGGTCGCGCCAGGCCCGACTTAAGGGGCGTGAATATGGCCTGGTCCAGCTTTGGTGCGCCAAACTGGTATTGGGCGATCCTCCTGTCCGCGTACCCGCTGATCCGGTTCGGTCGAATCGTCCGCCACGGTACGGTGCGGTGGTGGCGTCTCAGCAGGACCTGCTGCCTGTCGTGCGGCTACGACCTTCGCGAGTCGCCGGGCGTCTGCCGGGAGTGTGGGGCGCTGCGGACGGGCGGCCCGGCGTCGTCCTGAGATGGGTTCCGCTCCGTTCGCATCTTCGGTGCGAATCCGACTCCACAGGACCCGCCGTGGCGTGTATCTCCTCCTGACACGTCTGCCGAGCCACGTCCCGGAGGAATCCCAGCATGCGAACCGTTGCCACCGCCCTGCTCGCGCTCGTCCTTGCCCTGCCCGCCGCCGCCGCCGCCCCGGACATCGCCTTCACGCTCCGCTCCGCCAACTCCGGCCCCTGGTCCGACCCCGCCACCTGGTCGCCCGCGCGCGCCCCGGCTCGGAACGACACCGTCCAGGTCCGCCCCGGCCACACCGTCATCTACGACGCGACCTCCGACGACGCGATCCGCACGATCCACGTCGCCGGCGTCCTCCGCTTTTCGCGCGACAAGTCCACGCGACTGGCCGTCGGCCTGATCAAGGTCACGCCGGGCGAGACGTGCTCGGAAGACGGCTTCGTCTGCCACGCGCCCGCCGCCGCCGCAGTCGCTCCCCCGCCCCCCGGCTCCCCCGCCCCCCTGCCCGGCCACGACGGCCCCGCGCTCGAGATCGGCACCCCCGCCGACCCGATCCCCGCCAACGTCACGCACACGATCCGCCTGACCTACTTCGACGGCATGGACAAGGAGACGCTCCCCGCCATCATCGCGTGCGGCGGGCGGTGGGACTGCCACGGCGCCCCGCTCTCGCGCACGTGGGTCAAGCTGGGCGCGACCGCCGCCAAGGGCGCGACCGCCGTCACGCTCGCCGAGCCCGTCACCGGGTGGCGCGTCGGCGACAAGGTGATCGTCACCGCGTCCGAGCAGAGCTACGGCGAGTCCGACAGCTTCCGCGCCCGGCCCGGCAAGCCGTCGTACGCCAAGACCGAGGAGCGCATCATCACGAAGATCGACGGCCAGACCGTCACGCTCGACAAGGGGCTCGACCACGCCCACCTCGGGGCCGGCGACTTCCGCGCCGAAATCGCCAACCTGTCCCGCAACGTCATCGTCGAGTCGGCCGACCCCGCCGGCGTCCGCGGGCACACGCTGTTCCACTCCCGCGCGACCGGCGGCATCTCCTACGCCGAGTTCCGCCACCTCGGCAAAGAGGGCATCCTCGGCAAGTACGCGATCCATTTTCACCTGGTCCGCGACACGATGCGCGGTTCGGGCGTGATCGGGGCCAGCGTCTGGGACTCGCACAACCGCTGGGTCACCGTCCACGCGTCCGACTTCCTCCTGATCCGCGACAACGTCGGCTACCGGTCCGTCGGCCACGGCTTCTTCCTCGAGGACGGCACCGAGCAGTACAACGTCATCGATCGCAACCTCGCCGTCCAGGCCTACCGCGGCAAGCGCCTCAAGGACCAGGCCCTCCCGTTCGACTCCAACGACGGGGCCGGCTTCTGGTGGGCCAACGGCCGCAACTCCGTCACCCGCAACGTCGCCGTCGAAAACGACCGCTACGGCTACAAGTTCGAGCTCCGCGGCAAGTCCCGCGGGTTCGACCCGATGACCCGCCTCCGCCAGCCCGACGGCTCCATGAAAGAGGTCGACGTCCGCACCCTCCCGTTCACGCGCTTCGACGCCAACGAGGCCCACTGCGACGGCCTGTACGCCGTCAACCTCGGCGACGAGTCCGACAAGACCCCGTCCGTCCGCGGCGACGTCAACCACCCGTTCATCGCCCGCGACCTGAAGGTGTGGGAGGCCCACTACGTCCTCCGCCCCAACCTCCAGTACTTCCTGATGGACGGCCTGACCGTCCACGAGGCCGTCTACGGCATTTACCACCCCGACTACGACGCCCACGTCTACCGCAACGTCCGCATGTCCAAGGTCAACTCCGAGCCGATCAACCGCGGCCTCGACGACACCGACGAGCAGCGCGGGACGTTCACGTACGAGAACGTGACCTTCGAGGACTGCCGCGGCGGCCGCGACCCGCTCATCCAGATGGCCCTCTCCTCCCCGCGCCCCGGGCAGGCGGGCCATTTCAAGAACGTCGTCCTGCGCAACTCGCGGTCCGGCAACAACGTCGTCGACCTCGGCGGCGGCCCGCGCAACAAGAAGCCCGAGCACCCCGTCGCCTATTACTTCCACGACTACCCCGCCGCCGGCCAGACGACCAAGGTCGTCCACGCCGCCGATCCGGCCGTGTCGCAACCGGGCGCGGAGTTCCAGCCCGTCAAGAACTTCACCGGCAAGAGCGTCCGCGCGGCCCAGGT
>DASPKW010000326.1:0-15996 GCA_035627895.1 Tepidisphaeraceae bacterium | reverse complement strand
CGTCTGGGAGAGGGCCGGGGTGAGGGTATGCACGAACTGTCGATCGGCCCGGCCGCGTGTGTGCCGCGGGCACTTCATGCCCTCACCCCCGCCCTCTCCCAGACGCGGCCAAACGTCATCGCGAATGACGGTACGGGCGCGTCCGGGAGAGGGAGAATGCTACTTCGCCGCGATGCGCCGCGTCGCGAACTCGCGCACCTGGGGGATCTTCCCGCCGGCGGCGAGCGTCAGGCCTTTGGCCTTGTCGGTGGCGACGAGCGGCTCGAGGGCGTACCAGTACATCAGCGGGAGGTTCTGGTCGGCCGCGTCCTCGGCGTGGGAGAGCAGGCCCTTGAGGATGTCCCACCGGTGCTCGGCCGGGAGGCGCTGGCACGCGCTGGCGAGGTAGAGGCGGACGACCGGGGAGTTGTCCTCCTTGGCGAGGCGCGCGAACTCGGCGAGGAGGGCGGGCGAGGGGGTGGCGGTTTCACAGGCGAGTTGGATCGTCCACCCGCGGACGTAGGCGTCGGGGTGCTTGAGTTCTTGCAGGAGGGTGGCCTCGTCGGTGGCACTCAGGACGTGGAGAGACCAGAGGATGCGGAGCTGCGTGGTCACGTCGCCGGTCGCGAGGTGGGATTTGAGCAGGGGAATGGCGTCCTTCGGCTGGCGCTCCTGGAGGACGCGGCGGGCGTGGCGCGCGAGGGCGTCGTTAGAATGTGACTGGAGAGAAACCAATTGGTGCGTCGTCGCGGTCCCGATGTGGGTGGGCGTGCCGAAGAGGCCGCCGTTGGCGTTGCCGCCGCCACCGCCTCCCTTGCGACCGCCACCACCCGCGTCGGGCGGTGCGACGTTGATGTCCGCGGAGTTATCAAAGTCGGGTTTCGGCGCCGGCGCGCTCGCCTTCGGGGTCGCTTGGAGCTCCCCCTTCGGGTCGCGGCTAAACGGCGGCGTTGAGGACGCGCCGGTGTACGCGATCTTGTACACCCGCCCGTTGGTGCGGTCCCACACCTCCGGCTTGTTCAGGTGACACGCCTGCTTGTCGTACCAGTCGATCGTGTAGACCGACCCGTCCGGCCCCGTCTTGAAGGCGATCAGGCGGGACCACTTGTCGTTGGTCTTCAGGAAGTCGGGGCCGTGGGCGGCAGTGTAGCCCGAGCCCTTGGGCTTGAGGACGTCCTGGTTGATGCGGTTGCCGTGGAGGTTCGACATGAAGATCTGGTCGCGGTAGGCGTCGGGCCAGGCGCCGCCGTTGTAGATCAGGATGCCGCAGTGGGCGTGGCCGCCGCCGGCCGCGTCGGAGCGGTTGTTGCCGGAGTGGGGCGAGCCGCCGCCGGCCCAGTGGACGTGGTCGGCGCACGTCTTGATGTCGGCGAACGTGTAGGGGTTGAAGTGCTGGCCGGCCTGGCGGTGGTAGCGCCCGCCCTGGACCATGTGGTAGAGGTGGGGGATGACGCAGGCGGTGACGAAGGCCTGGCCGCGGTCGTTGAACTCGACGCCCCACGGGTTGGACGTGCCGTGGGCGAAGACCTCGAACGTGTGGCGGACGGGGTGGTAGCGCCAGACGCCGGCGTTGATCTTCTCGCGTTGCTCGTCGGGCGTGCCGGGCTTGCCGACCTTGGAGTGGGTGAACACGCCGTGGCAGCCGTAGAGCCAGCCGTCGGGGCCCCAGGTGAAGGAGTTGAGCGTCTCGTGGGTGTCCTGGTGGCCCCAGCCGTCGAGGAGGACCTGCGGCGGGCCGTCGGGCTTGTCGTCGCCGTCCTTGTCGGGGATGAAGAGCAGCTCGGGGGCCTGGCCGACCCACACGCCGCCGAACCCGACCTCGAGGCCCGAGACGAGATTGAGCTTGTCGGCGAACGTCGTGACCTTGTCGGCCTTCCCGTCGTTGTCGGTGTCTTCGAGGATCAGGATGCGGTCCTTGCCTTCGCCGGGCTTGCCCTTGCGGGGGTAGTTGTGGGCCTCGGCGACCCAGAGGCGGCCGCGGGCGTCGATGGTCATGGCGACGGGCTGGGCGACCTGCGGCTCGGCGGCGAACAGCGAGACCTTGAACCCGGCGGGCACCTCCATCGCCTTGACGGCGTCTGCGGGCGAGAGGCCGGCGTTCTTGACGAGGTCGACCGGGCCGGCCGGGGGCTTGGCCGCGCCACCGGCGCCCGCGGCGGCGAGCAAGCGCTCCTTGGGGAACTTCGGGTCCTCGGGGTGGAAGCGGAAGTCGTCGAAGTTGAGGTGGCCCCAGCCGCCGGCGAAGTCGTCGACGAGGCGGACGCGGATCTGTTTGCCCTGGTGCTTGCGCAGGTCGACGACGACCCGCCGGAGGTTTTCGACCTCGGTGCCGGACGTCTTGAAGATGACGGTGGATTGCCCGCCGTCGATCAACTCGATCTCGGCGCGCGTGGCGTCGGTCTTGCCGGCGGCGAAGAGGAAGGAGGCGTAGGGGTGGGTGACGGCGAACGGCGCGGAGGTGAGCGTGCCCTTGGGCTTGTCGGTGGCGACTTCGTAGCCGCCGATCCAGTACTGGCCCTGGTGGTCGGACTTCATGTCCTTCCGCCGCACGGCGACGGCGTCGCCCTTGACGGGTTGGCCGGCGAACGCGTCGCCGGTGGCGGTCCAGTCGCGGAGGTCGCCGGTCTCGAAGTCGAGGTTGTACGCGGTGCCGTCGGCCCTCAGTGGGCGGAAGCCGGTGGTGATCTCGATCGGGGGCGAGACGGCGGCGGCGCTGAGCGAGAGCAGGGCGGCGGCGGCAGCGGTGGCGAGCGGGCGGCGCATGCGGGGGTTCCTCCTCGGTGACGTGGACGGGACGAGGAGTATACCGGCGGGGCGCGCGGGGGTTTCCGAGCGGGCATGAGCTTTTTGACGTGGGCGTGAGATCCCGCGCACGCGAGCGGCATGGTCACCACGGGTGACCATGCCGTCGTTGCGCGCTTCACGTCCGGGCGTACGGGGAATGCGCGACCGGGTCGGCGCGCGCGTTGTCGGGCGTCACCGCGATCGAGTCGTCGGGCCCGTCGGCCTCGGGCTGGAAGAGGACGCGGTCGATCGTGATGAAGCGCAGGCCGTAGGGCACCTTCCACCAGAGCGCGCGGCCGACGGCGCGGCCGAGGACGGCGGTGCCGATCGGGGCGAAGACGGAGAGGCGGCCGCGCTCGAGGTCGGCCTGGTCGGGGTAGACCAGGCGGTAGGTCTCGGCGACGCCGGTGCGTCGGTCGGTGAACCGGAACCGCGTGCCCATCGTGATCACCTCGGGCGGGACGGCGTCCGGGGGGACGACCCGCGCGTCGGCCAGTCGCCGCTCGAGCGTGCGGAGGTAGGGCCAGGTCGGCAGGTAGTGCGCCAGCAGGTGGCCGAGGCGCAGGAGGTCGGGCTGGGTGATGAGGATCTGGTCGTCGTGGTACATGGTTCACCTCCTCGAGGTAGTTGAAGGATGACGGATGAAGGATCCGGGGCGGCGCTTCGGGCGGGGCCCGTGTGCTGTGCCCCGGCTTGTATCGGGCGCGGAGACGGAGCATCGCTTCGGCGGTCATCGGTCGTCGTCGTCGGACTCGGGCTGGTACAGCAGGCGGCTGACCCGGGCGACGCCCGGGTGTTCGGGGCCGGGCCAGCAGACGGTGTCGCCGACGCGGGCACCGAGCAGGGCGGCGCCCATGGGGCTGAGGACGGAGAGGCGGCCGGCCTCGGGGGCGCCGTCGTCGGGGTAGACGAGGGTGTGGCAGGCGGTCTCACCGGTCGCCGGGTCGGTCAGGGTGAACCGGCTGTTCATGGTGATCACGTCGGGCGGGACGAGGGGGGTCGGGAGCGGGCGCGCCCGGCAGAGCTCGCTGCGGAAGAAGTCGAGGTACGGGGCGTACGTCGACCACGCGTTGCGCGCGCCGTCGACGGCGGTGAGGATGCGGGTGTGGTCCTGGGCGGAGATGAGGCGTTGGGTGGCGAGCACGGGGGGCTCCTTTCGTGTCGAGAGGGCGGTGACGTCGCCAAGCCGCAAGCGGCGGCGGCGCGTCAGGGGTGCCGGTGTCCGGCGGATTCGGGTTGGTAGAGGACCGCGTCGACGGTGAACGTGCGGAGGCCGGCGGGGACGACCCAACTGACCACGTCGCCGGCGCGGGCGCCCAGGAGCGCCAGGCCGAGCGGGGCGAGGACGGAGACGCGGCCGTCGAGCGCGTTCGCGTCGCGCGGGTAGACGAGGGTCAGGATCTCGGACGCGCGGCGACGCTGGTCGCGGATGCGGACGCGCGAGTTCATGGTGACGACGTCCGGGGGGACGCCGGCGGCCGGGATGATGCGGGCGCGGGCGAGTTCGTCCTCGAGGCCGGCCGCGTACTGGCGGAGCGGGTGCCTGCTGCTCCGCAACTCGCGCGTCATCTCGCGGAGGCGGGCGAGGTCGGTTTCTGTGACGGTGATTTCGGACTGGGCGATCATGGGGAGGGGGTCCTTTCTGAAACGGATGCGGTGCCGGCGCGCGCGGACGCGCGGTCGTGGCATGGGTACGGCCGTGAGGCCTTACCCGTGGTCGGGTGCGTGGGGCGCAAATCGAGGTCGATTGCGCGAGCGACGGCAACGCGCTCGCCTTCGGGCGGCGCTGACGCTTGCCCTTCGGGTCGCGGCTAAACGGGGAGCGAGAGTGGGTTCGGCGCGTGCCGCCCCGATTGGGGCACGCGAGGCGCGTGCACCACAACGGTGCGCGGGCGCTCGTGTGGGAAGCTACGCGGGCACGGGCGTGCGGCCGGCGCGGTGGTGGGGGCGGCGGGCGAGGGCGAGGTCGCGCTTGCCGTCGCGGCGGGTGGCCTCGCGGGCGCGGTGGGCGGCCTGGTCGATCGCCGTGTACAAATCGGCGTGGGTCGCCTCGACGGTCACGGTGCGGCCGTGGCGGCGGAGGGCGGCGACGATCCGGCAGCGCTTGTCCGGGCCGCCGTGGTTCTGGCCGTTCACGTCGTCGAGGCGGACGGTGGTGCGGGCGACGTCGCCCGCCGGGCCCAGGGCCGCGCCGACGCGCGCTTCGGCGTGGCGGAGCAGGGCGTCGGTCAGCTCGAAGCCGAAGGCTCGGGTGTCGATCAACATGGGGGGCCTCCTTCGGCTCGGGGGTTTCGGGTCGGGACGTTTGCGCCGCTTCGAAAGCGTCCCGCGGCTTGTTCCGCGGGCTCGGGAGCGAACGGGCTCTCTTGATGGCAGATAATAGGTGAATCGGACGGATTAGGACATTACAATGTTTCAACCGATGTCTTTGAAAAATACAAACTCGTTCAAGTGGCTGAACTACCACCACCTTCTCTACTTCTGGGCGGTCGCGCGGGAGGGGAGCATCGTGCGCGCGAGCGAGGAGCTGGGCGTGTCGCAGCCGAGCATCAGCTTGCAGGTTAAGGCGCTCGAGGGGGCGATCGGGCGGCGGCTGTTCGAGCGCACGGGCGGGCGGCTGGTACTGACGGACGCGGGGCGCGTCGTGTACGGGTACGCGGCCGACATCTTCGCGCTGGGGCGCGAGCTGCTCGACGCGGTCGAGCGGCAGCCGGCGGGGCGGGCGGTGCGGCTGGCGGTCGGGATCACGGACGCGATCCCCAAGGCGCTGGCGCGCGTGCTGCTGGAGCCGGCGCTGCGGCTCGAGGCGCCGGCCGTCCGCCTGGTGTGCCGGGAGGACAAGGTCGACCGGCTCTTGATGGACCTGGCGGCGCACCGGCTGGACATGGTGCTCAGTGACGCGCCGATCGGCGCGGGCGTGCACGTGCGCGGGTTCAACCACCTGCTGGGCGAGTGCGGCGTGACGTTCTTCGCGGCCCCGGACGCTGCGGCGAAGCTGCGGCGCGGGTTCCCCAAGTCGCTCGACGGGCAGGCACTGCTGCTCCCGACGGACAACACGGCCCTGCGGCGCGCGCTGGACCTGTGGTTCGACGCGCGGCGGGTGGCCCCGCGGGTCGAGGCGGAGTTCGAGGACTCGGCGATGATGTACAGCTTCGGGCAGGCGGGGCTGGGCGCGTTCCCGGTGCCGTCGGTCGTCGCGGGGGAGGTGGGCAAGCAGTACGGGGTGCGCTCGATCGGGTCGACCGACGCGGTGACCGAACGGTTCTACGCGATCACGACCGAGCAAAAGCTCCAGCACCCGGGCTTGGTCGCCGTGCGGGAAACGGCCCGGCGGCGGACGTTCAAGTGAGCGCGTGCGACGTCCGGGCCCGCCTCGCCAACGCACAAGCCCACGGAGCGAACTCCGTGGGCTTTTGATTGTGCTTCGCGGTTCCGTGCGAGACCGTTTACCCGACGCGGTTCCGCGCCCGGCGGCGGCAGCCGACGACCGCGCCGATCCCGAGGAGGGCGAGGCTGCCGGGTTCGGGCGCCTGCGCGAGGTACTGCGGCACCTGGAAGAAGCCGGGCGTGTTGGGGGTGGGAGGCGGGGAGTCGAGGGCCGCGCCCTCGGGGAGGGCGCCGAAGTCCGGCGCGGCCCAGCGGTCGAGCGTGGCGGCGACGTCCGTCGACCCGGACACGCCGAGCTCGTCGGCCATCTCGCCCGACAGGATCACGTCACTCCCGAGCGGGACGATCACGGTGGCGAACCGAGCGCCGATGCCGGTCGTCGCGTCCGGCCGGCGGTCCCTTGCGTTGATCGTCACCACCCGGATGTTCGTCCGCCCGGTGTAGTAGGCGACCGGGTCGTAGCCGGGCTGGCTGGTCATTCCGGCTGTCTGGGTCGGGACGGCGAACGTCGCGAACACGTCCGCGTCCGGGCCGATCTTGACCCAGGTGCCGATCGGGTTCGCGTCGGTGCGGCCGAACCCGCCAAGGTTCACGTCGTTCACCCCGTCCCCGTTCTGTTCGCGGATGTCGTACTTGAACGGCTGCCCGAGCGAGATGATCGTGAAGTCGACCGCGGTCAGCGTCTTCGAGGTCGGGTTGATCCCGCTCTGCGTATTCCGGCCGTAAAACCGGTAAATGTGGTAGCCGGTGAGCGAGCCGCTCCCGGTCTCCAGCGTGTGACTGATGACGAAATCCGCGTGCGCCACCGGCGCGCATGCCAAGACCAACGCCGCCCCGACAAACCACCCGCTTCGCCGCATTTTTCTCTCCGCTTCCTGAAGGGTCGCCCGTGATTTCTCCCACTGAGCGGGCGGATCGTACCGGTTGTTGCGACATGTGTCCATAACAAACCCGGGCGGCGGCGGCGGCGGCGGCGGCGCGCTCCCACGGCCCTATGTTGCGCGGACCACTGCCGCGCCCAACGCGCGGCGGGCGGGCGTTCAACGGGCCCGCGCGGGCGTGCGTATCCGGGGGGTACACGGTACGCTTTGCGACCGAGTCACTTACGCGCCCCGCACGGGCGCGCGCGGCCGACGACCGGCCGGCGCACTTCAGACCGCCGTGCGGGGATGACCCTTCGCGCCGCCCGCGCGCCGCCGCGACATGGCCGGTAGCGCGGGCCGATGGAGCCCGATGCTTATGCACGCACGCTTTCGTCCGATCGCCGCGCTGGTTGCCGCCGCGGCACTGCTCGTCGCCCCGCACGCCCACGCCGCCGACTTTCCGCCGTCCGGCGTCTCGTCGCTCAAACTCGAGAGGGGCGACCACGTCTCGATCATCGGCAACGGTCTGCCCGACCGGATGCAGCACCACGGGTGGCTCGAGACGGCCCTGATCGCGCTCCACCCCGAGCACGATCTGGTCATCCGCAACCTCGGGTTCACCGGGGACGAGGCCGACGCGGACATCAAGTCGAACAAGGTCCCGCCGCGGCGGCTGCGGTCCGACGGGTTCGGTTCGCCGGCGCAGTGGCTGGGCGGCTTGAAGACGAACGTGATCTTCGCGTTCTACGGGTACAACGAATCGTTCGCCGGCCCGGCCGGGCTGGACGCGTTCAAGAAGAACGTCGACGGCATGCTCAAGTCGTTGCTGGCCGAGAAGTTCGACGGGAAGAGCGCCCCGCGGATCGTCCTCTTCTCGCCGATCGCGCAGGAGAACCTGAAGGACCCGAACATCATCGACGGCAAGGCGAACAACAAGAACATCGAGCAGTACGCGAAGGCCATGCGGGAGGTCGCGCTGGCGAACAACGTGGCGTTCGTCGACCTGTTCGGGCCGACGCGCGATTACAAGGGCGACAAGCCGCTGACCGTCAACGGCATCCACCCGACCGAAGAGGGGAGCAAGGTGATCGCGGCGATCATCTGCAAGGCGCTGTTCCCCGACGCCGGGATCAAGATGGACTCGCAGCAGTTGACGAAGCTGCGGGCGGCGGTGCAGGACAAGGAGTGGCACTGGTGGCAGCGGTACCGCGTGCTGGACGGGTTCAACGTGTACGGCGGGCGGTCGCGCGAGAAGTACAAGGAGGCGGCGACCGGGAAGGTGATCTACAACTTCGACGTCATGCAGCGCGAGTTGCAGATGCTCGACGTGATGACGGCCAACCGCGACCAGAAGGCGTGGGCGACGGCCAGGGGCAAGGAGTACACCGTTGACGATTCGAACACCCCGCCGGCGATCCCAGTCGGGACGAACAAGCCGGGCAAGGGCCCGAACGGCAAGCACGAGTTCATCGGCGGCGAAGAGGCGCTGAAGCAGATCTCCGTCGCGCCCGGGTTCAAGGTCAATTTGTTCGCCTCGGAGGAGCAGTTCAAGGACCTGGTCAGCCCGGTGCAGATGGCGTGGGACACGAAGGGCCGGCTGTGGGTCGCCGTCTGGCCGACGTACCCGCACTGGGAGCCGAAAAAGCCGTTAAACGATAAGGTGCTGATTTTCACGGACACGGACGGGGACGGGCGGGCGGACAAGGTCGATACCTTTGCCGACAACCTCTCGAGCCCGACGGGGTTCGAGTTTTACAACGGCGGGATTCTGATCGCGCAGGCCCCGGACGTGTGGTTCATGAAGGACACGGACGGGGACGGCAAGGCGGACGTGCGGGAGCGGGTGTTGTCGGGGATCGATTCGGCCGACTCGCACCACGCGGCGAACAGCTTCTCGTTCGACCCGGGCGGGGCGCTGTACTTCCAGGAGGGGACGTTCCACCACAGCGCGGTCGAGTCGCCCTGGGGCCCGCCGGAGCGGTCGATCAGCGGGGCGGTGTTCCGGTTCGAGCCGCGGACGTTCAAGAGCGAGGTGTACATGGCGTACGGGTTCGCCAACCCGCACGGGCACGTGTTCGACCGGTGGGGGACGGACATCATTACGGACGGGACCGGGGCCGAGCCGTACTACGGGCCGAGCGCGACGACGCGGAAGTACTTCCCGGCCAAGAGTAGCAAGGCGCCCAAGATCTACAACAAGCGGACGCGCCCGTGCCCGGCGGCGGAGATCCTGTCGTCGGCGCACTTCCCGGACGACTACCAGCAGAACTACATGGTACCGAACGTGATCGGCATCCAGGGCATCCTGCGGTACGAGCTCAAGCCGGACGGCGGCGGGATCACCGGGACGGAGATCACGTGGAAGGGCGCCGACGGCAAGGACAAGCCGTGGCTCAGCTCGACGGACCCGAACTTCCGCCCGTCGGACATCGAGGTCGGGCCGGACGGGGCGCTGTACTTCCTGGACTGGCACAACCCGATCATCGGGCATTTGCAGCACCACCTGCGCGACCCGAGCCGCGACCACAGCCACGGGCGGGTCTACCGGATCACGGCCGAGGGCCGCCCGCTCAGCAAGCCGCCGGCGATCGCCGGGGCGCCGGTCGAGGCGCTGATGGAGAACCTGAAGAGCCCGGAGGACCGGGTGCGGTACCGGACGAAGATCGAGCTGTCGGCGCGGGACTCGAAGGAGGTCGTGGCGGCGGCGCAGAAGTGGGCGGCCGGGCTCGATAAGTCGGACAAGAACTACGACCACCAGCTGTGCGAGGCGCTGTGGGTCCACCAGTGGCACAACGTGGTGAACGAGGACCTGCTGAAGCGGGTGCTGGCGGCGAAGGACCCGAACGCCCGGGCGGCCGGGACGCGCGTCCTGTGCTACTGGCGCGACCGCGTCGCCAAGCCGCTGGACCTGTTGAAGAAGCTGGCGGTGGACGACCACCCCCGCGTGCGGCTCGAGGCCGTGCGGGCGTGCAGCTACTTCACGGACGCCGCGGCGATCGAGGTGGCCTTGGAGTCGGCGAACAAGCCCGAGGACAAGTGGGTGAAGTACACGCTCGACGAGGCGATGAAGACGCTGGAGAAGCACGCGAAGTGAGTGGCTTCTGAAGAGAATTGAAGAGTTCACCACGGAGGCACGGAGGCACGGAGGAGGACTCTGTGGCTCGGTGTCTCCGTGACTTTGGTGACGTAGGGCCAGAAGACAGAGCCGCTGAAGCGGCCCCGCCCGGCGGGGAGCGCGATCGCGGGAGCTGCGACTGACGTAGGAGTGACGTGATGAAGAAGATGAACCGTTATCGTGTGTTGTGCGCGGCGGTCGCGCTGGGGCTCGGGGTGAGTGCGGCGGCGCCGGTTCGTGCGGCGGACGAGGAGGCGCCGGCCGGGCCGCCCAGGATCATGCTCGACAAGAGCCCGGCGGTGGTCGCGTACCAGCTCAAGCGGCTGACGAACGCGCAGCTGGCGGCGGCCGAGCGGAAGGCGGACCACGCCAAGTACAAGCCGGTTTACCAGGCGATTCTGGTGCGCAAGGGGATGGACAAGAAGCTGCGCGAGGAGGCGGTCGAGGCGCTGGTGGCGATCGACAGGTCCGAGCCGGTGGCGGTGTTGCTGGCGGGGATCGGGAAGGTGGACGCGGAGGACAAGGCGACGCCGCGCGAGCTGGCGAGTTTGCTGCTGGCGCAGAAGCCGGCGGCGCTGGCGGCAAAGGGGGACGAACTGCGGGCGATGGCGACCGAATCGGACAACCCGGCCGTCAAGCAGGCGGCGTGGGCGGCGCTGATCGTCGGCGACCACGGGCACGCCAAGGCCTGGCGGCTGGCGACCGGGCGCGGGGCCGACGGGATCAAGCCGATGCTGGCGGCGGTCTCGCTGGTGCCGTCGGCGGCGCTGCGGAAGGGAACGTACGACGACGTGGTCGCGCAGACGGCGTGCGGCGACGAGTCGGTCGAGGCGGCGGCACTGGAGGCGCTGGGGTACGTGTCCGGGCGCGAGGCGGACGCGTTCGGGGTGCTCGCCAAGGCGGTGTCGGGGGCGACGGGCGAGAAGCGGGCGGCGGCGGTGCGGGCGATCGGGCGGATCCCGGCGTCGAAGTGGCCCAAGGACGGCGTGGAGCCGCTGGCGCAGGCGGTGGTGAAGCTGGTCGAGTCGACGCCGACCGAGCAGCGGACGACGCCCGAGGTCGTGCAGGCCGTGCAGCTCGGGAACGATTTGGCGGGCGCGATGGGCCAGCCGGCGGGGCCGGCGGTCCGCAAGCGGCTGCGCGAGCTGGCGGTGCGGGTCGTGCTGATGCGGACGCTGGTCGAGCAGATGCAGTACGATTTGCGGTACTTCACCGTGCAGGCGGGCAAGCCCGTGCAGATCGTGTTGCAGAACGACGACAACATGCCCCACAACCTGGTGATCACCGCGCCCGGCGGGCTGGCGGAGATCGGGACCAAGGGCGGGTCGATGGCGGCCCCGGACGACCCGAAGGTGAAAGCGCACGTCCCGGACGATCCGAAGGTGCTGCACGCGACGCACATGATCAACAACGGGGAGACGACGACGCTGTCGTTCAACGCGCCGGACAAGCCGGGGAACTACCCGTTTTTGTGCACGTACCCGGCCCACTGGGTGCGGATGTACGGGGTGATGCAGGTCGTGGCGGACCTGGACGCGTACGACGCCAACCCGGTGGTGCCGAAGGACCCGATGACGCGCAAGCCGTACGACAACCCGAAGAACGAGGTGGTCGAAGGGGCGGCGGGGGGGCACGGGGCGGAGCACAAGCACTGAGCGGTGTGATCGTGGTGACAAAGCGAGAGGCGCCCGATGCGAGTCGGGCGCCTCTTTCCATTTCGGTAACGGACTTCCGCGACGACGCCAAGCGACCGCCGGGCGGGCGGTCGAGGGCGGGCGGTCGAGGGCGGGCGCGTCGGTGTGCGCGCGACGGCTCGGGTGCTCCGATAATGCAAGGGGGATGGGGAAAACCGCAAAAGCAAACTCGCCCTTTTGCCCCTCCGCCGTTCTTATGTTTTAATGACAATCGAGGCGTGAGCGAGGCGGATCGGCGCGGCGGCGGGATCGGGGAACGTTTCGATGACCAGCGAACTTCTCAAAGTCACGACGGTCGAGACGGTGCAGGTCGTCGAGCTGCACATCCCGGACGACCTCGACTCGTCGGAGTTCGACCGGCTGAACGACCAGGTGGCGGGGCTGATCACGCCGGCGGCGGGGAAGCGGTGGGTGATCGACCTGCTGCGGGTGAATTACATGCCGAGCTCGGGGCTGGGGCTGCTGGTGAACATTCGCCACCAGGTGCGGACGAACAAGGGGCAGATCGCGCTGTGCAACTTGTCGGCGCGGCTGCAGGGGATCTTCCGGGCGTGCTCGCTCGAGCGGCTGTTCACGGTGCACCGGACGCGCGAGGACGCGATCCGGGCGCTGCGGTGAGCCGATACCGTTCGGAATTGAAGGAGCGCGCGGCCGCACATGCCTCTCGCGGCTTCGCACATCGCGGTTTTTCGACGCTCCTTTCTTCCCCGATCGGTACAAGGAAAATCGAGCGAGATCCTCGCCCAGGGGCGCACGCGGGACGCGTGCACCACAACCCGCTTCATTCGATACGCGCTTCGGCGATCCGCGACCGGGCTTCCGACAGCGCGCTTTGCGTCGCGGCATCCCCGGGGACTCGCGCGAGGAATTCCTCGAAGTGGGCGGCGGCCTTGTCGTACCGGCCGGCGCGGGCCCAGAGGTGGCCGGCGGCGTTGTGGAAGGTCGTGAAGTTCTCGCGCATGTAGGCGGGGGCGCGCTGGTTGGCGGCGAGGAGGCCTTCGAGGTGGGCGGCGGCGCGGTCCCATTGGCCGAGGCGGGCGTAGTTGGCGGCGGCGTTCTGGCGGGCGGGCAGGTAGGTGGCGTGGATCGCGATCGACTGTTCGAGGAGGGCGGTGGCCCGGTCGGTCAAGTCGCGGCGGCGGGCGCGGAGGCGGTCGGCCTCGGCGGCATCCCCGCGGGCGGCGGCGTCGACGGCGGCCCACTCGAGGCGCGAGCCCTCGCGGCCGAGGTTGGCGGCGAGGTTGTTGGGGGCGACGAAGCTGTCCGGGGAGACGGCCATCGTGTGCCGCCAGAGGGCCACGTCGTCGCGCCAGACGGCGCACTGGTCGGCGCTGAGGGTCGCCCACGCGGCGATCAGGAGGCCGAACGCGCCGCGGACGGCCCACGGGCCCTCGCGCACGGCGGAGGAGGCCTTGGCAGCGGCGGGACGGGCGGCTCTCGACTTGTCGGCGGCCCACGCGGCGGCGGCGGCGACGGCGATCGCCGGGCCGATCATCGACACGTACAGGTAGTGATCGGCGACGGTCGACATGTACTGGAACATGAACGGCACGAGGCCGAGCACCGGGGCAGCGCCCAGGACGAAGACGACGACGGCGGCCCACGCGATCGCCGGGCGGGCGTTTTGGTCGGCCGAAGCGGGGGCTCGGCGCATGCGCCAGGCGATCAGGGCGACGGTCGCGGGCAGCAGCCAGGCGACGTACGGCCAGACGCCGTTCCACATCTGCAGGACGACGGCGGGCCGGCGGCCGTAGTCGGGGGCGAGGTCGACGGGCCAGATGAGTTTCCAGAGGTAAAACGCGAGGGCGTCGCCGGCGATGAGCGGGCGCTGCCACACGGCGACGTCGGCCACGCCGGTGGCGGTCTGGGCGAGGCGGGCGACGACCATCAGCGGCAGCACGGCGAGCGCGAGGCCGGCGGTCGCGCGGAGCGCGGTGCGCCAGTCGCGCCCGAGCACCCAGCGGTCCAGGGCGAGCGCGATCGCGGGGACGACCATGGCCGACGGCTTGGCGAGCATGGCCAGCACGAGGACGCCGACGGCGGCGAAGTAGTGAACCTTGGCGCGCGTGCCTGCGCCGCGGGCGGCGAGCAGGTAGAGGTAAAGGGCGCAGGCCCCGAGCAATCCGGCGAGCACGTCCTTCGCGCCCGACGCCCACGCGACGGCCTCGACCTGGAGGGGGTGGGCGGCGAACACGGCGGCGCCGGCGGCGGCGGCCCACACGCGGGTCGTCAGCAGGCGGAGGATTGCGAACACGACGAGCACGGCCGCCGTGTGCAGCGCGAGGCTGCCGGCGTGGAAGACGCGGGCGTCGTGGTGGATGCCCTGGGCGTCGGCGACCGGGCGCTCGGCGAGGCGGGCGAGGGCGCGCCAATAGGAGGAGGTGAGCGGCGCGTAGAGGCCGAACTCGGGCTTGGTCCACACGTCGGCGTACGACCCGCGCAGGGCGGCGTCCGGCGACACCAGTGCGGGGTTGTGGTGGATCGTCTTGGCGTCGTCCCACCACGTGAAGTCGTTGCCGACGGACCGGCCCATGGCCAGGACGGTCAGGCCGACGAGCAGGAGGGCGGCGCAGGCGCCGGGCCAGTCCTGTTTGCGGGGGGAGACGGGTTGGAGGGTGGAAGCGTGGTCCATAACAGCGATTCCGATAACGCGCCCGATCGGATCATCGGATTAGAGCGGGGGGGACTTCAGTGCGATCGGGTGTAAACCCGTCGAACGTCGAACATTCAACGTCGGAGTTCAGACGTCCTGGCATGCCCACTGAAGTGGGCACACCGCGCCCCCCTTGCGGGGGGCGCTTGCACGGCGCGAGCATCACCATGGACAACTGACAATTGGCGACTGACAATCACCCCACCCATGCCGCACCGCCAACGCAAGCGCGCCGTGTTTCCCGGGCAGTTCGACCCGATCACCAACGGGCACGTGGACGTGATCCGGCGGGCGGTGCTGTTGTTCGACGACCTGGTCGTGGCGGTCGGGATCAACCCCGATAAGAAGGAGATGTTCGCGCTCGAGGAACGCCTGTCGATCATGCGCCAGGTGCTCGGCGGCATCCCCAACGTCACCGTCGAGAGCTATACCGGACTGACGGTCGACTTCGTCCGGAAAGTTCACGCGACGGCGATCATCCGGGGCATCCGCGACGCGTCGGACCTGCGGTACGAGTTCCAGCTGGCCCAGGCGAACCGGGCGGTCGGCGGGGTCGAGACCGTCTTCATCATGACCGGCGACCAGTTCGCGCTGACGAGCAGCTCACTGATCCGGCAGATCGTGTCGCTGGGGGGCAACGTCCGACAACTCGAAGGATTGCTGCCGGAGGTGGTGGTCGAGCGGCTGGTGGAGATCCAGAAGCAGTACCGGGCGAAGGTGCCGCCGCAGCCGGATGCGCCGACGACGTGAGGGGGGAGGAGGTGCTCGATTCCTCTTGTAGCCGCCCCGCTTGCGGGGCGCGTCCAGGAGCGCTCGCTCGCTCGCTCGGGTTCACGTACGATCCGACAAGGGGCGCCGTTAGACGCGCCCCGCAAGCGGGGCGGCTACAAGAGGTCAGTGCGCCGTTCTTACTTCTCCGCGGGTTGCAAGTACCAGATGACCAGGTTCTTCATCATCGCCTGCGCGGTCGTGCTCTCGTAGCCGAAGATGGACCAGGTGCTGGTGCCGAGCAGGCCGGAGGTCGTGTCGAGCGGGAGGTAGACGACGCGGCCCTTGCCGACGGTGGCGACGCGGATCGGCGGGGGGTTCTTTGCCGCGTCGGGCCCGAGGCGCACGGCGGCATAGGGACGGAGGCGCGTCGGCCAGAGGTTTTCCATGCCCGCGAGCGTGCCGCCGAGGGCGGGGTGGCCGGGCGGGAGCGCGTCGAACTTCGCACCGGGGAACGCGCGGGGGAGGATCGTCGCCTGAAGCGAGTCGGCGAACGGCGCGTTCGCCGGCCCGACGGCCTCGACGATCAGCGTGCCGCCGGCCGAGACGAAATCGCGCAGTGCGGTCAACTCGGCGTCGGCCGGGGTCCACGCGGCGGTCCCAGACAGGTGGGCGATCGTCCCGGGCGCGCCCGGCGGCGCGAGTTTGCCCGCGTCTACCGGCTGCACGTCGAGCGCGACGCCCGTCTCCCACCGCAGGTGCCTGGCGAACCGCGCGAACGCGGCGGGCTCGGGGTCCCACGCGCCGGTGTAG
>DASPKW010000325.1:0-4944 GCA_035627895.1 Tepidisphaeraceae bacterium | reverse complement strand
GAACGCCTGCAACGCCGCCACGTGGTCAACGCGATCGACGCCCCGGACGGCACGCGGCACTACTTCATCGGTGACTACCCGTCGGCGGAATTGCGCGCGTCGCTCGGCCTGTGAACGTCGCTGGGCGGCGGCCTGCCCGCGCCCGCGACTGCCCTTGAACGGATCACCCATGTCCCTCGCCAAGCGATCCTCGCGGACGATCAGCGTCGACGGCGTCGCGTACCGGTGGGCGGTGTCGCCGGACGATGGGTACATGTGGCTCGTCGTCGAACGGGCGGATCGGGCGGGGCAGCGGGTCGAGGCGGTGTTCGAGTATCACGATGTCCGCGGGGCGGACGGGCGGAACGCCGGGCAGCGGCGGGCGGCGTCGCCGGGCGTCGTCGCCGCGGTGATTCGGCACGCGCTGGCGAACGGGTGGCGGCCGGGGCGCGGGGGGCTCAAGCCGTTGCGGGTGGGGGGGGAGGCGGTGCGGCCGGTCGGGGGTTGACCGGCCACGGGCGCCGGTGAACACTTGTCGCCATGGGGCTGTACGCGATCCCGATTCGGGACGACGAGGCGGCGGCGGAGATTCCCGCGGTGCTTCGTTCGCACGGCTACGCGGTCTTCTTCGAGCGCGAGGACGCGTCGGCCCGGTACTACGTGTGCGAGGGCGGCCGGCGGCCGTTGCACTTCTGGATCACGATGGGAACGCCGCGGCGGTTTTCGATCGGGGCGGGCCGGCGGGGGCGTGGGGTGGTCGACGTGCTGTCGCGGCACGGGGTGTTCGCGGAGGACGGCGGGGCCGGGGCGGGGCCGCAATGAGCGGAGACGTGTCATGAGCGGACCGGACTTCATTACCGAGGCGTTTCCGGCCGTCCGTCCGGACGGCGCTCGGGTTACGGTCGTCGTGCGCGTCGGCCGGCCGACGAGGGACGCGCGATCGGACGACCCGCGGGACGACACGCACGTCTGCCGGGTGCAACTCGAAGGCATCGACGACCGGCCGTTCGCGTGCCACGGCGTGGGGCCAGTGCAGGCGCTGCACCTGGGCCTGAGCAAGGTGCAGATCGACCTCGAACATTGTCGGGAGGCGCTGGGGCTGCGGTTCGTGTGGCCGGACGGCACGACGCGGGACGTGCGGGACGAGTGGTGGAACGGCGGGGCGGGCGCGGATTGAGCATGGCGTCGTCCTGACCGGGCTGCGAATTGGCGCCAGCGGCGATCGCCCGTCTACCATTCATATATGGCCTTAGTCCGCGACGATTCGGAAATCCTCAAACGCGAACTAGACGCGGCGCCCGACAGCTTCGTCGGCCGGCTCCGGTTCGAGTTGCGGTGGGACTCGACCAGGTTCGCGGAACTGTGCGGGCTGCTGCGTGCCGCGGCCGATGCGCAGCGGGGGGCGGTCGACCTGCCGCGCGGGCTCTCGCAACTGTTCTGGTACTGTGGCACCTTCATCCCGACGTGGGTCCGGCAGCGGGACTTCACGGTCGGGCAATCGGGCGTGAACTACGACGAGGCCTGCACGCTCTTGAAGCGGCTGGGCGACGCGTGGTTCTGCGGCGACGACGAGGAGGACGACGAGCCGATATCCGAGGAGGAACTGGCGGGGCGGCTCGCGGCGGTCGGTACGCCAAACGCACGTTCCTGACGGCGGGGGGAGGGAGAGGAAGTAGGGCGGGGCGGAATAGGGAGCCCGCCCCCCTTGGAAGGGCGATAGGGGAAACTTGAAGGCCGGAGGGTTCCGCCCTTCCTCTCGGAGGTGCGGGGGGTGACGCGAACCGAAGAATGCGCGTCACGAAGCGCCGCGTGCGCGTCACGAAAGGTCGATTGCGCGTCACGAAAGGTCGATTGCGCGTCACGAAGCATCGCGTGCGCGTCACGAAAGGTCTGCTGCGTGTCACGAAACATCGATTGCGCGTCACGAAGGGTCGCGTGCGCGTCACGAAACACCGCTTGCGCGTCACGAAAGATCGACTGCGCGTCACGAAAACAGACGGGCGCGTCGCGGACGAGATGGGGCGCGTCGCGATGGTCGCCGCGCGGGGGGCGGGGCGTCGGGCGGGTGGGCGGCGGGAGGGGGCGGGCGGGCAGCGCCGGGTGGGCGATTTTATCGCGCCAGGCGGGTGGCCGGGCGGACCGAGGGGGCGCGGGCGGTCGCGCGGGTGGGGCGGACGTAAGATTCGTGCGGCGGCGTGCCGATGAGAGGGGCATGGTTCCCAAGTCGATCATCGTCACCAAGTTCCCGCCGATGACGGCGGCCGAGCGGCAGCGGCGGTGCCGGGCGAACGGCAAGGGCCGGCACCGCGGCGAGCGTGGGACCCGGGCGGACAGCCGGGCGGCCCTGGCGAAGCTGCTCGCGGAGGCCGCCGCCGCCGAGGCCGCCGCACGAGGGCCGTCCGCGCCGGACCCGGTGGTGGCGGCGGTCCAGTCGCCGGCGCTGGCCGTTGACGCGGCGCACCTGAACCTGAGCGCGATGGCGGCGTGACGTGCGCGGTTGAGGTCGGGGACCGCGCGGCGATCGGGTATGCTTCGCGGCCGCGATGCCTTATGCGATGTGCCCGATCTGCGGCGCGACGACGCACATGAACGTGTCGGACCCCGCCGCGTGGTACGCGGAGCGGCACCCGGCCGTCCCGTTCGGGGAGCTGGCGCCCGAGCCGTGCCCGCACTGTTTCGCCGAGCTCGCGGTCGGGGACCGGGTGGTCACGCGCCGGTGGGTCAACGAGAACGCGCCGGTCGAGGCGGGGCAGCAGGGGGAGCTGGTGGCGGTCTACGCGAACCCGGCGGTCGGGCGCGTGTACGTCGTCGCGCTGGCGTCGGGCCGGCGCATCACCGTGCCCCGCGCGGCGATCCGGAAGCGGCGGGGGAGTGAGGGATGAAGGGGCGCGCGGCATCACGGGCATTAGGTGTGCTGGGGGCGCAGGTCGGGGTGGAGAATGCCCAGCATCTGAAGGCGATCTGCGGGGTGTAGTCGGCGGTGTGCGGCGCGCTGTCGGATTTGGATTTATGAGATAGGACTGTCGCGCGCGGGAGCGTGCGGCCGCCCCCGACGCACGCGGGGCACGGGTCGTGGGTTCGGCGGGCCTTGGGGGGCATGCGTCGGGGTCGTTCCGGTGGGCGAGGGGTGGGCTTGGCGCGAGGGGTCGCCAGGCGAGACGGCAGTCGTCGGGATTGTTGTGGGCGCGCGGGGCGGTGCGGTACGCTGTGCGGGGTAAGGCCCGGGTGCCGGTCGGGCGGCGGCTCGGAGTGCTCGACACGGCGCGTGCGGGAGCGGGACATCATGGTGCGGCGAGGCGGGCGCGGATTGAGGGCACGTTGGGTCGTCCTCGGGATCGTTGTCCTCGTGGCCGGCGGCGTGTTCGCGTACCTGCGGTCGCGGGGGATGCCCGGGGTGGCGTGGGCGGCGCGGGACGGGGCCGAGCGGTACGAGTTGTTGTCGCTCGAGTCGTACCTGTCGCGGCCGGACTTTTACAACCACGAGATTCTCGGGCGAACGGTGGTGGACGACGCGGGCGTGCGCGGGCGGTTGAACGCGGCGCTGCAGGCGGGTGTGCGGGCGAGCGACGGGTCGCAGATGGCGTGTTTCACGCCGCGGCACGGGATCCGCGTGACGCGCGGGGGCGTGACGACCGACTTCGTGAACTGTTTCGAGTGTCGGAAGGTGCAGGTTTGGCTGGCCGACCAGAAGATCGCGTTCTTCCTGGTGAGTGAGGCGCCGGAGGCGGTGTTCGACGAGGTGCTGACGTCGGCGGGGGTGCCGCTGGCGGCCAAGCGGCATTAGACTGGCGGAATTGTGAGGTTCGCGTGGTCGAGGAACTGTGGCTGGTGCATCCCGAGCGGGCGGTGGGGGTCGGATGAGAGAGCCCAGCGACTTGTTGCGGGACGGCAGGCGCGAGGCGGGTGGTTTTCGCATTTCTGGCGCCGCACGGGCTCGCACCTGCGGTGCGCATCCGACTCCACGGGAGTCGGCGTGGGCGGCGTCGCGGGGCTGTCGAGCGCCGGCAGGCTCATCCCCGCCGAAAATGCCCCTGTGAGCGCCGTGCGTGTCGGCGGCGGGTCTGAGCATGGCACCCGGTCGCGTCTTCGGAGTTCGCCCCTCACCCCCGCCCTCTGCCCGCCGCGAATGCGCTATAGCACGAACGGCGCGTTTGGCGCGGCGGGGAGAGGGAGTCGGCGCGGGCGTGCGCGCCCCCGCCGGGCGGAGGGGGGTGTCGGGACGGAGGGGGCGGGCTATGCTGCGACGACGGGTGACGGGGAGGACGTGGATGCGCGATCGCCGGTTCGTGGCCGAGCACCGTGGGGGGCCGCTGGCGCGGCGGCTGCACTACGCGCTGTCGGCGTGGGCGGCGGATTGCGCCGAGCACGTGCTGCCGCTGTTTGAGGCGCGGGTGGCGGGCGACGGTCGGCCGCGGGCGGCGGTCGAGACGGCGCGAACGTGGGCGCGGGGGGAGATTCGCGTGGGGGTGGCGCAACGGGCGGCGGTGGCGGCGCACGCGGCGGCGCGGGAGTCGGTCGACCCGGTGGCCGTGGCGGTGGCGCGGGCGGCGGGGCACGCGGTGGCGACGGCGCACTTCGCCGAGCACAGTCTGGGGGCGGTCGTGTACGGGCTGAAGGCGGTCGCCGCGGCGGGCGGGGACGTGGCGGCCGAGCGGGCGTGGCAAATCGGGCGGTTGCCGGCGGACGTGCGCGAACTGGTGACGTCGGCGCTGGCGGGGGAGCGGTTCCGGCGGGTGGTGCCGGGCGGGTGAGGGCCGCGGGCGGGCGGCGGGGTTCGTCGAATTTGCTTGATTTGCGGTGGGCCGGGTGGGACAAGGGCGGGCGCTCGGGGTGGTCGGGTCGGGCGTCTTTTCCTAAGGAGCGTGGGCGGGCAGCGCGCGCTTGCGCTGACGGCGCCCGCGCCGCCGTGGGCGTATGCCGCGTCGGGCATGGTGCTGCTCCTCACGGGGGCCGCGCTGTGGTGGG
>DASPKW010000324.1:0-11881 GCA_035627895.1 Tepidisphaeraceae bacterium | reverse complement strand
CCCTCACCCCGGCCCTCTCCCAGACGCGGCCGCGCGCTTCCCCGAATCACGCCTTCAGGCGCGTCCGGGAGAGGGAGACGGGCGTCCGGGAGTGGGGGCACGCACCATCACCTTCCCCATCGGCCCCGCCTTCAACCACTCGAACGCCCGCTGCAATTCCTCAAACTTCCACACCGAATCGACGATCGGCTTGCGCCCCGCGCGGTTCATCACCTCTACGATCTGTGCCCACGCCGCTCGCGCTTCCTCGCGCGTGTAGCCGCTGACGACGACCCCGCCGATCCGTAACCGCCTGAACAGCAGCGCCGCGGTGTTGAACTCCGGCACCGGCCCGGCCAATCGCCCGACGCAGCTCACCCGCCCCTGATCGCCGAGCGTGTCGAGCAGTTGGTTGAACGCCGCCCCGCCGACGTTGTCGACCGCCAGGCGCACGCGGCGCTTGCCGAGGGTTGTCTTGAGTTGCTTGACCCATCCGCCGTCGGTCGGGTCGAACACGTGATCGGCCCCCTCGGCCTTCAAGCGCTCGCCTTTCTCCCGGCTGCGCGACAGCCCGACCACTTCGAACCCCAGCCCCCCGCCCAGGTGGACACACGCGGTACCGACGCCGCCGGACGCGCCGGTGATGAGGAGGACGGGGCGATCCCCCGACCGATCCGGGGCGTCGCCTTTAGGCTCCGCCTCCCGCGTGGGGGTGACGTCCTCCCACATCCGCAGCGCCTGCCACGCCGTGAGGTAAACCAGCGCCGCCCCGCCGGCCTGTTCGTCGCTCCACCCGTCGGGTACGGGCGCGAGAGACCCGGCGTCGACCGCCACGCGCTGCGCGAGCGTACCCGGCTGGTTGACGCCGACGTCCGTACGCAAAACGATGCGCCGGTCGCCGACGTTCACGTCGCTCACCCCTGGCCCGACGGCGACGACCGTGCCAATCGCGTCTCGACCGAGGATGTGCGGGAACGAAGGCTTGGCCGGGTACTGCCCCTCGGCCAGGTAGCGGTCGGCGGGGTTCAGGCCCGCCAGCGCGACTTCGAGAACGACCTCGCCGTCGCGCGGTTCGGGATCGGGGTGATCGTCCGCAAGGCGGAGGTCGGCGAGCGATCCGATCTTGTCGAGGAGCCAGGCTTTCATGTTTCCCTGATGCCGGTGATCAGTGGGGCAGACATTTTGTCCGCGTCACACGAGTTGGGTTCGTTTTGTAATTTCACAGTTTCGCCCGGGCGGCACTGCGGGACGGGCTCCGCAAGCGGAGCGGCTAAAAGGGATTACTTACGTTCTTCGGCTTTCTGCTTCTCCAACTCCCGCTGCCGCTCCTGCTCCTCCATCGCCCGCCGCTTGGGCGAGCGGCCGGACGGCGCGGCGTCCGGAGGCGTTTGCTTCGGATCCGCGGCGCCACCGGGGGCCGCGGGCGGGCGCCGGTCGGCGGGCACGGCGTCACGCCGGTCGGGCGGCGGGGGCGGTGCATCCTTGCCGCCCGGATTGAGCAGTTGCCCGGCGATGTCGCGCAGCGGGTCGGCGGGCGCGCCGCGCGGGGCGTCCTTGGGCTTCTTCCCGCCGCCGGTCAGCGAGTCCAGGACGCCCGGGATCAGGCCGCCCTTGACGGTGTCGGCGACGAATTCCTCGACGAACTTGGGCGACAGTTGCGGCTTGTTGATCGGGCCCGACATCGTCAGCGTGACCGTCGGCCCCATGAACCGGCGGACCTGCTCGGGCACCGGGAGCAGCGTGCTCGGGACGCGCACCTTGAGGTACTTGTAATCGCGCGTGGCCAGGGTCAGGTCGCCGTCGAACTGCCACTCGCCGAAGCGGTTCGTCTTGAGGTTCAAATCGTGCACGATGCGCCCGCGCTCGATCGTGACCGACGACTTCTCGATCTCGCCCTCGACGCTCTGAAGTGCGCCGGCGGCCTCGCCCGTGCCGCTCCCGCCACCCACCCGGCTGGCGAGGAAGGTCATCGCCGTCGCGATCCAGTCCAGCCCGCCGCTCTTGATCTCGACCGCGCTCATCGCCATCTCGAGCTTCGCCCTGCCCGGGTTGTCGGGCGACGTGAGCATCGACCCGAGCGGAACGTTCTCGCAGTACACGACCGTCACGTTCAGTACGCCGTTGGCCTTCTCGGCGTCGGCGAACGCGGTGTTGAGGTACTTGCCCATCGCCGTGCGCGCGAACGCCGGCGTCACGCGGACACCCTTGAACAGTGACCAGTTCTGCTTGCCGATCGTCAGCATCGGGACGATCTTGCCCGGCTCCTTCGGGTCGAGGCGATTCAAGTCGCACCGGATGTCGCCGCCGAGGTTGATCTCCCCGCCGTTGCAGGCGATCGGCCCGGGCGGGTGGAGCTGCTTGCCGCCCGTGTGCCCGGCCAAATGGACGACGCCGTCGTTCATGAAAATCGGGAGGTCGATGTTCTGCAGGTCCAGCCCCATCGCCTGGAGCCGCGGGATCGTCACGCCGCCCTTGGCCGTCAGGAAGCGCAGTGAGTTCTGGAGCGGGAGCGCGACGATATTCCCGGCCTTGTCCGGGCCGGTCGCGGGGAAGCTGCCGGACAGCTCGAACCGCCGGCGCATCGTCCCGACAATCTGAAGGTCTTTCAGATCCTCCAGCGTCTCAGCATCGAGCAGCGGGCGGACCAGCGCCCACGCCTTGGGCCAATCGACCTCCACGTCGGCTTGGACTTTGTCGATGATCCGGCGCTGGTTACCCCAGTCGGCGATCTTCGCGTCCGCCAGCACGAACCGGATCGCGCCGGTCGCGCTGCCGATGTCGATCTTACCGGAGAGCGGCTGGGACGAATCGTCCGGCACCGCCGCGCCGAACGCGAACGTAATCGTGTCCGTGAACGGGTCCTTGGCGGTGCGGACGACGAGCTTGAGCCCGAGCGTCCCGTCGACGCGCATTGTTGACGCGCCCTCGCGCGCGACCTTTACGTTGCCGCTGAGCACGGCGCTGATCAGGTCCGAGACCGGATTCGCCGGCGCACCGACCGCCGGCGTCGCCGCAACCGCCGGCGGGCCGCTCATCATCTCCCGCAGTTGCCGGACGTCCGCCACGATGTCCATATTGGCCGAGAACGGCTTGAGCCCGACGTCGCCCTTGGCGACCAGGTGGGCGGTCGGCTGTGCCGCGCTCGTGCCCTTCAACGTGACCTCCGCACCGGTCAGCGACTGCGGGCTGTGCCCCTTCATGTTCAGTTTGCCCGTGAGCGCTAGTTGGAGCCACGGCCGGCGGATCGACCCGATCGCGGCGTCCTTGACCGTGACCTCGGCGTTCAGATCGACGGCGGCGTCGGGCGCCGACGGGTCGCCCCTGGTACCCGCCTTGACCGTAAACGTCCCGGCGAGCGGCGCGTCCCCCATTGCGAAGAACTGAGCGAGTTGTGCGCGAAGCTTGGTCAGGTCGCCGCCCCCTTCGAGTTGCAACGATGCGAGCGAGCCGCCCTTGCCGGTCGTGCCCGTGACGTTCGCGAAGTCGCTCTTGAACGCGTACGCGACGTCGCGGATCTCGTCGCCGGCCGGGACGAATGTCGCGTTCACCGTCTGCTCGATCGGCGCCAGCGCGATCTGGCGGGTCGTCTCCTGCTTCGTCGCGGGGTCGATCTCCCTGCGCGTGCCCGTGACCGTCAGGCCGACGCGATTCTTCACGTCCACGCGATCCTTCGTCAGCGCGACGTCGGAATGCGCGGTGAGGTTGGCGGACGTGACCGTCACGCCCTTTTCGAGCCGGAACAGATTCGGCATCGAGTTGACCAGATCGGCGGCCTTCGGGAAGTCGACGTTGATCGTGATCGTACCGGCGCCGCCGGGCGCCTCGCCCTTCGCCAACCGCCGGAGCGATTCCTCCGGCACGCTGGCGACGATGCCGACGGTGCCGTAGTCGGTCTCGACGCGCACCCACGGGACGTCGAGTTGCCCGCCGGCGCCCCGCGCGATTTTGATCGGAATGCGGACGGACTTCGAGCGGGCCGTGTCGCCCGCGAACGCCGGGCCGCTGGCGGCGGCGTCGGCGACGGTGATCAGTCCCTCGGCGCCGGTGTTGTCGGGACCCTGCGCGGTCAGCTTAAGGGCGCCGTCGGCGACGCCGGTCAGTCGGACGGGCGCCGGGCCGGTGCGCCCGATCGCGAGCAGCGGGTTGAGCGCGGCGAGGTCCACACCGGCGAGGGCGAGGTCTTCCGAAAAGCGAACGGTCTTCGGGTCGAAATCGCCGCGGAGCGTGATCGTCCCCGGCTTGCCCTGCGCGCCCGCGCCCGCCGTCGCACCCGACGCGGAGGTGCCCCCCTGCTCGACGGCCAGCGCGAGTTTTACGTCGTGCGCGATCGGCTGGTCGAGCCCCGTGATCTTCACCGTCACGTCGCTCGGGAGAATCCGCAGGACCTGGGCAACTTGATCGGCCGACACCTTGCCGACCATGCCCTTGATGCGGATCTCGCCCGCGAGCTTCACCGGCTCGGTGGGCTTCTCCTTCTTCGACTCTTTCGCGAGGCGAGCGAGGTTGAGCTGGCCGCGCTCGTCGACGTGCACGTTCGCTAGGTCGAGCCCGTCGACGTCGGTCTGCCCGAGGTCGAAGTCGCCGAACCCCTTGCGGAGCGTGCGCCAGAGCGACAACTGCGTGCGCACCTTGCCCGCCTTGAGGACGAGTTGGCCCTTGTCGTCCTTGACGCGTAGGCCGTCGATCGTGACGCCCGACGTCCAGCCGACGGACAAATCGTCGAACTCGACCGACCCGTTGAGGTTGCCGTTGACGATGCTCCGCGCCAGCGCGCGCCCCGGCCCGGTCCCGGCGAGCGTCGGCAGCAGCGCGACGAGCAGGAACAGCACCGCGACGAACGCGATCAGGATCGTGAGCCACCGGCGTCGCTTCTTCGGCGCCGGTGTCGATGACTTGGAGTCGCCAGGCGCACTCGCCGCGGGATCGGTCGGTTTGTCCATGGTGGGGCTCCCCGTAATAGCCGCCGGCGGAAGCCGTCGGTCGCGTGCCTCGCGCAACAGCCGTGTTACCGGACTGTGTCGCGCACCTACATCGTATCCGGGTCGGGGGGTCCTAATCGGCGAGAAAAGAAGAAACCCAGGACGCCGGGTCCTGGGTTTGTGCGAGCTCGATATGACGGTGCGTCAGTTTCGGACGATCGGCGTGATCCCGCGCTGGCTCATGATGCGGGGGCCCGCGCCGGGGGCGAGCGTGACGGGGGCGTTGACCCCGCCGGACGTCTGCGGCTCGACCCGGTCGGGGGCGGCCCCGCCAGCGCCCGCCCCGCCGCCGATCACGCCGGTCATCGTGGTGCCCGTCTGGAAGGCAAAGCTGGTCAGGGACAGCAGTTGGGAGTTCTGGGCGCGGAACGTCATGGTGACGTATTTGCGGTCGGCCGAGACGGTGGCCTGCGTGTCGAGGACGATGCCCGACTCCACGATCTCGATTTCCGGCTCGAACAGGCCGGACCCGCCGCCGAACCCGGCGACCTGGGCGCGGGAGATCGACGGGAGGGCGAAGAGGGCGGCAGTGGCGAACAGGAAAGTCCAACGCATGCGAATGCCTTTCGGGCGGGGACCGTGCCGAGTGTAGTCGTCCTCGCAAGGGGACACAATGTAAATAGAATGGTTAGCCGGCGCCGCAACAGGTTTGCCCGGGGGTCGGGGCGGGATTAACCTGTCCGCCCGCTTGGCCGATGCTCCGGGTACGCGACCTTGCGGGCGCGCGCCGCGCGAATCCCCATTGCCACGAAGGTGTTATGTCGACCAACGGCCGTAAGAAGGCGCTGATCACCGGGATCACCGGTCAGGACGGGTCGTACCTGGCCGAGTTCCTGCTCGGCCAGGGGTACGTCGTCCACGGGATCGTCCGCCGGAGCAGCTCGTTCAACACCGAGCGGATCGAGCACCTGTACAGCGACCCGCACGACCCGGACGTGCGCCTGTTCCTGCACTACGGCGACCTGGTCGACGGCACGGGCCTGCGCGAGATTTTGACCCGCGTGCAGCCCGACGAGGTGTACAACCTCGGCGCCCAGAGCCACGTGCGCGTCAGCTTCGACCAGCCGGTGTACACGGTGCAGACCGACGCGCTGGGCACGATCAACCTGCTCGAGGCGATCCGCGACTGCGAGTCGGAGCACCCCGCGCGGAAGATCCGCTTCTACCAGGCGTCCTCGAGCGAGATGTACGGCAAGGTCGTCGAGACGCCGCAGACGGAAAAGACCCCGTTCCACCCGCGGAGCCCGTACGGGTGCGCGAAGGTGTACTCGTACTGGCAGGTCGTCAACTACCGCGAGTCGTACGGGATGTTCGCGTGCAACGGGATCCTCTTTAACCACGAGAGCCCGCGGCGGGGCGAGACGTTCGTCACGCGCAAGATCACGCGGGCCGCGACGCGCATCAAGGAGGGGCTGCAGGAAAAGCTGTACCTGGGCAATTTGGACGCCAAGCGCGACTGGGGCTTCGCCTGCGACTACGTCCGCGCGATGTGGCTGATGCTCCAGCAGGACACGCCGGACGACTACGTGATCGCGACCGGGCAGACCAACAGCGTGCGCGAGTTCTTGGACGAGGTGTTCGGGATCCTCGGGCTGGACTGGCAGAAGCACGTCGAGATCGACCCGCGGTACTTCCGCCCGGCCGAGGTCGATTTGCTGCTGGGCGACGCGGGCAAGGCCAAGCGGGTGCTGAAGTGGGAGCCGCAGGTCACGTTCAAGGCGCTGGCGAAGATGATGACCGAGGCCGACTGGGAACTGGCCCGCCGGGAGCGGTACGTGAAGGAGCGCGGGGAGGCGCAGAAGGCCGGGTTGGTTCGATAGGCGCGATCCACAATCGCGGAAAGCCGTACAAAGCCCACGGAGCTCGCTCCGTGGGTGATTTCGTCTCGAAGGAGTTGTCGGATGAGCATCGGTCGTAACGATCGCGTGGCAGTGACCGGGGGCGGGGGGTTCGTCGGGAGTTTCGTGCTCGAAAACCTGGCCGCGCGCGGGTACACGGACGTCGTGTCGATCCGCCAGAAGGACTACGACCTGACGAGCGAGGCGGACGTCGAGCGGTTGTACAAGACGGTGCGGCCGGCGGCGGTCATGCACCTTGCGGCGGAGGTCGGCGGGATCGGGGCCAACCGCGAGAACCCGGGCCGCTACTTCTTCGCCAACATGGCGATGGGCATGCACCTGATCGAGGGGGCCCGCCGGCACGGGCTCAAGAAGTTCCTGCAGGTCGGGACGATCTGCGCGTATCCGAACTTGACGCCGGTGCCCTTCAAGGAGGAGGACCTCTGGAACGGCTACCCGGAAGTGACGAACGCGCCCTACGGCATCGCCAAGAAGGCGCTGCTGACGATGTGCCAGGCGTACCGCCAGCAGTACGGGCTCAACGCGATCTACCTGCTGCCGGTGAATTTGTACGGCCCGCGGGACAACTTCAACCTCAACTCCAGCCACATCATCCCGGCGATCATCCGCAAGTGCCTGGAGGCGAAGGAGCGCGGCGACGCGCAGATCACGGCGTGGGGGACGGGGTCGGCGTCCCGTGAGTTTTTGTACGTCGAGGACCTGGCCGAGGGCCTCGTCCTGGCGCTGGAGAAGTACGATTCGCCCGAGCCGATGAATTTGGGAAACGGGCGCGAGGTGACGATCCGGCAGGCGATCGAGACGATCGCCCGGCTGGTCGGGTTTACCGGCCAGATCGTGTGGGACGCGAGCAAGCCGGACGGGCAGCCGCGGCGGTGCCTGGACGTGTCGCGGGCGAAGGCGGCGATCGGGTTCGAGGCGCTGACGGGGTTCGAGGAGGGGCTGCGGAAGACGATCGCGTGGTTCGTCGAGAACCGCGGGCGCGCCCGCGTTTGAGAGCGGATTGCCCGGACCGAACAAGCCGGGGCAGAGCGAACGGGCTCCGCCCGAAGCGCCGCCCCGGATGAGATGCTCGCCCCGGAGACCGCGACCTTCACGCTTGAACCGGTCCTGACGGATGGGTGGGGTGGCTCACGCTCGCCGAAGAATACTGTCGCGGGGTATTCCTTGACCCGGCTTGCGGGCGTCGGATACTTGGAGGGTTCGACGTGCGCGGGGCGGAGCCGCGCGAGTGCGGGATTATCGGACGGGTTCACGGGTCAAGAATGACCCCGCTCACCCGCCCGGACAGACAAGAATGTCTGCCCCACTGCGCGCGGGCGAATCGGTGCCGGATTGGGACGAGGCGATGGCGCAGGCGACGCGGAAAACCTTGCTCGTGTTCAGCCAGACGTTCGTGCCGGACCCGGCCGCCGTCGGGCAGCACATGGCGGACGTCGCGGTCGCGATGGCCCGGCGGGGGCACCGCGTCGTCGTGTACACCGCCGACCGGGGGTACGAGGACCCGTCCGTCCGCTACCCGGCTCGCGAGGTGCTCGAGGGGGTCGAGATCCGGCGGCTGGCGCTGTCGTCGTTCGGGAAGCGGAACCTGATCACGCGGGCGCTGGGCACGTTCACGTTCATGATGCAGTGCCTGTTCATCGGGCTGTTCACGCGCAACCTGGGCGGAATCTTCTTCAGCACGTCGCCCCCGCTCGTCGGGGCGGCGGCGAGCGTCGTGCGGCTGCTCCGCGGCGTGCCGATCGCGTACTGGGCGATGGACCTGAACCCGGACCAGCTCATCGCCATGGGCAAGATCAAGGCCCGGAGCTTGACGGCGCGCGTGCTCGAGCTGGTCAACCGGTTCATCCTCCGGCGGACGTCGCTCGTGATAGCCCTCGACCGCTTCATGGCCGACCGCCTGCGGGCGCGGGGCGTGGCGGACGTGAAAATGGAAGTCCTGCCGCCGTGGTCGCACGAGCAGCACATCACCGACGCGACCGACGCGGAGCGCGAGGGGTTCCGGCGGCGGCACGGGCTGGCCGGGAAGTTCGTCGTCATGTACAGCGGGAACCACAGCCCGGCCAACCCGCTGCGGACGCTGCTCGACGCGGCCGTGCGGCTGCGCGACGACGACCGCCTGCGGTTCGTGTTCGTCGGGGGGGGCTTGGGAAAGCGCGAGGTCGAGGCGGTGGCGCGCGAGCACGAGCTGACCAACGTCGTGTCGCTCCCGTACCAGCCGCTCGAGGATTTGGGCGCGTCGCTCGGGGCGGCGGACGTGCACGTCGTGTCGCTCGGCGAGAACATGGTCGGCATCATCCACCCGTGCAAGATCTACGGCGCGATGACGGTCGGCCGGCCGGTGCTCTTTCTGGGGCCGGCGACGTCGCACGTGGGCGACCTGCTGGCCGGGCACGGGATTGGGCGCCGCGTGTCGCACGGGGACGTGGACGGGTGCGTGGCGGCCGTGCGCGGGCTGGCGGGGATGCCGGCGGACGAGCTCGCGCGGGTGGGCGCGCGGGCGACGGCGGTATTGCGGGAATCGCTGGGGCAGGCGATGCTGTGCGGGCGGGTGTGCGACGCGCTGGAGCGCGTGTACGGGCGGGCCCCGCGTCCGGTCGAGCCGGTGACGCCCCGCGCGGTGGTCGGTCCGGCGCCGGTCGAGAACGTGATCGTCCCTGACGAAAGGCGAGTGTCATGCGCGCGTTGATGGTCCTGCTGATGGTGATGGGCGTTGGGGCGGTCGCGGGGTGCGAGAAGACCATCAAGGACGTGCGCGCGGACGACCACGGGGCGATCGTCGCGTCGCGGTGATGGTCGTCAGACCAGCGCGGATACCTTATCGACGTGCGCGAGGAGGGGTTTGACGTACTCCGTCCCGAACGCGCTGACGTGGTTGATCAGCTCGTACAGTTGGTACACGCACTTGCGGTGGCGGTGGTACTCGGGGGAGAGCTTGCGGGCCTGCTGGTAGGCGCGGAGGAAGGCGGGCGTGGTCGTGCGGAAGTAGTCCATGTAGGCGAGCTCGGCCTCGGCGTGGCCGTACTTGCAGTTGGGGTCCAGGAGCGCGACGACGTACCACTTTCCGTCGGCGCCCGCGCGGCAGAGGATGTTGCTGGACCACGCGTCGAAGTGGAGCAGGCGGGGGCGGTCGTCGTTGTCGAGCAGGTGGCCCAGGCGCTCGTGAACCCGGCCGATCGTCTTGCGCACTTTGACGGGGATCGCGGCGAGCTTCTCGCACGCGTGCCACTGGGGGTCGTACAGGTCGTGATAGAAGGCGGGCCAGTTGGGGAACTCGCACCGGTCGGCCTCGGTCAGGCGCGTGTAGCAGTCGTGCGTGCAGCTGTGCAGCGCGAGCATGACGTCGGCCAGGTGCGCCTGCAGGCGGTCGTACTCCTCCGGCGTCGTCCGCGACCGCGCCGTGTGGAGGTCGACCCCCTCCACGTATTCCATCATGAGGTAGGAGACCGGGTCGTCGAGCGACCCGAGCTTGGACGCGAACACGCGCGGGACCGGCACGCCCACCTCGCGGAGGACGTTCAGCTGGTAGGCCTCGGTCAGGTAGGCGCGGTTGACGCGGTGGGGGGAGATTTTGAGGACGACCGTGTCGCCGGCGGCGGTCGTAAGGCGAAGGGTGGTGTTGATCGACCCGCCGTCGAGCGGGGCGACCTCTTTCAGCTCCGCCGCCGTCCCGAGGCACTCGTGGACGATCCGGCGGAGCATGGGCCAGGAGATGTCGGAATCCTGGATCGACATGCCGTCTGATCGATTGTTACCCGGTGGGGGGGCGGGGGGCAACGGAAAAGTTTGGCGGGGAGGCCGATTGTCAATTGTTCATTGGCAATTGTTAAACTCGTTGTCCATGTGGGTCGCGCGGGCGATGTCGCCGATACTCGATCTGATCTACCCGTGGACGTGCGCCGTGTGCGGCGCGGGGTTCGAGGGCGCGGGCGAGGGGGTCGGTGCGCTCTGCGGGGAATGCGGGGGCAAGCTCGACAAGATCGAGCGGGAGCCTCACTGCCGGATGTGCACGCACCCGCTGCCGATGGAACGGAGCCCGTGCCCGCAGTGTTTCGGGAAGGGGCCGGCGAACTTTTTCCGCGTGGTACGGCTCGGCCCGTACGCCCCGCCGCTGCGCGAGTTAATCGTGCAATTGAAGTATCACAAGAAGTGGGGCATCGGGGAGGAGCTGGCGGACCGCTTGATCGCGCGCGAGGAGGTGAAGGCGGTGCTGCAGGAGACGCAGGTGCTGGTGGCGGTGCCGCTGCATTGGAAGCGGCGTTTGATGCGGTGGTACAACCAGGCGGAGGTGATCGCGCGGCGCCTCGGGAACCGGTGCGGGATCACGGTCGCCCGGCCGGTGCGGCGCGTGCGAAACACGCCGACGCAGACGCAGTTGCACTCGCGGGCGCAGCGGGAGGAAAACCTGCGCGGGGCGTTCGCGCTGCGCGGGGATGGGCGGGCGGTCCGGGGGAAGCACGTGACGGTGATCGACGACGTGTGGACGACGGGGGCGACGATGCAGGCGGTCGCGCGGGTGCTCAAGGCGGCGAAGGTGAAGTCGCTGTCGGCGATCGTCGTCGCCGCCGCCGACCCGCGAGGCTACGAGCGCGTCGACCGGGGACCGGAGTTGGACGAGTGACGAGGCGGGCGACGCAGGACCCTTCGCCCTCGTTTAGCCGGAACCCGGAGGGGGAGCCTTAGGCGACCCCGAAGGCGAGCGCGTCGAGCGCGAATCAGCGCTGGACACGGGTATCGCCCTGCGGGCGGTACCCATGCCACGATCGACACAGCCCGCGCCCGCAAACGAGAAACCCCGCGGTCCGGTGAAGGACCGCGGGGTTCGTTCTTTCGTAGCAGATGACCGATCGCCCTACGCGAGCGCCATCTCCCACCCCGGCCGCGCTTCCTTCTTGATGAACTTGGCGGCCTCGGCAATGTTCGGGCTCTTCATGTTCGGGCCGTCCCACTCCATGCGGGTCTTGACGCCGACGTCGAGCGCGATGCACCCGAGCAGGATGATCTCCGTCAGGTACCCGGCGATGTCGAAGTTCGACGACGACGGCGTGCCGTTCTTGATCATCTCGA
>DASPKW010000323.1:0-61402 GCA_035627895.1 Tepidisphaeraceae bacterium | reverse complement strand
GTCCTTCACGGCGCCCCGTCCGGCGGTCGCGGGCAGCGCGGCCATGGCGCCGAGCCGCGTCTCGACCACGCGCGACGGGTTGCCCGCCAATTCACGGAGCAGGTCGACCGCCTCTGGCGAACCGCCGTCCGGCATCGCTTTGCGAAGGGCGGCGATCGCCGCCGCGGAAACCTCTCGATCCTTGTCGCCGACGCACTGTACGAGGGCCGCGACCCAGTCGAGACTCTTGGCGGTGCGGCCCTCCGTCACGGCCGACAGAATCTCGAGGCGCAACCGACGCCGGGTGTCGGACTGGAGGAAGCCGACGACGACGGACTCGCCTGTCCGGTGTCCGAGCAGTCGGCGGACCCGGTCGCGCGTCAGGCGGCGCTCGTCGTCGGGAATCGACTCGCGCCCCTCGAGGTCGGTCGCCATTCCCAATACGTACTGTCCAAACACCCCCCGCACCGAGGGCTCCGGCCCCCAGCCGGGTCGGCGGGCAAGCATCCATACGACCGCGTCCAACTGGTACGGCTTGCTCCACTCGCGCACGATGCGGTCGAGCCACGCGGCAGACTCGCGCCGGTCCGGCCACGCGTCGGCGGCGTCGGTCGCGAGGATCGCGCCCAGCCAGTACGGCCCTTCGCGCGTGGCCGCGAGGACCGTCGGCCGCGCCGGGTCTGACGTGACCATCAGCTCATACAATGCGTACGTCAGGGCGTGTTCGAGGACGGCGTCGCGCCGGCCCGCCTTGAACTCCCGTTCACCGGCGTTCAAGAGCTCCGAAACACTCTCCCGTCGCCCGAGCCGCCCCGCCGCCTCCGCCGCCGCGCGCTTCACAGCGGCGCTCGGGTGGGCCAGCAGCTTCGCCAGGTCCTCGTGCGCGATCCAATCGCGCCACAGCCCGACCGCGTGGCACGCCGCGACCCGCACCGTCTCGTCCTTGTCCGCCAGCGCAATCCGGATTGACGTCCGGAACTCTGGCCCGCCGATCCGGCACGCTGCCCAGACCGCTGCCAACCGCACCCGCGCCGATTCTGCCTTCAGTCCCGCGTCAACGGCCCGCAGTGCGAACGACACGCCGTCCGCGCGATTTGCGGCCCGCCCCTCACCCCCGCCCTCTCCCACGGCCGGGTTCGCGTCGGCCGGTACCGGCGCCGGTTGGCCGGCCTTGGGAGAGGGAGGACGCACCGAGGGGCTCGATGAGCAGCCGACCGCCGCGATCGTCTCGATCGCGCGCTTGCGGACCATCACGCGCTCGTCGTCGAGCAGCTTCGCGAGTTGCCCCGAGGTTAACCTGTCCCACTCGATTTTCAGCCCCCACGCATCTTCAACCCGCGGTGCGTCCTTCCGTTTTACGCGGTAGACCGCGCCGAGCGCGGCGGGGCGGTGGAGGCGGCTGGTCGGGCAGCAGAGCTTGTACCACCCGCCGGTGTCGACGATCAGGAGCGAGCCGTCGGCGTCTTCGATGACGTCGGTCGGGTGGAAGTCGGCGTCGTCGCAGGTGACGAAGTCTTCGTCCTTCGAGGTGAACGTCGCGCCGGCCGGCGTGAGAACGTGGCGGAAGACTTTGCGGAGATTGAAGGCGCAGGAAAAGAGGTTGCCGGTGTACTGCTTCCCCAGCGCGGCCGACTCGTAGCAGTGCAGGCCGCAGGACGCGGCGGGGCCGAGGTGGGAGAGAACGGGGAGGACGTCGGGAGACGTGCGCGGGTGGCCGTCGAGGACGTCGTGGACCTTGCCGTAGACACCGCTGTAGACGGCGTGGACCAGGCCGTCGCGTTTGCCGGCGGCGGGGTGCTGGAGGAAGGTGGCGGAGAGGATGCGCTCGCCCGAGGGGAGGAAGGCGACGTCAACGGGGTTATCCATGCCTCCGGTGAGGACGGGCTCGGGACGCAGTGGCACTGAAGTGCCACTGCCGGTGTCGGGTGGGGCGCGGAAGATGTGGGCGGCGCGGGTGGTGAAGTCTTTTCCGTTGACGGTGTACGTTTGTTTCGCGAAGGCGCCCTTGGTCCAGTAGAGCATGCCGTCGTGGCCGAGGTAGGGGCCGTGGAGGTCGTTGGCGCAATTGGTGAGGGTCTTGCCGTCGAACCACTCTTCGCGCTTGTCGGCGACGCCGTCGTTGTCGGTATCGGTGAGCTTCCAGATCGACGGCGGGGCGGCGACGTAGAGCGACCCGCCGTGGAAGAGCGTGCCCTCGGGGAACATCATTTTGTCGGCGAAGACCGTCTGGCGGTCGTAGACGCCGTCGCCGTCGGAGTCTTCGAGGCGGACGATGCGGTGGGGGCGCTCCTTGAGCTGGTCGGCGGCCTTGGCGATCGAGCCGGACGAGTCGGCGGCGTAGAGGCGGCCTTGCGGGTCGAAGGCGATGGTGATGGGCCGATCGACCAGGGGCGGGCCGGCGACGCGCTCGATCGTCATGCCGTCGGGGACGGTGAAGGTGCGGCCGTCGAGCTTGACGGTCTCGACGGCGAGCGCGGGGAAGGTGACGAGGAGGAGGAGCGAGGTGCTGCGCGGCATCGGGCGGCTCCGGCTGGGGGAGCGGGGAGTATACCGCGATCGGCGGCGCGCTTACCGGACTTCGAGTTTGTCGGTGCCGGAGTGGCCGGCTTGCTTTTCGTGGTACATGGGGAAGGCGCGGGCGGGGAGCGTGCGGACTTGGCCGCGGGCGTGGACGCGGAGGGGGTAGGTGAGGGTGTGCTGGCCGGCGGGGAGCTGGCTAAAGAAGGCGCAGGCGCGGTCGTCGCGGAACTCGGCGTGGGCGGCGTCTCTGGCGGCGGGGCCGGCGAAGCGGTCGTCGGCGTACTCGGCGAGCGCCGGGCGGGGGTCTTCGATCATCAGGTAAGTTTGCGGCCTCGCCAGCGTGAGGGTCAGGCGGCAGTGGACGACGTCGCCGGGCTTGAGGGGCGCGGTGACGGGCTGGCCGTCGGCGGTCGTGTAGGCGCGGGTGATGCGGACGGCGTCGCCCGTGGGGCCGGCGTCGTCGAGGCGCTGGTACCCGGTGGCGGTGACCGCGTAGTGGAGGGGGTGGTCGGCGTCGGCGCGGAGTTGGATGGGGAGTTGGTCGCGCGGGAAAAGCAGGGGAGCGGGGGAGCCGGGGGGCTGGGGGGCAAGAGGGCTGGTGAGGTGGGCGCGGTAGGTGAGCTTGGAGAGGTCTTCTTTCGTCGTCAGCGTCGAGACGGGCTTGTTGGCGACGGTGATCGTGGCGGAGCGGACGGGGTCGGTGTCGGTCTTCGTGTGGCGGAGGAGGTCGGAGAGGGCGAGGATCGATTGCGACGTGGAGAGGGTGGAATCCCAGCGGTGGCCCTGGCGGAGGAGGAGCAGGCGGCTGGCGGTGCCGCGGGCGAGCGCGTCGTCGGCGCCGGTGGCGAGTTGGGTGGAGAGCTTGAGGGAGAGGCCGAGGGCGTCTTCGGGGTTCCAGTCGCGCAGCGAGTGGGCGAGCGCGGCCGCGGGCTTGGGCAGGCCGGCGGCGTGGCAGGCGAGTGCTAACGTGGCCCGGGACGTATCGGGAATGACGAAGCGGCTGGACACGGTGTCGCCGGCCGCGATGTGTTTCACAGGGGACGCATTGGTGGCCGCGTACGCCGCGAGCGCGGGCTTGTCGGACTTGCCCGCGAGCGCCAGCGCCAGGTGGGCGGCGGAGCGGTGTGGTTCGGGGAGGGCGCCGAGGCGCGCCTCGACGTGGTCGACGGCGCGGGCGATCGCGCTGGCGTCGACGTTGACGCCCGAGTTCCGGCAGCGGAGCAGGCCGGTCAGGACGTAGAGGGTCATGCGGTCGTCGGTCTTGTCCTTCTCCCACCAGCCCCACCCGCCGTTGTCGTGTTGGAAGGCGTAGAGGCGGGCGAGGCCCTGGTCGATGGCGTCGGGAAGCTTTTCGGCGACGGCGGGGGGCAGTTCGATCGGCAGGTCGCGCACGGCGGCGCGGACGACGACGGCGGGGAGGAAGCGGCTCATCGTCTGCTCGACGCAGCCGTAGGGGTAGTCGACGAGGTAGCCGAGGCCGTCGAGGGCGCGGGCGAGGTCGCCGCGGGACATGGAGATGTTCAGGTCGTAGGGGACGAAGTCTTTCGGGAGGGTGAGGGTGAGCTCGCGGTCGAGTTGGCCGGAGAGGCGGACCTCGGCGGGCCGGGCGAGGGGGAGGATCGGGAAGGAGCGCTGCTCGGCGTCGGACTCGGTGGCAGAGGCGGCACTAAGAGTGATCGCAGCGCGTCCCATCAAAGGGAATGAGGCGGGCAGGTTGGTCGGTGTCGTGGAGTGTGGTTTGAGAACGAGGGTCGTGGTCGCGAGCCAGTGGCCGTCGACTTGTTTGAGTTCGAGTGCGGATTCGTTGGTGGACGGTTGTGTCTGGCCCTCACCCCCGCCCTCTCCCAGACGCGGGGGCGCGTCGCCGCGGATGGCGCTTTTAGCGCGTCCGGGAGAGGGAGTCAGGCCTTCGACCTTCCACGTGAGGGTGACGGTCTGGGGCTGGTCGGTGGTGTTGTGGAGGAGGGCGGGGAGCTCGATCTGGTCGTTTTCGACGGCGAAGCGGGGGAGTTGGAGCTGGACGGCGAGGGGTTTGCGGGCCAGCAGGCTGGCGGTGGTGTGGCCGATGGCGGTGGAGCGGGTGACGCCGATCGCGGTGAGGCGGTAGGCGGTGAGGGAGTCGGGGAGGGTGAAGGTGGTCGTGAGGCGGCCGGTGGGGTCGGTGCGGAGCTGGGGGAGCCAGGCGGCGGTCTCGCGGAAATCGGTGCGCGGGTTGGGCAGGGGGAACTGGGCGACGGGGCGCGCGCCCGGGGCGGCGGGCGGCGCGGGGTTGGCTTCGGGCGCGGCGGCGGCGTCGGGGTTGGCGTCGGCGGCGGGCTCGGCGCTGGCCTGGGCGCGGGCCTGTTCGGCGAGCTTCTGCATGGCCTGGGCCATCTGTTGAGCGCGGTCCATCACCTTGCGGAGGCGCTCTCGACGTTCGGGGGCGTAGGCAAAATCACCGCGAGAGACGCGCCAGGACTTGTCGAGGTAGCGGCGCGGGGGGCGCGGGTCGGCGAAGGCGCGGGCGACGGCGGCGGGGTCCTGTTCGCCGAAGGAGAAGACCGAGGCGTCGACGGCGGCGAGGGAGAGCTCGGCCTCGGCTGGTTTGCCGGCGGCGTCCGTCACGGCGGCGGAAACGGTCACGCGGTCGCCGGGCTGGTAGGCGGGCTTGTCGGTCTTGAGCGAGATGGTGAGGGGTTGGACGGCGGAGGCGGCGGCCGGGTCGGCGACGTCGATGCGGCACCAGCGCGGGTCGCGCGATTCGTCTTCGTCGCTGGCCTTTAGCTCGCGGGCGGCCTGCTGTTGCTGCGCGCGCTGGGGGACGTCGAAGTCGGCGTGTGCGGCGGCGCCGGGGGCGTGGCCGATGGTGCGGGCGCGGAGGTAGACATTGGGGGCATGCCGGCCGCGGATCGGGAGCTCGACGAGGTGATACGGGCCGGGGCCGGCGGGCGCGGCGAGGTGGTAGTCGGCGACGGTGCGGCCCTCGAAGGTGAAGAGGACGCGCGGGCGCGGTTGGAGGGCGTAGATCAGGACGGGGAGTGTGTCGCCGGCCGAGGCGTGGTGGCGGGAGAAGAGGGCCCAGACCTGCTGGTCGGGCGTGGCGTACCGCGAGCGATAGTCGTCGCCTGAGCCGTCGAACTCGTCGTCGTCGTCGGGCAGGGGGTTGGTGAGGTTGACCCAGCGGGGGCGGTCGGGGTTTGGGACTTCCTCGGCGGCGCCCATCGCGGGGGCTTGGCGGAGGAGGGCGGATTGGCCGGCGGCGCCCGGCGAGTAGATGAAGATTTCGGCATGGGCGGCGCCGGCGCGGACGGTGTGCCAACCGGGCTTGTCGAACGTGAGGCGGGCGCGGCCGGCGGCGGGGGTGACGCGCGTGTCGGTGGACTTGTCCTTGCCGTGGTGGACGACGCGGACCTCGGCGGCGCCACCGACGGCGACGTCGAGCGCGGTACCGGCGCGGGCGAAGAGGGGGAGGCCGGCGATCGTGGTCGCCGCGGGGGCCGTGCCGGTGATCTCGAGGGCGACGGTGCGCGTGGCGGCGAGGTGGGTGTCGTCGGTCAGGGTGAAGACGAGGTGGTATTTGCCGGGGGCGAGGTTGTCGGGGAGGAGGAGGGGTTGGCTCGCGACGCCGTCGGCGTTCAGGTCGGTCGCGTAGGTGTCGAGCGGGGTGCGGCCGGTGGCGGAGAAGAGGCGGGTCTCGACCTTGCCTGCGGCGAGGGGTTTGCCGAAGTAGTAGCGGCCGGTCAGGCGGGCGGAGAGTTGCTGGCCGGGCTTGGCGGCGGCGGGGAGGCCGTCGACGAGGAGTTCGAAATTGGGGCGGCGGTAGTATTTGACGGCGAAGGCGGTGGGGATCTCGCGGGATTGGTTGGCGATGTGGATGCGGAGCGAATAGGCGCCGACCGGGGTCGAGTCGGGCAGTTTGAAGGAGCCGGCGCACGTGGAGAAATCGTTGAGCTCGAGCGTCCCGGTGGCGGTGGCGCGGTTCTTGGGGTCGACGGCGGTCCAGGTCAGGCGCGTGCCGGGGGGGAGGAGCTTGAGGGTGGAGGTGAGGTCGTAGTCGTCGGCGCGAAAGGGTTGCGCGGGACTGCCGCCAAGTGCACCTTCGGTGCGACCGCTGAGTCCGGGCGCGGGGCTCGGGGCGGGCTTCGAGATTGACGGGTCTGTCGTGCGCGCGATCAGTTTGAAGTTAACGGTCTGCCCAGGGCGATATGTCGGGCGGTCGGTGTAGGCGGCCAGGACGTGGCGGTCCTCGTAGACGCTGGCGACGCCCTGGTCGGCCCCGCGGAGGCGCTGGAGGCGTTGGCGGCGGGCGTAGTGGGGGCGGAGGTCGTCGGCGTCGTGGGGGAGGTAGACCCCGGCGAAGACGTCGCCGAACCCGCCGACGGCGTAGCGGCCGTCGTGGTGGGCGACGATCGGGCGGTCGCCGGCGGCGTAGGCGCGGATAAAGGCGACGCCGGCTGCATCGGCGGTGGTGGGGGCGACGCCGATCGCGTGGAGGGTGGCGCCGGCGGCGGGGGCGGACGAGTCGGGCGAGGCGACGGCGGCGACGACGCCGTCGCGGGCGCGGCCGAGCGTCATCGACAGCGGCTCGACGAGCAGGGGGGCGACCGCCTGGGCCGTGGGCTGCATCTTCGCGGGCGTGCCCTGCGGGACGACGACCAGGAGGTACGCGCCGGGCTTGGCGAGGTGCTCGGCGGGGATCTCGAGGACGCGGTCGGTCCGCCAGGTGCTCGGGCGGTTTTCGGCACGGTAGCGCTTGTCGAGGCGGTCGCGGTATTGGCTGTTGCGGTCGTCGTAGCGGTCTGCGTCGGGCTCGGCGAAGTCGTCGTTGTCGCCATCGTCCCAGAGTTCGGGGTCGACGAGGTCGGCGGGCAGGAGGGGCAGGTCGGCGACGCGGACGTCCCACTGGGCGACGCGGTCCTTGAGGAGCAGCGTCGGGCGCTCGCGGTGTTCTGCGAGGCGGGCCAGTTGCTGGCGCGCCAGCATGGCGCGCTGCATGCGTTGTCGGAGCATGCGCACGCGCGGTTCAGGGGCGGCCAGGCCGTAGTCGCGGTAGACGAAGTCGCTGCCGACTTGGCCGGCGGCGGCGAGGAGGGTCTGCGGGTCGGTCACGCGGTAGAGGGCGACGGTGACGCGGTCGGCGGCGCGGACGTCGACGACGACGCGCGCGGGCTTGTTGGCGGGGTATCCGCCGGCGACGTCGAGCGTGACGACGGCGTTGTTGCGGGCGAGGGCGGCGGCCCAGCGGCGGGCGGGCGATGAGATCTCGCCGGCGGAGATCGACTCGAGCAGCCGGCGGGCGCGGTCGACGCCGGCGTGGGTGGGGTCGGCGAGCGTCCAGAAGTAATCGGCTGGGAGTTCGCGGTTGAGCAGGGCTTCGACCTTGTCGTCCCGCAGGGCGTCGCGGCGCGAGGCGCGGAGTTGGGCGGCCGCATCCGCGCGCATCCAGGGTTCGCCGGTGTGGGCCTCCTTCCAGCGGTCGTCGTCGTCGCCGGACTCGGAGTCGGACAGGCGTTTGACTTGCTCGACGAGTTGCCTGGCGCGCTCGACGCCGGTCGGCCGCTCCGGGGCGGCGTACAGCTCGTGCCAGCGCAGGTGCGGGCGGAGCAAATGCATTGCGAGCAGGTATTTCGCGGACGCGGGGAGCTCGTCGTCGGCATAGGCGGCGGCGACGCGCGGGATCAGCGCGAGTTTGGCGGGGACGTCGGGCAGCGCGTCGAGGTCGTCGAGGAGGGAGATCGTGTCGCGGAGCTCGCCGGTGCGCGAGAGGGTGCAGGCGCGGTACTTGAGGACCTGTTCGCCGCGCGCCAGGCGGACGTCGCCGCCGAGCGAGAAGGCGCCGGTGTCGAGGTCGAAGGTGAAGTGGTCGGCCTGGACGAGGGTGAACCCCGGGGCGCCCTTGATCGCGACGTGGCCCATGCCGCTCAACAGCTTGGGCGAGGGCTTGGCGTCCGGCGGATCCTTCGACACTGGCCCGGCGATCACGGCGAGTTGGTCGCAGGTGATCTCCAGTGCCTTGGCCTTCACGCGCACGGCGCCTTCGTAGGTCGAGATGCCCTCGCGCACGGTCTTGCTCTTGGAGGCGATGGTGAGCTCGGCGGTGGCGGGCGCGGCGGGGCCGGCGGGAAGCTTGGGCGGGGACTGGATCAGGCGCACTTCGCCCGCGAGCAGGGGCTGGACGATGAGGGTCGACGCGTCTTCCGGGGAGAGTTTCGCGAGCGTGCGCGCGAGCTCGGCGGGGTCGGTTAGGTAGGGTAACTCGCGGGCGGCGAAGAGCAGGGCGTCGCAGTCCTGTTTCCGGCCGAGCAGGTGGAGGGCGAACAGGCGCTCGACGAGATGCTTGGAGGCGTCGAGATATGCTTGGCGGAGCTTGTCGCGCGCGGCCTCGAGCGTCTTCGCGTCGGCGGCGCGGCTGGTGCCCTTGAAGAAGTCGGCGTCGCGGGTCAGCACTTTGTCGAGGTCGAGCAGCGCGTGGAGCGGGGCGAACGAGCGGTGGGCGATGACCTCGAGGGCGGCGCGGGTGTCGTCGAGGCCGAGCTCGCGCAACACGTCGAGGTGGGCCCGCTCGGCGGCGTCGGATGGGAACGCGGTCGGCGCGTCTGCGAGTTTGCCGGCGGCGGCGATGAGCGCGGGGCGGTCGTTGTCGACGGACGCGATCACCATGCGGTAGACCGGGGCCCAGGGGCTCTTGCCGGCGCGCTCGAGTTCCGTGACGAGGTGTTTGAAGCGGTGGGAATCGCCTTGGCCGACGGGGAGGGTGCGCCAGGCTGCGGCTTCGACGAGGGCGGCGCGGTCGGCGGCGTTGCCGGGGCTGTTGGAGAGGATGTCGGCGTAGGCGCCCCTCTCGCCGGCGGCGCGGCGGGCCTCGGCCCAGCCCATCAGGCGGGCGGTCGTCGGCTTCTGCTTGTAGAGGGCCTGCGCGCGGCGGTGGAGGTCGGGCGTCTCGGCGGCGAGCGCGTACGGGGCGCAGAGGAGGATGAACCACGAAAGGCACGAAAGGGTCGAAGGGAATTTGCGGGGGGGCATCGGTGAGTCCTCTCAAGGAGGATGGATGCGCGAGTCGGGTTAGGATTTCAAAAAATGTCGTGCGGCGCGCGAGAGGGAATCGCGACGACGCGAAGCGACTGCGGCGGGCCGTGCGTGAAATGGCGGGCGGCGGTCAGCGTCGCGGCGCCGGGTCGCCGAAGAGCGGACCGGCGTTCTCGAGGTCGATCAGGGGGCGATGGGGCGCTTTTGGGTTGGCGGTGGGCAGGGTGACCTTGAATTGATCCTGAATCGGGACGTCCGGCACTGACGCCGTCGGCTCCGCGGGCGCCGGCGGCGTGGGGTGCGTGCGAAATGCGTACGGCAGGCCGATCGCGAGCGCGGCGGCGGCGATCAGGATCGCGGCGACCGTCGCGACGCGCCGGCGGCGCGCGACGCGCACGGCCTCCTGGCGCATGCGGACCTGGATGCGGTCGAGCGCGAGCTGGGGGAGGTGCGGGCGCGACGCGAACAGGTCGGAGGCGAGGCGCGCGAGGTCGGCGTTGGCGGGGTCGTCGGGCCAGCCGTCGGTGAGGTCGGGAGGATTTGTCGGGCGCTGTTGCTGCACGTTTGGGTTGGGAATCGTGAATGACGAATGACGAAATTCGAATGACGAATCAATGACGAAGGCTGAATGACGAATGACGAAACGGACCGCCTGCCGGGTTTCTGTCCGCCGGGGCTGCGGCGCGAAGGAGGCGGCCCGGTGTGCCGGCTAGATCCCTCGGAGTACCTCGGGATGACAGTTGCGACGGTTCCGTTGTGATTTACGGCCTTTCGTCTGTGGTACTTCGGGCTTCGGACTTCCAACTTCGTGCTTCAGGCTTCCCGTCGGGGCTTCGTCATCGGGTGTTCGTCATTGATTCGTCATTCGAGTTTCGTCCTTCGTCATTTCTCTTGGCTCCACGTACGTCTTGAGCTGCTTGAGCGCCCGGTGGATCAGGACGCCCACGTTCGTGGCGGTCAGGCCGGTGGCGGTGGCGATCTCCTTGTTCTGCATGCCCTGGTAGAACTTCATGAAGACCAGGCGCTGCTGGTCGTCGGTCAGGCGGGTGAGGGCGGTCTGGACGCGGGCCTGCATCTCGCGGTGGATGGCCTGCTCGGGGGGCTCGCCGGCGGGGTCGGCGGGGATCGTCTCGTCGACCGGCGCGTGCACCTTGCGGTCGCGGAAGTGGCGGGCGAGCTCGGAGCGGACGATCGACCAGATCCACGGCGCGGGCGGCCCTTTGAGCTGGCCGATGTTGCGGACGACGATCAGGAAGACGCGCGACGTGATCGTCTCGGCGAGCTCGGCGTCGCGGACGCGCGTGTACACGTAGCTGCCGACACCCCGGGCGTAGGTGTTGAACAGGGTCTCGAGGAGGGTTTGCCGGGCGTCCACGCTCGTGGGAGTGTAACCGGTGTGGTGGGGCGGGGCGGCACGCACGGAACGGGTTCCGTGGACGTTGGGCGGGAGCCCACGATCACCGGCACGCACGCCCTTCGTGGTCAGGATGCGCGATCGGCCAAGGTGTTACACGTGGGGATGGCGGGGACGAGCAGTGAGGGGTGTCACCGAGGGGTCCCGGAAAATGCGATTCTCGGACGATTCGGTGGTCGATGCTGGGGTCAGCGTTCGGGGTGGGCGCGCGCTTTGCCGGGCGTGGCGGCCCGGGCCGCGTATTTATCGGACGCCGTGGGTTACTGCGGGAATGGCCGGCCGGAGGCGGCGTCTATGGACGATGTATGCGGGCGACGACATCCGGCACGGGCCGCGTACCTTCGCCATGTTCGCAGAGGTCGGCGACCCGCGAAATCGGGTTGAAATGCGGCATTTCGGGGGGGCGATTACGGTCGTTGGCGGGTGTCCGCGGGTGGGGCTATAGTTCCCACCCCCGCGGGATCACACGAGGTTGATCGCAGGCAGCGTTGTCCGTGTCGGGAAGTTTGTACCTGACGTAATAGTTATGAGAGCCGTGAAGTTGAACAAGACGTATCGAGACTCAATGTCGGCGTCGTCCAAGGCGAAGGGGCCGGTAGGGCGCGCGGCTCTCGACCTCCAAGGGCTCGAGGGGCGGACGATGTTCGCCTGGAGCTACTGGCCGACCTACCTCGGGTTCGACAAGATCGCGACGAACTACCCGTGGCTGAACGGCGGGACCGGGTCGGTCGCGGTCATCGACAAGGGCATCGACTACTTCCACCCGCAGCTCAACGGGAACCAGGCGACCAACACGGTCTCGCCGAGCGTCGTCAACGTCTACGACTACAAGGACAACGACAACACGCCGTTCCCGAACACGAGCGAGGACGTCGACCCGAGCAACGCCCACGGGACGGGCGTCGCGGGGATCCTAAAGTCCAAGGCGTACAACACGCAGATCAGTGGCGTCACGTACTACAACCAAGGCTTGCTGCAGAGCCCGGACACGAAGCTCTATAACCTCCGGACGAACTCGGCGGACTCGCAGACGACGATCCGGCTCGCCCTCCAGTGGGTGCTGGCGAACCACGCCCAGTACAACATCGTCGCGGTCAACCTGACCGACTTCATCGGGAGCTTCTCGAACCCGTCGGCGTACGCGACGGTGGCCGCCCAGCTCAAGGCCGCTGGGATCTTCATCACGACCCCGGTCGCCAACGAGTGGCTCAACCCGGACTTCCCCAAGTTCCAGATCGGCAACCCGGGCAAGGACCCGAGCATCTACGCGGTCGGCGGGATCGTGCAGGGCGGGGCGATCCGTGCCCAGACCCAGCGTGGCCCGGGGCTGGACCTGTTGGCGCCGGCCGAGAAGGTGACCCTCCCGTACTACGTCTTCAAAACGAACCAGCACACGATCGTCAACAACGCGGGCGAGGGGAACTCGTGGGGGAACACGTACGTGACGGCGGCGGCCGTGCTGATCAAGCAGATCGACCCGACGGCGACGCCGGACGAGGTCATGCAGATCCTGAAGGACGCGGGGACGCCGACGCTCGACACGAACCCGCCGAACGGGACGACCACGCCGGTCTATTACTCGGCGCTGAACGCGTATGCGGCGGTGAACCTGGCGTACCAGCGGCGCGACGACGTCTACGACCAGGGGAGCGGCGGCAGCGACGACCTGGCGCACGCGGGGATCATCACGCTCAACGGGTCGGGCGACGGCGGGATCTCGAACCTCAAGCTGCTGACGCACGACGCGGACTACTACAAGTTCACGGCCACGTCGGCGGAGGACTTCGACCTGAAGGTGACGTACGGCGGCCCGACGGCGTTCCCGACGGCCGAGCTCCTGGACTCGGCCGGGAACGTCGTGGCGAACATCACGAGCGGCGGGATCACGCGGCGGCTGTCGCCGGGCGATTACTACATCCGCGTCGCGTCGGACGTGTCGCTCGAGGGGACGTACTCGGTGACGGTGGGCGAGGACGCGCCGACGCCGCCCCCGCCGGGCGCGCCGGGCAAGGACGGGACGTTCAACGGGCTGGCGTACGACTCGGCCGGGGCGCTGCACTGGGCGTGGTTCGACGACGCGACGAACCAGCTCAAGTACGCCAAGCGGACCGGCAACACGTGGTCGGCCGTGCAGGTCGTGGACCCGGCGGCGAACACGGGCACGTTCATGTCGATGGCGCTGGACAACACCGGCAAGCCGGGCGTCGCGTACTACGACGAGGCGAACACGGACCTGAAGTACGCCCGGTTTAACGGGTCGGCCTGGCAGGTCGAGACGGTCGACTCGAGCCTGACGACCGGGTACTACCCGTCGCTCAAGTACGGCCCGGGCGGGGCGCCGGCGATCGCGTTCTACTACAAGAGCAGCGGCGACCTGAAATTCGCGACCAAGGCGGGCGGGTCGTGGGCCGTGAGCACGGTCGACTCGAAGGGCGACGTCGGCCGGTACCCGAGTCTGGCGCTCAACGAGGCGACCGGGCGGTGGGGCGTGGCGTACGAGAAGACGACGACCGGCGACTTCCGCGTCGCCGAACAGAATTCCAACGGCACGTGGAGCATCACGGTCGTGGACGCGACGAAGTTCGGCGGCGGGTTCACGTCGATGCAGTACGTGGACGGGCGGGCCGCGTTCAGCTACTACGACGCGTTCAACGCCGACCTGAAGTTCGCCCGGTGGACCGGGACCAAGTGGCTGACGCAGGCGGTCGCGGCGAAGAACTCGCAGGGCCTGTACACCAATTTGTTCTTCGACCCGGGGAACGACCGCCTGCCGGTCATCTACTACTTCAACAAGACGGCGAACACGGCCATGGTCGCCCGCGGCGGGGCGGGCGGCGGGTGGTCGTTCGAGGTCGTGGCGAGCGGCGGTGGGCGGCAGCTGTCGGTCGCGCTCGACCCGGACCAGTTCGAGACGTTCGCGTACTCGGACGACGCGTCGGGCGATTTGTTCGTCGCGCAGCCGGCGTAGGTGGATCGTGGCGGCTCGCCCTCCCGAATGCGATCGTCCCGCGAGTGAAAGCCCCGCGCCGGGATGTCCGATAGTCACGATTGACCATCGTGCGTACCATCGCCCCCGTGCAGCAGAGTTCACCGACCGTCACGTCAGCCCCTCGCCGGCGGCCGATCGCGCGCGCGCTGGGGTGGGTCGCCCGGCACGAGCGGGGGTTGTTCTGGGTGATGGTGCTCGTGCACCTGGTCCCGGTCTGGGCGTTCACGTACCTGCCGACGACGGACGGGGCGGCGCACGTCGCCAATGCGGACGTGATGCGGCGATATCACGCGCCCGAGGCCGAGGCCTTTCGCAAGTACTACTATGTCAGCGGGACGCCCAGCCCGAATCTGGCGGGGCACGTGATCCTGGCGGGGCTGATGTACGTCGTCCCGCCGACGGTCGCGGAGAAGGTGCTGGTCAGTTTGTACGTCGTCGGGCTGGCGGCGGGGATGCGGTACGCGGTGCGCGCAATCCGGCCTCGCGCCGGCGCGGTCGCGTGGGTCGCGCTGCCGATGACGTACAGCTTTCTGCTCGGGCAGGGGTTTTACAACTTCTGCCTGAGTTTGGCGGCATACCTGTTCACGGTGGGGTTCTGGTTCCGACATCACGGGCGGACGGATCTGAAGCGCGGGGCGGGGTTGTTTGCGCTGTCGGTGGTGTTGTACGCGTGTCACCTGTTCGCGCTGGTGGTGGCGTGCGGGACGGTGGCGCTGACGGCGGGGTGGTGGGTGATTCGCGCGTGGTGGGAGGGAAGGAAAGCTTCAGATCCGGGGCGGCGCTTCGGGCGGAGCCCGTTCGACTCTGCCCCGGCTTGTTCCGATCGTCAATCGGGAGTCTCGAGCGCGGTGCGCGCGATGGTGATCGCGGGCCTCGTCCTCCTTCCGACGTTCGTGGTGGCGGTGGTCTTCCGCCCGTCGACGAACGTGTCTTGGCTGAATCACGACGTGCCGCGGTCGTCGTTGCGGGAAGATTTGCTCGGGTTGTTGCAGTTCCAGGCGATGGTGTCGTACCGCAAGGCCGAGGGGGCGCTCGGGGCGGCGCTGGTGGCGGTGCTCGGGGGGCTGACGCTGTTCGCGCTCGTCGCCAAGGCGCGGCGGCGGCGGGCGTGGTCGCGGTGGGACGTGCTGCTGTTGTTACCGGTCGGGCTGGCGGCGGCGTACTTCCGGGCGGGGGACGCGACGTCGATCCACTTCTACATTCCCCCGCGGACAATGTACCTGGCGTTCCTGACGCTCGGCCTGTGGCTGGCGGCGCAGCCGCTGCCGCGGGCGGTGCGCGGGGCGGTGCCGCTGTTCTGCGGGGTGATCGCGCTGGGGTTCGTCGCGAGCCACGGACTCAAGTACCGGCAGTTCAAGCCGCAGCTCGCGGAGTTCGTGTCGGCCGGTGACCACATCGCGCGCGGGAGCACGTTCCTGCCGCTCACGTTCGCCCCGCAGGGCCGCGACGCCGCGGGCCGCCCGACCGCGAGCGACGTCGCGCCGTTCTACATGGCCAGCGGGTACATCGCCGTCCGACGGGGGGCGGTCGACCTTCGGAATTACGAGGCGCGGACGGACCATTTCCCCGTGCGGTTCCGCGACGAGGTCAGCCCGTTCGCGCACCTGACGAGCGGGAACGGGCTCGAGCAGATCCCGCCGCGGGTGTTGTTCGATAAGTTCGAGCGCGCGGGCGGGCGCGTGGATTACGTACTGATCTGGGGCCGGGCGCCGGACCAGCGGGCGGCGGCGCTGGCGGGGGAGTACGTGGAGGCGGAGCGGGCGTGGCGGAATTCACTGTCGGCCGGAGACGCCCACGAACTGGCGGCGGCGATGGCGCGGCTCGGGGACGCGGCGCGCCTCGAGGCGGATTTGGCGGCCCACTACGAGCGGGTGGAGTTGCCGGGGGCGCGGTGGACGGAGTTGTACAAGCGGAAGTAGAGCGCGGGGCACCCAAGAGGGAACGCCGTTGGACGCGCCCCGCAAGCGGGGCGGCTACAAGAGGGATCGAACAGCTTTAGACGACCGCCGTCCCGGTCCACCACGCCCCCGGGCTCGTGCCGGCGAACAGGGTCGGCGTCTTGCCGGTCAGCCGGGCGTATTCCGCCATCAATTCTGCTAGTCCCGCGTCGGTGCGGTCGCCTTCAGGGCATAGGACGGCGACGGTCCCGCCCTGGCCTGCGCCGGTGATGCGGGCGCCGTAGAACTTGGCCGTGCGTTCCATCTTGCGGACCAGGTCGACCATGACGTCGGCCTCGGGGGCGCCCAGCACCGCGTCGCGCGTGTACGAGACGTGGCTGGCGTACATGAGGTGGCCGGCCATATCGAGGTACTTGCTCCGCTCGGGCGTGCCGGGCGTTAGCGCGTTGGCCTTCTCGATGAACTTGACGAAGTTCCGCACGCGCTCGGCGTCGTGCACGTGGTGGTCCGTCGCGGTCTGAACGGCGTAGTCGACGTCCGCCTCTACGCGCGAGACCGGGTCGACCGTCGCCCCGAACTCGGCGACGAACTGCGCGCCCGACAGCACGGCGGGCAGGAACGGGCGGAAGAAGTCCTTGTAGTCCTGCAGGGGGAGGTTGGCGAGGTAGCCGTCGAGCGGGTCGCCGACGAGCTCTTTGCCGTTGATCCGGCCCATCTGGCGCATGCGGTCGAGGATCAACCGGTGGCCCATGAACGCGGCGGCGCGGGTGCGGGCATACCGGCCGGCGGCGACGGAGTGGTAGACGCCGGTGTCGACGCCGACGACGCGGACGCCGGGCGGCAGGGGCAGGGGGTCGATCAACTGGTGCGGCTGGCAGAGGAGGCGGAACAGTTCACTCGGCGTGCCGAGCGCCGCGGTCGCCTGGTCCATGATCCCGCACGGCGCGCCCGCGATTCGGTTCTCGACTTGCTGGCAAAGGGCGGCGAGCGCCATGGCGTCGATCGTCTTGCGCGCGGCGGCGGCGGGACCCGCGGTGTCGCCCGGGGCCCCACCCCCGGCTTCATCGGGCCGCAGCCCGAAGTGGTCGACCAGCGCGAGCATCGTCGCGACGGCGATCGCGGCCGACGACGAGATGCCCGCGCCGGCCGGCACGTCAGACAAAAGTGCGAGGTCGATTCCGGCGACGCGGGGGTCGCGCAGGTCGACGTGCCCGCGTTCGTGGAGGGCGAACAGGCAGCCGATGACGTAGGCGGCCCACCGCCGCTGCGGGTCGGCGGCAAAGTCGCGCCCGAGCGACTCGGCCGACGCGGCCGCCAGCGCATCCAGCGACATCCGCACGGTGAACGGCCTGTGCGCGTCGAGCAGGTTGAACGAGAAGACCTGGACGGCGCGGTCGTCGCGGCCGGCGAGGGCGACGGCGGCGGCGCGGGCGAGGGGCATCTCGCACACGAGCGACCCGGTGTAGTCGGCGATCCCGCCCATGACGTCGAGCCGGCCCGGGGCGCGGGCGAGGCGGACCGGCCCGCGCGAGCCGTCGGACGCGCGGGCGAACGCGGGGAGCTCGTTGCGGAGGCGCGCCAGGAGCGCGGGCACCGGGGCGAGGGAGAGGAGATCGGGTACGACGTCGCTCACGGTGGATTGATCCCCCCGGGTCATGGTCATTCCTGCGGGGTGACCAGGCCGAGCTACGGCGCCGGCGTGCGGGTCCCGGGCTGGTACGGCGCGGGGGCGGTGGTGGTCGTCGGCCGCGTCGTGGGCTTCGTGGTCGCGGTCGCGCCCCCGTTCGTGCCTGCGTCGCCCTTGTCCGGGTCCTGCCGCTCGAGGACGACCTGGCTCGTCAGCCGCTTGCCCGAGTGCTCGAACCACGCCTGGAGGACGTAGCTCTTGTTCGTGCTGATGCCCGGGTACTCGAGCTGGAAGCTGTACGTGCGGGAGATGCGGTTCCAGCGGGCGCGCTGTTCTTCGAGCGTGAGCAGGGGGGCGCGCCAGTACGCGAGCCGCTGCCCGCGCGCGTCGGGCCGGGCCTGCTGGAAGTCGTAGAGCTCGAAGATGACGGTGCCGGTCGACTTGGTGGGATCGCGGAACCGGTCCTGGAGCTCGATCAGGGCCTCGACGCCGTCCGACTTGGCGTCGCCGTCGAAGTCCTTCACGGCCGTGAACGGGTGGAGGCGGATGTCGGCCGGTCCGAACAGGGCGGCGTCGGCGCCGGCCCGGTCCTCGCGCGGGGCGGGCTGGCAGCCGGCGACGCAGACGACGAGCGCGATCGCCACCAGCGAGGAAAAACAGGGGCCACACGACGGTCGAGATCGCATGGGAGCGAATGTAGGTGGGGGGGGGATCAGTGTCAATTAACACAATCGGGCACGACGTGCGCACGAAAAACCCACGGACGAATCCGTGGGTTTTTATGGTTTTCACTGTCGCTAAGCCGCAAGCGGCGGGCGTCGTTACCCGACCTGTACGACGATCTCCACGCGCCGGCTCTGCCCGTCCGTCGCCTTCAACCGGTTGGGGCCGAACGACCGGAGGTTCAGGTTCTTCGCGTCCACGCCCTTGCCGACCAGGTGCTTGCGGACGGCGTTGGCGCGGGTGGCGGCCAGGTCCCAGTTGTCTTCCCACTGGTCCTTGGTCTTGGTGATCGGCGACTTGTCCGTGTGGCCGTCGATGAAGACGGCCTTTGCGGCATAGTCCTTCTTGATCGCGGCGGCGATCTTGTCGAGCGTCGCCCCGGCGGACGCCTTCAGCGTTGCCTTGCCGCTGTCGAAGAGGATCTCGCCCGGCAGGCTGACCGTGAGCGTCCCGCGGGCCTTGTCGTACTTGGCCTCGATCCCGGCCCCGAGCGACGGGTCGCCCTTGGCGCCGGTCGCCGGGTCGGGCTGGGCGGCGGCGGCGGCCTGGGCGGCCTTGAGCTGCGCGTCGAGCTCCTGCATCCGCGCTTCCATCTGCGAGACGGTGGCGGCGGTCGGGGCGGCGCTGAGCTTGCCCTCGGTGTCCGAGAGCTTCGTGCGGGCGTCGTTCAGCTCGGCCTGGAGGGCCCGGTTCTGCTCGTGCAGGGCCAGGTTCTCGTCGTGGACCTTGTTCTGACAGCCGCCGGCGAGCAGGGCGAGGGCGGCGAGCGAAAGGGCGAGGCGGGGGGTGGACATGGGCGACCGACTCCTTCGGTGTTCGGATGTGAGCGAGGCGCCACTCTCCGAGCGGCGCGCGAGTGAGCATCGTAAAGCCCGGGAATTTGCGGTCAAGCCGGGGGGTGGGGAATGGAGGGAGCCCAGCGACTTGTCGCGGGACGGAGTTCGAGGAGCGCGATTCGCGCGAACGTCGCCCCTTCGCGTCCGTCCCGCGACAAGTCGTTGGGCTCTCGTTTTTACTCCACGACGTCCTTCGCTGGGGCCGGCGCTGCCTTCCCCGCCTTCATGTCTGCCACGTCCTTCTCCAGTCGGGCGGCCCGGCCGCGCTCGCGGAGGTCCCGGAACTGGCGGATCGTGCCGATGACCGTCCGCAGCAGCCACCACCCGATCACGCTCACGACCGCCGTGAACAGCATCAGCAGCAGCACGTGGGGGTTCTGGAAGTCGGTGAAGACGAAGTCGAGCACGCCGGCCACGCGGACGTTCCAGTTGCGCGACAGGAACACGATCACGTACAGCCCGATCAGGCCGAACACGATCGCCTTGGTCCAGAGTTTGAGTTTCAGCCAGAAGTTGGTCATGGTGCGCTCGTCGTGGGGCGATGCGGTTTCGCGCGCGCGCCCGCCGCTTGCGGCTTAGCGACTTAGAAGAGTTCGGTCCGACCCGCGGCTTTGCATTAAGAACCGGCCCCCATCGATCGTGACACGATCGCCTTCAGCACGCCGAGGCCGGGCGCCAGGTACGCCGCGATCGGGCAGTAGTATAGCATGACGAACGCCGTCCCCAGCCCCAGGTACGGGCCGTACGGGAGCTCGCGCCGCCGGCCGAACAGGATCATGTAGACCGCGATCGCCAGCCCGAAGAACGGGGCCACGAAGAACGCGACGGCGGACGCGCCCGCCCCGACGACCGCCCCGACACCGAGCATCAGGTCGACGTCGCCCATGCCCATCGCCTCGCGCCCGAACGCCAGCGACCCGAGGATGCGCGTCAGCCAGACGATTAGCGCGCCCACCAACCCGCCCAGCACCGACCCGAGCAGGCCGGACAGCCAGTGGTTCTCCGCCAGCAGGACCGACCACCGCCGGCCGACGGACGGCACGAACATCACCACCGCCGCCGCCGCGATCGCCAGCATCATCGGCGGGAGCAGGAACGCCATTTCCTTGCGGATCTCCCGCCGGATGTCGGCCCGGCTGAACTCCTTCACGACCGGCGCGTTGGCGGCCTCCGGGTGCTTGGCCAGGAATTCCTTCTCGCGGATCGCCATCTCTTGCGCGTCCCGCACCTTTGCCGCCCGCTGTGCCTTGTCGAGCGACCGCGCCTGTTCGGGCGCGAGCCGCCGGCGGAAGGCGTCGATCAACCGGTTGACCCACGTCGGCTTCGGCTCTTCCTCCTGAACCGGCTCCTTGTCGATCTCGAGTTGCGGCCAACCGTCGGCGAAGCTTCGCTTGAGTTTTCCGGTGCGCACGAGCCCCCAGCTGATCGCCAGCCCGATCGCCCCACCCACGGCGATCGCCCCGGCCGCGCCGGACTTGAGGTTCAGCGCCCCCGGCTGCCCCGGGCGGTCCAGCACGGCGTGGTATGCGAGGCCGACGACCGCCAGGCAGATCGGGATCGACTGCGGGATGAAGAAGTTCCGCGCGTCGATCAAACTCGCCGCCAGCAGCGCCGACACCGTGAACACCGCCAGCAGGTACTGCGGCCAGTGCTCGCGGATCGTCTGCACGTGTGCGTGGCTCGGCCGGAGGTCGCCGAAGACCGGGTCCGTCCGCAACTCGAACCAGCACAGCCCCGCCCCGGCCATGAAGAACATCACGTAGTAGAACGCGAACAGCGACCCGGTGATGAACTCGATCGTCGGGTACTCGGCCGAGATCGGCGTGTGGCAGTAGCGGCAGCGGCCGCGGAGCATGAGCCACCCGAGCACGGGGACGTTGTCGTACCACGCCAGCCGGGTGGAGCAGATCGGACACCGCGACGGCGGCGTGACGAGGGACTCGCCCCGCGGGAGCCGCCAGACGACGACGTTGAGAAAGCTCCCGATGCAGGCGCCGAGGGCGAAGAAGAAGACGATGTAGAAGAGGTCGGGCAAGGGGTGTGCTCAATGGTGCTGGAGGTCGACAACCGTCATCCTGAGGTACTCCGAAGGATCTTGCCGGAGCTTCGACGGTCTTTCGACGTTGGCGGACGGGCCTCGACGGTCGAGGCTAGATCCTTCGCTGCGCTCAGGATGACGGTGGGGGATGAGCGGTCACAGTAACCGCACCACGTACACCAGCGCCTCCTCGACCGAAAGGTTCGTCACGTCCAGCTCCGCCGTCATCGTCTCCCGGTAAAGCGGCTCGCGCACGGCCAGCACCTGTTCGATCTCGTCGAGACTTCCCCCAAGCGCCGTCAGGGCCGGCCGGTTCATCGCCGTTTCCACGTCCGCGTGGATCCGCTCGTGCAGCACGCGCGGGTCGCACTTCAGATAGATGATCTTGTGCCCCGCCTCCTTCAGCGCGGTGCGATTCTCGTCACGGAGGATGGCGCCGCCGCCCAGGGAGATGACGGCGTCGCCCAGCTTTGCGACCTCGGTGACGACGGCCGACTCGTGATCCCGGAACGCCCCTTCGCCGTCCTGTTCGAAGATCTCCTTGATCGTCTTGCCGGCCCGGCGGACGACCAACTCGTCGGTGTCGACGAAATCCTGCCACAGGCGGTCCGCGAGCTTGCGCCCGACCGACGTCTTGCCACTGCCGCGATACCCGATCAACACGATGCCCATCGAGGGGGATTATCGGCCGGGAGCGGGGGAGGGGAAGAGGCGGGGGGGATTGCCGATTGCCGATTGCCCATTGCCCATTGCCCATTGCCCATTGCCGCGCCCGATCTGTCATCGTGAGCGCAGTGAAGGATCTAGCCGATGCGTAGGGGCCGGTTCGACTTTGGCGATTCTCGTCTGAACGCCCCTTCAATCGGCAATGGGAAATGGGCAATCGGCAATCCCGCCCCTGCCCCAATCCCGTCGTTGACAAACCCCCCCCTCTCCCTCGAAAACCATTCCCATGCCCACCTCCTCGTCCGATAACGCCCCGGCGTACAAGCGCGTCCTCCTGAAGATCTCCGGCGAAGGCTTCTGCGAAGAGGGCGGGTTCGGGCTCGAGGGCGAGGAGCTCGAGAACATCGCCAAGCAGTGCGTCGAGGTCGCCAGGATGGGCGTCCAGCTCGCGATCGTCGTCGGCGGGGGGAACTTCATCCGCGGGGCGACGTTCGCCGAGACCGGCCACATCAAGCGCGCGACCGCCGACTACATGGGCATGCTGTCGACCGTCATCAACGCGCTGGCGCTGCAGGAGACGATGGAGAAGTTCGGCCAGCCGACGCGCGTGCTGAGCGCGATCAGCGTGTACAGCGTGTGCGAGCCGTTCATCCGCCGGCGGGCGATCCGCCACCTGGAAAAGGGCCGGGCGGTGATCCTGGCGGCCGGGACGGGCAACCCGTTCTTCACGACCGACACGTGCGCCGCGCTGCGGTCGACCGAGCTCGAGGTCGACGTGCTGATGAAGGCCACCAAGGTCGACGGCATCTACGACAAGGACCCGAAGAAGCACGCCGACGCCAAGCTGTACCACGACGTCTCGTACGAGGAAGTCCACCAGAAGCAGCTGCGGGTGATGGACCTGACCGCGATCACGCTCTGCATGGAGCGCAAGATCCCGCTGGTCGTGTTCAACCTCAAGAAGGAAGGGAACATCCAGCGCGTGCTGAGGGGCGAGAAGGTCGGGACGACGATCAACCCGTAGTCGTCCATTGTCCGTCGTCCATGGTCAATTGTGGGCGGAGCCCATGCCGGCCCGGTGGGTGACGGCTCGCGCGCGCGGTGTTAAGATTCGGCGGTCTCCCGGTGCCCTCGGGGCTGACCGGCGATTGACAATGGACAATGGACAATTGACCCGAGCGACGCCATGCCCCTCGAAGACATCCTGTTCGACGCCGAAGAGCACATGGAAAAGGCCGTGGAGCACCTCCGCCACGAGCTGCGGGGCATCCGCACCGGCCGGGCCTCGCCCGCGCTGGTCGAGCACGTGCAGGTCATGTACTACGAGTCGCTGACCCCGCTGAAGTCGATCGCGTCGATCTCGATCCCCGAGGCGACGCAGATCCTGATCAAGCCGTTCCAGCCGTCGGACTTGAAGGCCATCGAGCGCGCGATCAACGACTCCAAGCTCAACCTCACGCCGCACTCCGACGGCAAGTCGCTCCGCCTGCTTTTGCCGGCCATGAGCCAGGAGCTGCGCATGAAGATGGTCGCGAGCTGCAAGGGGATCGCCGAGCACGCGAAGGTCTCGATCCGCAACGCCCGCCGGGACGCCAACAAGCTCGTCGAGACCGAGGAGAAGGGCAGCGTCATCACTGAGGACGAGGCCACCAAGGGGAAGGAACAGGTGCAGGAACTGACCAAGCAGTACGAGGCGAAGGTCGACGAGATCATCGAGCACAAGAAGAAAGAGATTATGGACGTGTGACGCGCGTCCGATGTCCCTCTCTGAAGGGAGCCCAGCGACTTGTCGTGGGACGGAGTTCAACGGCGCGGAACGCGAAGAAGCCGCGCGCGACTGCTCGCGAGGACGAGCGCCTTTCGACTCCGTCCCGCGACAAGTCGCTGGGCTCCCATTTTCATTTCGCGGTCATGACGGATGACGCCTCGTCGAACGCCGTCCGGATCTCCGCCCGCTCCTGCTTCGTCAACGTGAACGTCATCGCCCCCGCGTTGTGCCGCGCCTGCTCAGCGTTCCGCGCGCCCACCAGCGCCGCCGTGATCCCGGGCTCGCCGAACGTCCAGTTGATCATGAGCTGCGCGAAGCTCGCCCCGTGCTTGTCGGCGATGGGTTTCACCTTCGCCAGCGAGTCGAGCACCCGCCGGCGGTTCTCGGGCGTGAAGTACTTGTGCTTCGACCGGTGGTCGTCGGCCGGGAATTGGCGGTCCGGCGGGACCTTGCCCGTCAGCAGCCCCCGCTCCATCGGCGAATAGCAGATCACGCCCACGTCGTGCGACCGGCACCACGGGAGCACGTCATTCTCGATCCCCCGCGTGATGATCGAGTACGGCGGCTGGTCGCTCGCCAGCGGCGCGACTTTGCTCGCGCGCTCGAGCCATTCCACGTTGTAATTCGAAACCCCGATCGCCCGGATCTTCCCCTGCTCCTTCAACTTCACCATCGCCCCCATCGAGTCCTCGACCGGCGTCGTCAGGTCGGGCCAGTGGATCTGATAGAGGTCGATGTAGTCGGTCTTGAGCCGCTTCAGCGACTGCTCGCACTCGTACAGAATCGAATGCGGCCGGGAGTTCCGCCGGATCGTCACGTCCCGCCCCTGCCGATCCTTCTGGGCCCACGGGTCCGACCCCTCGTTGTCCGGCCCGTCCCACCGCATCCCGCACTTGGTCGCGATCACGACCGACCCGCGCGGCCGCCCCGCGATCGCCTTGGCCACGAGCTCTTCGGAATAGCCCATCCCGTAAATCGCCGCCGTGTCGATCGTGTTCACGCCCGCGTCGAGGGACGCGCGAATCGCCTCGATCGCGTCCGCCTCGTCCGACCCGCCCCACATCCACCCACCGATCGCCCAGGCGCCGAAGGTCACGGGGGAGACGTAAACGTCCGACTTGCCGAGCTTGCGAGGTTGCATGGCCGGACTGTCAATTGTCAATTGTCCATTGTCAATCGTGTCTTTCGGAGGACCGGTCGTTCGCATGACAATTGACAATTGACCATGGACAATTGACACGATGTTCGTCTCCCGCGCCGGCCAAAAACTCGACCACGCGCTCGCCTCGTTCCACATCGAAGTCACCGGGCTGACCTGCGCCGACCTCGGCTCGAACGTCGGCGGGTTCGTCGACGTCCTCCTGCAGCGCGGCGCCGCCAAGGTCTACGCCGTCGAAAAGGGCTACGGCGTGCTCGAGTGGAAGCTCCGCAAAGATCCGCGGGTGATCACGCTCGAGCGAACGAACGCCATGCACGTGTCGCTCCCGGAAAAGGTCCACCTCATCAGCATCGACGTCGCGTGGACGCGGCAACGGCACATCCTGCCTGCCGCCAAAGCGAACTTACTCCCCGGCGGCACGGTAGTTACTCTGATCAAGCCGCACTACGAGGCTGAGCCCGCCCAACTGGTGAAAGGAATTCTCCCCGAAGAACTGGTGGATTCGGTCGTAAAGGGCGTGTCCGACGAGATTTGCGGGATGGGATTCGAGGTGCTGGAGACCGTCCGGAGCCCGATCACGGGGGCGCAAGGGAATGTCGAAGTTCTCGCCATGCTGCGATCAAGAATCGACCATGGGACACCCGTGCCTCACTGAAGTGAGCACTCCAGCGACACCCACAACACCCCCCGGGGTTTCGGGTACAATGATCCGTCCACGAATCTGCTCTGAGTAAGGACTTACGTCGATGTCGAAGCCGAAGATCAGGATCGCGATTGCGGGGGTCGGTAACTGCGCCAGCTCGCTCGTTCAGGGGATCGCCTTTTATGCCCGCCCCGAGAACGGAACCCGCGGCCTGCAGCACCCCGAGATCGGCGGGTTCACCGTCGCCGACCTCCAGGTCGTCGCCGCGTTCGACATCGATTCGCGCAAGGTCGGCCGGCCCGTCGAACAGGCGATCTTCGCGCTGCCCAACAACACGCAGGTGTTCTGCCCGGACGTCGGCGGCGCAGCGGCCTCGGGCGTGACCGTCCAGATGGGCCCCAAGCTCGACGGCGTGCCCGACCACATGCTCGACTACCCGCTGCACCAGCGGTTCGACCCGGCCAATCTACCGGCGGTCGACGTCGCCCGCGTGCTCCGCGAGTCGGGGGCCGAGATCCTCGTCAACTACATGCCCGTCGGCTCGCAGCAGGCGACCGAGGCGTACGCCCAGGCGTGCCTCGACGCGGGCGTGTCGATGGTCAACTGCGTGCCGTGCTTCGTCGTGTCCGATCCCGCATGGGCGGCCAAGTTTCGCGCCAAAGGCATCCCCTGCGTCGGCGACGACATCAAGGCCCAAGTCGGCGCGACCATCACCCACCGCACCCTCGCCCGCCTGTTCAACGACCGCGGCGTCGAGATCGACTCCACCTACCAGCTCAACACCGGCGGCAACACCGACTTCCTCAACATGCTCAACCGCCAGCGCCTGGCGAGCAAGAAGGTCTCCAAGACCCAGGCCGTGCAGAGCCAGCTCGACGTCCCGCTGGCGCCCGACCAGATCCACATCGGTCCGAGCGACTACGTCCCGTTCCAGAAGGATCAGAAGGTCTGCTTCCTGCGCATCGAAGGCGCGGGCTTCGGCGGCGTCGGGATGAACCTCGAGCTGCGGCTTGCCGTCGAAGACTCCCCCAACTCGGCCGGCGTGGTCGTCGACGCCGTCCGTTGCTGCAAGCTCGCCCGCGACGCCGGGATCGCCGGCCCGCTCGAAGAGGTCAGCGCCTGGTGCATGAAGCACCCGCCGCGCCAGATGATCGACGCCGAGGCGCGCCTGGCCCTCGAAGAGTTCATCGTCAACACCGCCGCCGCGAGTCGGCAGCGCGTCCGCTCGTAACTCGCGCAACGGGTGCCCCACGCCGACTCCTGTGGAGTCGCATTCGCACCGGAGGTGCGAGTTTCCGGGACGCGGTGGTCACACGGTTCCGGGGGGAATCGTGCGCTTGGGGATGCAGTCGCTAAGCCGCAAGCGGCAAGCACGGAACTCGCAGTTCCATCCCGCCCGAGTCACTCCACATTTCCCGGTGCCGTCCACCTCCCCGGATCGCTCCGGTTCCCCGTCACGTCCTTCGTCGACAAATACACGTTGCACCACGCCCCGCCGTAGACGACGTTCCCGACGTACACCCACCCGTGCTTCTCCACCACCTCGCGCGACATCACCAGCGTCGCGTCCGCGTTGCTCTGTCCGTAGATCGGGTCCCAGAACAAGATCGTCCCCGGCGGGCACGCCTTCACGTTCGCCGGCGTCCACGTCAGCCCGCGCTCCCGGTCGCTCTGCGAGATGTCCATGAAGAACCACATGCTCGGCGGCGTCGCCATCACGCGCGGGTAGGCCTTGTTCAGCGCCGCGTCCGCGCGGTACCAGTCGCCCGCGATCTTGCCCATGTGGTCGTTGTCGTACAGCGGGATCGGCACGACCTGCCAGAACCGGTTCGCCACCACCGGCGGCACGACCGCCATCAGCCCGGCGATTAGCACCGGCGCCGGCAACCGCATCCGCGCCCACGCCCAGTCGAACCCGCGTCCCGCGACGATCGCCCAGAACGGCGCCACGCACAGCAGGTAGCGCAGCTCCCCGTTCGACGCCATCTTCCCCAGCCACCACAGCAGCGAGTGCACGATGAAGATCGACACCGGCACCGCCAGCAGAACCATCTCGCACCGGGCGACGTGGTCGCGAAAGATCGGCTGGCCGAGAATCCCGTCGCGCGCCTTGCCCACGCACCGCCGCACCATCACCACCGCGCCCGCGAAGAAGAACGGCAGCATCATCGGCCCGAGCAAAATCGGCAGGCGGACGAAGAAGTGCAGCAGCGGCCCGCGCCCGTACGCGCTCTCGGCGGAGTAAGGCCAGTTCCGCGGGAGCCAGCCCCACCACGCGTTGTGGTACTCGGTCCACCGCGTCAGGGCCGTGCGGTCCTCGACCAGGGCGCCCGCCGCGCTCCAGATGAGCAGCGGGATCGGCATGATCGCCAGCCAGTACCACCGCCGGTGCAGGAGCAGCCCGAACGCCGCGATCATCATCAGCCCGAACCCCTCCGGCCGGCACGCGGGCGTGACCGAGACGATCAGCGCCACCCAGAAGAACCGCCTCGCCTGATAAGCCCACATCGCCAGCACCGCCAGCAGGGCGAACGGGATCTCCGTCAGTTCCGACCACGAGTGGCAGAAGAACAGCGGCTGGGCGAGCAGCGCGATCGCCGCCAGTTCCGGCCGCACCAGCCCCTGGCCTTTGGCGACGCGATACGTGATTAGCGCGCACGCGATCGCCAGCAGCAGCGTCGTCACCCGCACGGCGATCACGCTGCTCCGCACGTCGGCGAACAGGTTGGCCGGGATCGCATAAGCGGCCGTCGCGATCGGCCGCCCCCACACGTTTGTGAAATACGCCGGCTCCGTGTCCGCGTGCCGCGAGAACGTGAAATGCGTCATCGCGTCCGCCTCGAGGAATCCCTCGGACCGGACGTTGCAGTACAGCGACAGTGCCGCGAACACCCCGATCGCCAAGGCGAGCGACGCGCCGGGCGGCCACCCTCTCCTCCCCGCGAGCACCGGAAGCACCGGCCGCGCTGTAACGGTTGATCCCATGTCGGGATTATCCCTAACCGCGGGAGCAGAGATAGGGCGCGACGGCCTCTTGTACCGCCCCGCTTGCGGGGCGCGTCTAATCGCGCATCTTCTCGATCCGATGTGTTCGGGCAAATGGCGCCGTTGGACGCGCCCCACAAGTGGGGCGGCTACAAGAGGCGGGCGAGCTCCCCCTACTTCGGTGGAGTCTCGAACACGTGCAAATAATCCACCTCCAGCACCCGCGCGATCTCCTTCCGCGTCCGCGCCGCGTCGTCGGCGAACGCGCCGAAGTCCTTCGGGTCGGCCCGCAGCCCCGCCGTCAGCGACTCGACCGCCGGTCCCACCTTGTCGCACTGTGCCGCCAGCGCCTGCAGCTCGTCGAGCTGCGCCTCCGTCGGGCCCTTGCGCTTCCACCCGAGCTTGCGGATCGGCTTGGCCGAGAACCGCGTCGGCACCAGCGCCTCGTACCAGTGCTCGACGAACGTGCTCGCCTCCCGGTCGATCGCGGCCACGCGCTTGTTCGCGTCGGCGATGGCGGCGGCCAGCAGCTTGCGCGCCTGGTCGCCCAGCGCCTTGAACATCTCGCGCGACTTGGCCGCGTCCCCAGTGGCCGCCCGCTCCAGCCCGCTCAGCGCCCCGGCCAGCTTGATCCCGTCCATCAGCGCCGGTAGCGCCGTCGCCTTCGCCGCCGCCTTCACTTTCGGCTCGGCCACCGCCAGCTCGTCCGCCCACAGTGCCGCCATCGCCCGCTTGCGAGAGGGCGGTTCGACCAGATCGATCGCCGCCGCCGGCTTCCCGGGCGCGCTCCCCGCCTTGGGCCGGTACGCCAGCTGCTGCGAGCGCTTCATCATCAGCCCGTACGCCGCCGCCACCCCGCGCTGGTCGTCGGTCGTCGCGGCCTGTCCCGCCTTGTCGAACGCCTCCGTGGCCAGATTCACCTGCCGCGTGCACAGGTGACACTCCCCCTTGAGCATGAACAATTCGAACCGATTCACCTCCGCGGCGGCCGACCCCTTGAGCGACAGTGCCTGCGCGATCCGCTGCAGCGCCGGCCCGTACTGCCCGGTCGCCACGAGCTGGCGGACCTCCCCGGTGACCGCCGACTCGGCCATGGCGCCGCCCGCCCACGCGACCAGAACCCAGGCGATCAGTAACGGGCGAGCGATCATCGGCGTGTCCTCCGGTGCCCGGGAGTATAAGCGACCGAGCCCGCCAAGCGCCGGACAATTTGCGGCCCGCGCGAGCGCGGCACCCCCCGCGTCCGCTGGCGCAGTATTTTGTTGGCATCAGGTACGATGCGCGATATCGTGCCCACCCTCGTCCGCTTCGATCTCACGCGACCGTGCGCCGCTCGGCCCGGCCGCCCCCGGGAGACGACCATGAACCGTGCGGCATTGGGTGTGGTGGCGGCGTGGGTGGCGTGCGCGTGCGCGGCGTCGGCGGCCGACCCCGCGTCGACCCCGCTCGCCGACCGGATCGCGGTGGCGCGCGCGGTCGCGGACCGGGTCGTGATCGACGGTCGGGCGGACGACTGGCGGGGGCTCTACCAGGCCGCCGCGGACCCCGGGCGCGTCGCCGGCCCCGACCCGTCGCGCGACGTCGTCGCGGTCGCCGTCGCGCCGCGCGAGGCCGACGTGCTCGTGATGATCCGGACGGCGGGCCGGCCGAGCGCCGAGCCGTGGTCGTTCTGGCTCCTGCTCGACCTGGCCGGCGACCAGCTCGACGACCTGCAAATCCTCTGGGAGGGCCCGCGGAACGTGATCGGCCGGCCGGTCGCGTCGCGGCCGGGGCAGGACGTCCCGCTCGCCGGCGCCGAACTGGCCGTGGGCGACGTCGTCGAACTCCGCGTGCCGTACGCGGCGCTCGCCCCGCTCCTTCCGGCCGGGACCGACGCCCGCACCGCCAAGCCGTGGGTCCGGGTCAAGCCGCGGAGCTACGTCGCGCGGACCGGGGCGTTCACGACGGCCCCGTGCGTCGCCAGCTACCGCCTGACCGCCGCCGGGCCCGCCGCCGACGTCCCCCAGCCCGAGTCGCGCGACCGGGGTGTCCCCGTGGCCGCCCCGTTCGCCGGGCGGTGGTACGTCACCCAGGGCGCGCACGCGGCGCGGACGCACGCCGGCCTGTGGGCGTTCGACCTGAACCCGACCGACGCCACCGGCGACGCCGCGCGCGACCTCGCCGGCGCCCGCAACGAGGACTATTACGGGTGGGGCCGGGACGTGCTGGCGGCCGCGGGCGGGCGCGTGGTCGTCGCCCGCGACGGCAACCCGGACGACCGCCCCAAGGCCGCGACCGCCGGGCCCGCCAACCAGGTGATGGTCGACGTCGGCAACGGCGCGGCCGTCCAGTACGCCCACCTGATGAAGGGTTCGGTCCGCGTCAAGGTCGGCGACGTCGTCCGGGCCGGCGACGTCCTCGGCCGGGTTGGAAACTCCGGCAGCGCGTTCGCCGGCCCCCACCTGCACTTCTCCGCGTTCAGCCACCCCGGCGGCGCGCGGACGATGCCGCTCGAACTGACCGGCGTGACCGTCGGGCTCAACGCCGCCGCCGACGACCCGTGGAACGTCCGACACGACCGCTGGGCCCCGCGCGAGGGGTACTACGTCGAATCGGCGGGCGCGGCGGGCGCGGCGCCCCTGACCAAATGATTGGGGCGGGCCAGATTCGGGCACGCCGGCCGTACATGAGTCGGGGTCGGGTCTGCCGGGTGCGGCCCGCCATGACGGATTTCCCTCTCCAGGAGTGACTATGACGCGACGCGATCGTTGGTACGGCGGGTGGGTTGCGGTCCTGTTGGTTGGGGCGATCGGCGCGTGCCGCGAGCCCGCGGCGCCCGAGCCCGCCCGCAAGACGAACGGGGGCGCCGCCGCGGCACCCAGGCCCGGCGAGGCTCCGGCCCCGGTGTTCAAGACGGACGCGCAGGGGTTGGAAAACCTGATCGAAGCCATGGCGGCGGCCCGGAAGTCCGGGGACAACGCGGCGTACGACCGGATCGCCCGCGGGCTTGCCCTGCCCGACCCGAACGCCTGGTTCGCGCGCAGGTTCGGCGACCGCGGCACGGCGCCCGCCGCCGTATACCTGGACGCCGGCCTCCGCGCCAGCCTTCTCGGCCAGGCACTGGACCAGCAAATCGCGGCCAAGGGCGACACGGGGAGCGTCCAAATCACGGCCGTGCCGCTCGACGAGGCGAAGGCGATCGGACTGGTCAAGGAGATGATCGCCGCCGCCAAGGAACCGCTCGGCCTGTACGAGGTGTACGTCGAGAAGGAGCGCTTCCGCTACTTCACCGTCGAAGGCGGCGCCTGGCGGTGCGTCGACAAAATGTGGCCGTCGTTCCGCCGGCAGTGAGGGCGGCCAGCGGCAGGTGACAGGCTCGCGGTTCGCTCGACCGGAGGTTGGCTATGCGGCTCGTGGCGTTCGTGCTGATGGCGGCGGTGGTTGCGTTCGTGGGCCCGGCGCGCGCGGCCGAGCGCGTCGAACTCACCAAAAATCCCAAGCTCCTGCTCAAACCGGAATTCCGGGCGACCAAGATTACGGTCCACGGGATCGGGCTCGGGGACGCGGAGAAGTCGGTTCCGGCCGACGCCATCGCAGCTCAATCGCAGGAGAACGGTCGCGGATGGTTCATCATGAAGGAGGGGTTCTTCCTGTCGACTGCCGACGGCAAGGTCGTCGCGATCCTGTTCTCGGTGGCGGCGGTCGAAAAATGGGAACTGGGCCTCAAGACCGCCGCGGACGTGCGGAAGGCCTTCGGCAAACCGGACGAGACGACCGTGCCCGCCGAGCACGGCGGAAAGATCGTCGAGCATTTCTATCGTGAACGCGGGCTGGAGGTAGTAGTGACCGAGACCGGGATCGCGATCAAGCTGCGTTAGGTCCCGCCCGCGACCCGCCCGCCGCCGCGCGCAACCCGGCCGGTGATCGCACTCCAAGCGGCGGCACTCCTCCCCGCGCTTGCCGCCGGCTCGCGCCTTCGCGAAGATCCCCCGTCACTTCTTCGGGAGGAATTCGATGCACCGTCTCAGCTGGATCATCGCCGTCCTGTTCGCCGCCGCCGCGGTCCGCGCCGACGACCCCGCCCGCCAGCCCGGCGACCTCAAGGTCCTCTCCTTCAACATCCGCTTCGGCACCGCCAAGGACGGTGCGGATCACTGGGACAAGCGCAAAGACTTCCTCCTCGAGACGATCAAGAAACACGACCCCGACCTCCTCGGCACCCAGGAGACGCTGCCGTTTCAAGCCGACTTCCTGAAGGAAAAATTGCCCGGCTACACATTCGTCGGCGCGGGCCGCGACGACGGCAAAGCCAAGGGCGAGATGGCCGCCCTCTTCTTCCGCACCGAGCGGTTCGAGAAGGTCGAGGAAGGCCATTACTGGATGAGCCCCACGCCGGACGTCCCCGGCTCCAAGGGGTGGGACGCCGCCCTCCCGCGGGTGACGACGTGGGTCAAGCTCAAGGAAAAGGCCGGCCCGAAGTCCGGGCGGGTCTTCACGTTCTTCAACACCCACTTCGACCACATGGGTAAGCAGGCCCGCACCGAGTCCGCCAAGATGCTCCGCCAGCGCATCGAAGCCCTCGGCGACGGCGCGCTGGCCGTCGTCACCGGCGACTTCAACGCCGGCGAGGCCAGCGAACCGTACAAGGCTGTCGTTACCGACTCCAAGACCCCCGCCCCTGGCGAGAAGGTGAAGATTACCGACACCTTCCGCGCCGCCCACCCCGACCGCGGCCCGATCGAAGGCACCTTCAACGGCTTCAAGGGCACCAAGGACGGCGCCCGAATCGACTGGATCCTGCATACCCCCGGCCTGACGACCGTCGGCGCCGGCATCGATCGGGTCGAGCGCGAGGGGCGGACGCCGTCGGATCACTTCCCCGTCTGGGCGTTGCTGCGGTAAGCCGGCTTGCCCCGACTCCAGGAAGCCGACCCACGCTCGATTCGCACTCCCACAAAAACCACCTGTCCCGTCCGTCGCCCATTTCCCGCATGTGGGGACGAAGCGCGAATCACCGGATCGTTCGGCGTATGACCGTGGGCGTCCCACGGCTACCCCGATCGGCCGACGTGCGGCGCCGGAGGACGCGACGATGTGGCGAACCGTGATGATGCTCGTGGCGATCGTGGCCGGGTCGGTGGCGACGGTGACCGGCGCTGCCGAGAAGCCCGCCGGTGGGTGGGAGGCGTACCGCTCCGAGAAGGGCAAGTACAGCGTACGACTGCCCGCCAAGCCGACGGAAGAGGACTCGTCCGTCGTCCTGACCCAGCACCCCGAGAAGAAGCTGCCGGACGGACAGGTGACGTTCCGCGTGGACGTGCTGGAGTTGACCGCCGACTCGCCGGTGAAGGGTCCGACGCCCGCCAAGACGCTGGACAACCTGCGGGACGCGCTGGCCACGCGGGTGTGGGAAGGCGCGGTGCAGAAGGAGCGCGAGGTCAAGCTCGGCGACCACCCCGGCCGGGAGTTCATCGTCCTCCGCAAGCAGATCGGCAGCGGCGGCATCACGATCACGGGCTACGACCTGCAATACGTGGCCCGCGCGTACGTCGTCAAGGACCGGGTCTACGTCGTCTGGCGGATGTGCTCGCAATCGAAGGACACGGCGCCGGGTGACGCGCAGAAGTTCCTGGACTCGTTCGAATTAACCAAGTGACGCCGGCTCCGGCGCTCTGATGCGCGCGGTGCTGCGTTAGGACACGCTCCTCGGGGCCCTGGAGCGGCCGGCCGCAACCGCCGGTCGCGCGGAGTTCTGGCGTTGGCGTTAATCGTCAGTGCGGCGCTTGGGCGCCTCGCCGGCGTGAGCGAAACGAGTCGCGGAGCGGAGGTAATTCCTCAGGACCCGCCGGATCAGTTCGTCGCCCAGGTCGAACGAGGCGGCGGCGGGCGGATTCACTTTCGCCCCCGCGTGGCGCGCGTCCCAATGCGCGGCCGGGTCCTTCGACAGCAGGATCATCCGCGCCCGCACGCCGCCCGAAAGCGTTTCGACCCCGAACCTCTCCGACGCGGCCCGGAGCCGCGTCCAGGCGGTGAGCGGGTCGTCCGCCGGGGGCGGGCCGAACGCGAGGTCGGGGTACATCGTCCGCCCCAGCGTCCGGAACGAGTCGGCGAACGCGCGACCGCCGCCGTCGGCGTTCCCGACGATCGTCCCGCCGCCCTCGACGTACCGCCTGAGCCGCGCGCGCTCGGCCTCGGTGAACGCGAGCGCCGCATCACCCGCGATGTACAAGATCGGCACGTCCGCGAGTCGCCCGTCGTCGCACCCGTCCAGGGTGACGGCGCACCCGAGCCAGTCCCCCCCGCAGTACATCCTGGCCGCATGTCCCACCCACTCGACGACGTCGCGCGGGCGGCGGTTCCAGTGGGCGTCCGGGTGGGCGTCGCCCGGCACGCGGTAGCGGAGCTTGTGCACCACGATCGGGGCCCGGCAGAAGCGCAGCGCCATGAGCGCGTACCCGGTATCCTGCGGGCCGTCGCCCCACGACCCATTCGCGCGCTGGCTTTCGACCAGGAACCGCACGAGGCGCGGGGCCCAGTCCGCCCCGCCCGCAAACCGCGCGCGGGCCGTGTGCAGCGCGCGGGCCACGGCATACGCGCCCTCCCAGGCGCGGTCGCCCGTCAACAGGTCGTCCCACGAGCGCCCGAGGTGGGCTATGGCACGCTCGATCGCCGGGTCGCCGTCGACCGCGGCCGCGCGGGCCCGGGCGCACTCCGCCAACACGAGCAGTGCCTGCGCCGTCGCGCGGGCGACGTCGCCGCGTGTCGGCCGGCGACCCGGGCCCGACTCGATCTCGGCCAGCGCCGCGAACGAGCCGTCTTCGGCCTGGAGCGCGCGCCACGCTTGGTCGACGCCTGCCCAGTAGTTCGACGGGACCTCGAACTGCGACTCGGCGAGCATCGCGACCGCCGCGGCCGACGCGCCGACCGACAGCGCCTCGCCGGGGTCCGCGGGCCCGACCCGGCCGGCCGCCGCCCCCGCCCGTGCGTGTCCCACGACTCCGCCGCCACCGGCCGCGCGCTGTGCCGACGTCCGCGCCGCGTGGACCCACGGGCCGCCGCCCTCGACAACGACGGAATTCAGTACGGCGTTCGCGTCGCCGCGCACCACCTCCGCCACGTGGCGTCGGCCTCGGTACACCGACGACCAGGCCGACGTCAGCGCCTCCACGCGTGCGGCGCGCGCCTCGGTCGAGTCGGCGGCCGCTGCCCGCAACGTGGCGAGGGCCGCCTCCATCTTCGGGGCTTGCGGGTTCGTGTTCGCCCAAAGCAATCCGAGTGTCGCGATCGCCGTGCGCGTCCCCGGGGCCGCGGCGGGCGCCTCCCAATGCCCGTCGCGCTGCGTTGCATACAGATACGTCCGGGCACGCTCGATGCTCTCGTCGATCGCCTCGACCCAGGGCGACGCGCGCGGCGCCGCGCGGACGGCGCCGGGCGCGAAAAGGCCCAACGCGACCAGCATGATGGCGGCCGCGGGCCACGGTTTCCGTTGGCGAGTTGGCAAATCGGACGGGATCACACACGGCCTCTCAACGTCTGAGATCCGGGCCCACTTTCGAATCACGCATCATACCCTTGCGGTTGCCGGGCCCGAGCGAAATCCGGGCGTCCGTGCGAACCTTTTCCCCCCTCGCGCGTCAAACCCCTCGGCCGACCCCGCGCCACGGGTCTCGGCACGCCCTTTTCGAGGATCCGCTCAATGAAACGACAGACGCTCGCCGGGACCCTGCTCGTCCTGCTCTCGCTCGCCGTGGGCATCGTCACCGCCCAGACCGCCGCCCCCGACCGGGCCAAGCTGCAGGACACGATGCGCAAGGGGAACTACCGCGACGCCTACGAGGGCTTCAGCAGGCTCGCGCTGGACCCCGCGACCGATCCCAAGGCCGTCGGCGACGACCTCCGCTACGCCGTCCAGTGTCTCCAGAACCTCGGGCGCTCCAGCGAGACCGATGCGTTTCGCGAGAAGGTGATCGCTGCGCACGCCAAGAACTGGCGGCTCCTCCAGGCCGCCGCCGAGACGCTGATCAACAACGAGCATTACGGGTTCATGGTCGCCGGCAAGTTCGAGCGCGGCGGGCACCGCGGGGGCGGGCGCCAGATGAACTCCCTCGAGCGCGACCGCATCCGCTCGATGCAGCTCATGGTCCAGGCCATGAACGCCGTCACCGACGAGGCCGACAAGCGCGCCGCCGCCACGTTCTTCATCCGCTTCGCCGACATGGTCATGGCCGGCGTCCAGGGCGACCAGTCCTTCCGCCTCCAGGAACTGTCCGACCTCGCCACCCTCCCCGATTACGAAGAGGGCGGCTTCTACTACCGCGGCCGCGGCGGGTTCGGGGGCGGGCGCGGCATGGCCCGCGGCGGGGCCCCGGTCGACGAGGCCGGCAAGCCGATCTTCTACGCCCTGCCCAAGTCGTGGGACGCCGCCAAAAACGACGGCGAGCGATGGCGCTACCTCCTGATGCAGGCCACCGAGTACGACAAGGCCCGCACCGCCGAGGCCCGCTTCAAGTTCGCCTCGTTCCTCGACCAGCAGTTCTCCCCCGCCTCGATGGCCCGCTACGGGTACGGCGCCGTGATGTTCGGCCGCCCCGCCGACGACTCGAAGAAGAACGAGTCCGGCCCCTATGCCGTCTCCACCCTCAAGGACAACGAGACGATCGCCCTCCTCGCCACCGGCATCAAACGCTTTGAGCTCCCCGACGAGTTCAACTACATCAAGCTGTACAAGCAGATCGCCGCCGAGCACCGTGAAGACGCCAACTTCGGCCTCAACGCGCTCCAGCAACTCGGCCAGGAGTACGAGGACCGTCAGCAGTACCCCACCGCCGCCCCGTACTGGAAGGACGTCGTCGCCCTCCTGACCGCCCGCCGGGACAAGTTCGAGCCCAACTCCAACCAGTGGAAGGCCGCCAACACCCAAGTCGTCAGCGCCCAGAACCGCGTCGACCAGATCCTGAACAACTGGGGCTCGTTCGAGCCCGTGATGACGCAAGAGGCCGGGCAGGAGGGCGTGTTCGACTTCCGCTTCCGCAACGGCAACAAGGTCGCGTTCGAGGCCTTCGAGATCGACTACCGCAAGCTCCTCGACGACGTGAAGGCCTACCTCAAGTCCAACCCCCCGCAGCTCAGTTGGGAGAACATCGCGATCGACCAGATCGGCATGCAACTGGTCGAGGGCAAGAAGGGCCAGTACCTCGGTAAGCAGGTCGCGGCGTGGGATTTGGGACTGACCCCGCGCGAGAACCACTTCGACCGCCGCATCACGGTCAAGAGCCCGCTCAAGAAGGCCGGCGCGTTCTTCGTCAAGGCGAAGATGGAGGGCGGCAACACCGCCCACATCGTCATGTGGATCTCCGACACCGTTTTGGTCAAAAAGCCGATCGACGGCGGCTCCTATTACTTCCTCGCCGACGCCACGACCGGCCAGCCCGTCGCCAGGGCCACGGTCGACTTCTTCGGCTGGGAGCAGCGCCACATCAAGGACCGCCAGTACCAAGTCTTGACCGACCAGTTCGCCGAGAAGACCGACGCCGACGGCCAGGTCGTCCTCAAGAATAAGGACACGAACCAGCGCAAGCAGTGGCTCGTCACCGCGACCGACGACACCGGCCGCCTCGCCACCGTCGGCTTCTCCGGCATCTGGCAGCCGCGCTACCTCGACCACGACCACCACTACAACCAGGTCCGCATCTTCGGCATCACCGACCGCCCGGTGTACCGCCCCGGCAACACGGTCAAGCTCAAGACCTGGGTCGCCAGGAGCCAGTACGACCAGCTCGGCAAATCGCCGTTCGCCGGGACGTCGCTCGTCCTCCAGATCCACAACCCGCGCGGCGATAAAGTCTTCGAAAAGGGCTACACGCTCGACGAGTACGGCGGCACCGACGGCGAGCTTCCGCTCCCCAAGGACACCACGCTCGGCGCGTACAACGTCGCCGCGTTCGTCAACGGCGACCAACTCGGCGGCTACACGTTCCGCGTCGAGGAGTACAGGAAGCCCGAGTTCGAAGTGAAGGTGGATGCGCCGTCCGAGCCTGTCGCCCTGGGCGAAACCGTCACGGCCACGATCACCGCCAAGTACTACTTCGGCGCGCCGGTGACGGACGCCAAGGTCAAGTACAAGGTGACGCGCACCGCCCACCACGTCGAGTGGTTCCCCGCCGGGCGGTGGGACTGGATGTACGGCACCGGCTACTGGTGGTTCAGCCCCGACTACGTCTGGTACCCCGGCTTCCGCGAGTGGGGCTGCTTCCGCCCCTTCCCGATCTGGGCCCCGCGCCCGCACGCCCAGCCCGAGATCGTCGCCGAGCGCGAGGTCCCGGTCGGCCCCGACGGCACGATCAAGGTCGAGATCGACACTGCGCTCGCCAAGGCCACCCACGGCGACCTCGATCACAAGTACACGCTGTCGGCCGAAGTGACTGACCAGAGCCGCCGCACCATCGTCGGCACCGGCTCGGTCATCGCCGCCCGCAAGCCGTTCAAGGTCTACGCCTGGGTGCACCGCGGCTACTACCGCGCAGGCGACGTGATCGAAGCCTCGTTCAAGGCCCAGACCCCCGACCTCAAGCCCGTCCAGGGCACGGGCCAGCTCAAGCTCCTCAAGGTCACTTACGACAAGGACATGAAGCCGACAGAGCAGGTCGTCGAGACGTGGGAGCTGCCCACGAACGCCCAGGGCGAGTCGCGCCAGCAGTTCAAGGCGATCGACGCCGGCCAGTACCGCCTGTCGTACACCGTCACCGACACCAAGAACCACGCGATCGAGGGCGGCTACCTCGTCGTCGTCCGCGGCGACAACTTCGACGGCAAAAATTACCGCTTCAACGACGTCGAGCTCGTCCTCGACAAGAAGGAGTACAAGGACGGCGACAAGATCTCCGTCATGGTCAACACCAACCGCGAGAACGCGGTCGTCGCCCTCTTCGTCCGCCCCGCCAACGGCGTCTACCTGCCGCCCAAGATTTTGCGCCTCAAGGGCAAGTCGCACGTCGAGGAGATCGAGGTCACCAAGAAGGACATGCCCAACATCTTCGTCGAGGCCCTGACGATCGGCGGCGGTAACGCGTTCACCGAAACGCGCGAGATCGTCGTGCCCCCCGAGAGCCGGATCCTCAAGGTCGACGTGGTCGCGAAGAAGACGGGCTACAAGCCGGGCGAGAAGGCCGGGTTCCAGGTGAAGCTGACCGAGCCGAACGGCGAGCCGTTCGTCGGGTCCACTGTCGTCACGGTCTACGACAAGTCCGTCGAGTACATCTCCGGCGGGTCGAACGTGCCCGACATCAAGGAGTTCTTCTGGAAGTGGCGCCGCCACCACCACCCGGCGGCCGAGTTGAGCATCGCCAAGGGCAGCCACAACCTGACGAAGTCCGGTCAGCGGCCGATGGGCTACCTGGGCGTGTTCGGGTCGATGGTCGCCGACCTCGATGGCGACCGCAACGGGCGGCGGCGCACCGCCGGCCTCGGCGGGGTGGAGAACGAGTACGCCGAGCCCAAGCTTAGGGGCGGGTTCGGGGGCGGCGGCCGGGGCGGAATGGAGATGCAGCGCGGGATGGCCATGGACATGGATGGCGGGGCCAACACGTCGGCGCTCGCTGCCGCCCCGATGGCCGCCGCCAAGGCCGAGGGCCGCGCCGACGCGAACGGGGCCCCCGACGCCGGCCCGGCCAACGGCGGTGACGCCGGCGCCGCCGGCGGACCCGAGCCCACGATCCGCAAGAACTTCGCCGACACCGCCTTCTGGGCGGCCGCCCTCACGACCGACAAGAACGGCATCGCCGACGTCGCGTTCGACATGCCCGAGCAGCTCACCACTTGGAAGGCCCGCGTCTGGGCCATGGGCGCCGGCACCCAGGTCGGCCAGGGCGACGTCGATTTGATCACCACCAAGGACCTGCTCGTCCGCCTGCAGGCCCCGCGCTTCTTCGTCCAGAAGGACGAAGTCGTCCTCTCCGCCAACGTCCACAACTACCTCAAGGACAAGAAGACCGTGAAGGTTACACTCGAGCTCGAGGGCGACGCGCTCCGCGGGTTCGACACGCCCACCAGCGCGATCAAGTCCAACCCCGGCGGGAACATCCTCTCCTACACGACCTCGATCGACCTCGACCCCAAGGGCGAGAAGCGAGTCGACTGGCGCGTGAAGGTCATGCAGCCCGGCACGGCCGTTGTCCGCGTCAAGGCCGTCACCGACACCGACTCCGACGCCATGCAACTGACCTTCCCGGTCTACGTGCACGGCATGCTCAAGACCGACTCGTACGCCGGCGCCATGAAGGCCGACCAGGCATCGGCCGCGCTGACGTTCAACGTGCCGAACGAGCGCAACCCCGCGTTCAGCCGGCTGGAAGTGCGTTATTCTCCGACGCTCGCGCTGGCGATGGTGGATGCGCTCCCGTACCTGGCCGAGTACCCGCACGGGAACACCGAGGCCACGCTCAACCGGTTCGTCCCGACCGTGATCACGCAGAAGGTCCTGCTCGACATGAAGCTGAATTTGGCCGACATCCGGGCCAAGCGCACGAACCTCAACGCCCAGGAGATCGGCAACCCCGCCGACCGCGCCAAGCAGTGGAAGCGGTTCGACCGCAACCCCGTCTTCGACGAGGCCGAGGTCGCGCAGATGGTGAAGGACGGCGTCGCCAAGCTCACCGCCATGCAGATGAGCGACGGCGGGTGGGGCTGGTTCAGCGGGTTCGGCGAGCAGTCGTACCCGCACACGACCGCCACCGTCGTCCACGGCCTGCAGGTCGCCAAGACCAACGACGCCGCCATTACCCCCGGCGTGCTCGAGCGCGGCGTGCAGTGGCTGGTCAACTACCAGAACACGCAAGTCCAGATGCTCAAGAACGCCCCGTCGCAGACCAAACCCTACAAGACCCGCGCCGACGACGTCGACGCGCTCGTGTACATGACCCTGGTCGACGCCGGCCAGGACAACCGCGCGATGCGCGACTTCGCCTACCGCGACCGCGTCCACCTGTCGGTCTACACCAAGGCCGTCCTCGGCCTCGCCTGCCACAAGGTCAACGACTTCGAGAAGCGCGACATGCTCGTGCAGAACGTCGACCAGTTCCTCGTCACCGACCCCGAGAACCAGACCGCTTACCTCAAGATGCCCGAGGGCAACTTCTGGTGGTATTGGTGGGGCACCGACACCGAGGCCATGGCCTACTACCTCAAGCTCCTCGCCCTGACCGATCCCAAGGGCCCCAAGGCGAGCGGCCTCGCCAAGTATCTGGTCAACAACCGCAAGCACGCGACCTACTGGAACTCGACGCGCGACACCGCCCTGTGCGTCGAGGCCCTGGCCGACTTCGTCCGCGCGTCCGGCGAGGACAAGCCCGACATCAACGTCGAGGTCCACATCGACGGCAAGCTCAAAAAGCAGGTCTCGATCTCGGCCGCCAATTTGTTCTCGTTCGACGGCACCGTCACCATGACCGGCGACGAGCTGACCGCCGGCGCCCACAAAATCGAGTTCAAGAAGACGGGCAACGGCCCGCTCTACTTCAACGCGTACGCGACCAACTTCACGATGGAGGACCACATCTCCAAGGCCGGCCTGGAGGTCAAGGTCGACCGCAAGTTCTACAAGCTGATCCCCGTCGACAAGAAGGTCACCGTCTCCGGCCAGCACGGCCAGGCGACCAAGCAGAAGGTCGAGAAGTACGAGCGCCAACTGCTCAAGGACGGCGACACGCTCAAGTCCGGCGACCTCGTCGAGGCCGAACTCGCGATCGACTCGAAGAACGACTACGAGTACCTCATGTTCGAAGACATGAAGGCCAGCGGCTTCGAGCCGGTCGAGGTGCGCAGCGGCTACACGCCGTACAACTCCGGCCTGCACGCCTACGTCGAGTACCGCGACGAGCGCGTCAGCTTCTACGCCCGCGTCCTCCCGCGCGGCACCCACAGCGTCAGCTACCGCCTCCGCGCCGAAATCCCCGGCAAGTTCAGCGCCCTGCCCACCAAGGCCAACGGCGTCTACGCGCCGGAGCTCCGGGCGAACAGCGACGAGATCAAGCTGAAGATCGTGGATTGAGGCGCCGCGCCGACCGTCTCAACGCTCTCGGAGCGCGCAGTTCACGCCTCATATAGCCCGCCACTTGTGGCGGGAAACCGTGGATGCGGATGCAGTGTCGTCTCGGGACCGGACGGGTCGGAACTGCGCTACGTGACCATCAGGGCGGCTCGAGAGGGCGAGGCTCCGTCCGAGCCGTTCTCCACTGTGCGCGGGGTGCCCCCGCGGCTCGGACGGAGCCTCGCCCTCCCAAATGCAATTGCCCTGACGGAACCATCCCGGCACCGCGCTTTCCCGCCACAAGTGGCGGGCTATATGTGGACGTCTTCGCGCGCACGACGACCGTCGAGACGGATCACGACCATCGCGCGAACGGTGGGCAGTGCCCACCCTACAACGAATGCTCCCACCCCCGCGGCGCCAGCGCCTCCTCGCGCCCCTCGCGCACCAGTACCACCCCACCCCCCGCCCGAATCTCCCCCACCCGCGTCGCCAACTCCTCCGAGATCGCATCCGGCGACGTCAGCACCAGTTCGTAATCCTCCCCGTCGTTGAGCGCCCGCATCAGCGCATCCCCGCCGTGCGCGATCGCGTGCCCGTGCACCGGCACCCGCGCCGCGTCGATCACCGCCCCCACCTTGCTCGCCGCGCAAATGTGTCCCAGATCGCGCGACAGCCCGTCCGACAAATCCATCATCGCCGTCACCCGATACCGCGCCGCCAAGTCGCGCGCCAGCGCCACCCGCGGCGTGAACGTCATGTGCCGCCCCGCCCGCAGTCCCTCCTCCGCCGCCCCCGTCAGATGCAAGCTCCCGCCCAGTGGCCCCGTCACGTAAATCCCGTCCCCCGGCCGCGCCCCCGCCCGCGTCACCGGCTCCACCCCCGCCGACCGCCCGAGGATCGTCACCGACACCGCCAGCCGCCCCGCCCACGTGCCCGTATCCCCGCCGACGATCTCGCAGTCGAACGCGCGCCCGGCCTCCTGCATTCCCAGGTAAAGCTCCTTCGCGTACTCCAGCGAACGCCCCGCCGGCAGCGCCGCCGCCACTACGGCCACGGCCGGCAGACACGCCATAGCCGCGCAGTCGGACAGATTCCGGTTCATCACCTTCGCCCCGATGAGCCGCGGCGCGTGCACTGCCGAATCGAAGTGCACCCCGTCCAGCACCTGGTCCACCCCGACCAGCAGCAGGTCCGCGACGGGCCACCGCACGACCGCCAAATCATCCCCCGCCGGCACCGGCACCAGCGCGGTCCGCCGCTGCTGCCCCCGCAGCCACGAGATGAAGTCGAATTCGCCCGGCATGGCGTCCGCGATCTTACCCCATGCGGCCGGGCCGGTAACTAAGGCGCGCGGCGCCGCCGGACGGGCTCGCGCGAGGTTATCCGGGCCCGTCGCCGGCGGCGGCGTCACCGGACCAGGAGGATCGCCCCGCCGGACGACCCGGACAGCGATTCGTCGAAATGCATCCCGCCCTGCCAGGACGAGTGGAACGAGAGGACGTTGGCGATGACCGACCCGTAGATCTCGGCGGTCCCCGTCTGTGTGACCGTGCTCTGCGGGGCGTAGATCTGGCCGTAGAAGCTCGCCTGGCCGCCCATCGTGACCGACGACGAGTTGGTCATGAGCAGTTGGAAGTTCTTCGGGCGATTCTGGTAGGTGCCGATGTACCCGCCCGTGATGTTCACCGGCCCGGAGCAGAAGACGCGGACGGGCCCGAGGCAGTTGAACGTGGCGTTGCTCGAGACGGTCAGGCCGGTGCAGTAATAGTCCCCGGCGGGAATGTTGTAGACCCCGGAGTTCACGTTCACGGTGCCGGCGAAGGTGTAGCTCCCGGGGAGGGTGGGCGGGGGGAAGGTGAGCGTGCGGGTCAGGGGGTTGGTGTACCCGGTGACGGTCGCGCTCCCGCCGACCGTCGTCGTGTGGCCGATGCCGGCGTGGGCGTCGCCCTTGATCGTGCCGTTGCCGGTGATCGAGATGTCGCCGTTGCTGGCCAGCGACCCGTTGCTCCGCGCGCTCAGGCTGGAGTAGGACCCGACGGACGAGTCGTAGCTGTCGGTCGTGCCGGTCGCGGCGAACGAGACGGAACTGAGCCCGATCAGCCCGAACGCCTGGGGTGCGACGGCGACGGCGGTCGCCTTCACGTCGCACGTCGGCCGGCCGACCATGGCCCCGATCGACAGGGTGACGGGGTTCCCGCGCGCGGCGGTGCGGTGCGCGGTGACGCGCACGGCATTGGCGGACGCGCGGTCGACGCCCGTCAGCACGGTGAACGTGCGGGTGACCGAGTTCCACGTGCCGAACTCGACGTCGGTGCCGGCGGCGACGGAGATGGCGGTCCCGTCGGCGGAGTTGTAGCCGGCGTAAGTCACGGCCGTCGTCTGCACGGCCGCGACGCCCGACGACAAACTCGCCGCCGCCGCACGCGCCGCCGCGTCCGCCGCCCTCTGCAATTCGTACTTGGCCACCTGCACGCGGCCGTAATCGACGCCGAGCGACGACAAGCCGACCAGCGCGCTCAGCGCGATGATCGCGTACACGACCGTGATCCCCCGTGACGACGGGCGACCGCGATGGTGGCGGCGATGAAGCGGACTGGCGACCGACATGCGGGAACGCTCCCCGCACCGAGTGGCGGGCGGACGGACGACGGCGTGACCGGCGGGCCGAGGACGTCCGGCCCGCCATCGTCAATATCGGCCACCGCTGATTCGTGTTTTACTAGGACGGGTGGGGCCGACCGGATTCCGCAAGGATCGCGAATTCGGGCGCGCCGGTTGCGGAGCGCCGTCGCGTCGGGACGGTGTTTATCGGTCGTCCGGCGACGGTACGACGGGGCGCGCCGCGCGCGTGGCAGCGCGGGCCGCCGCACCCCGCGGGTCACGCGTGGCTGACGAACTGCTCGTACAGGTGGGCGTACTTCCCGCCGCGGGCGACCAGTTCCCGGTGCGTCCCGCGTTCGACGATCCGGCCCTGGTCGATGACCAGGATCGTGTCGGCGCGCAGGATGGTGCTGAGCCGGTGGGCGACGATGAACGTGGTCCGCCCTTCCAGCATCTTTTCCAGGCTCCGCTGGACGACTTGCTCGGTCGCGGTGTCCACGGCGCTGGTGGCCTCGTCGAGCATGAACACGCGCGGGTCGGCCAGGAACGCGCGGGTGAAGCAGATCAGCTGCCGCTGGCCGAGCGACATGCTCGCGCCCCGCTCACCGACCTCCGTCGCGAACCCGTCCTTGAGGCCCATGATCGCGTCGTACGACCCGATCGCCTTCGCGGCGGCGACCACCTCGTCGTCCGTCGCGGCGGGCTTGCCGTACTTGATGTTCTCCATCACCGTCCCGGTGAACAGGTAGTTCACCTGGAGCACGAGGCCGGTCTGTCGGTTGAGCGACTCGCCGGTCACGTGGCGGATGTCGTGCCCGTCGATGAGGATGCGGCCCTGCTGCGGCTGATAGAACCGGGCGATCAGCGAGATGATCGAGCTCTTGCCACTGCCGGTCGCGCCGACGAGCGCGACCATCTCGCCGGGCGTCGCCTCGAAGTCGACGTCGTGCAGGACGGGCCTCGCCGGGTCGTACCCGAACGTCACGTGTTCGAACCGCACGCGCCCGTCGACCCGCGGCAGGGGGGTCGCGCCGGGCACGTCTTCTACCTCCGGCTTGGTGTCCAGCAGCGCGAACACGCGCTCGGCCCCGGCCATCGCCGCCATCAATTGGTTCGCGAACGTCCCGAAGTTGATGATCGGGTTCATGAACCAATCCCAGTACAGGTACGCCGCCACGACGGCCCCGATCCCCGCCGCCTCCGTCGTTCCGATCTCGCCCCTAACGAGCAGGTACGCCCCGTAACACAAAATGATCGCCCGCCCGAGGAACCGCACGACCTCGAGCGCCGGCTGGTAGATCCCGTTGGCGATCGCGACCTTCACGTTGTTGTCCGTGTTCGTCACCTGCAGCGCGTTGAACTTCGAAAGGTTCGGCGCCTGCCGGTTGAACGCGACCACCACGCGCATGCCCGTGATGTTCTCCGCCAGATTCGTCGACACGCGCGTGAACCCCTCGCGCGACTGCTGCCACAGCCCCGTCGCCCGCTTGCGGTAGATCCGGCTCATGACCCACAGGACCGGTCCGAGCCAGGCGACCGCCAAAAACAGTCGCCAGTCCGTCAGCACGAGCATCAGTGCCGCGAACAGCATCATCAGCGCGTTGGCGGCCACCTGCCAGACGCCCCAGACGTTCACCTCGCGCAAGCTCCCGATGTCGCTCGTGCACCGGCTGATGATCCGCCCGAGCTTGGTTTTGTCGTAATAGCTCATCGAGAGCGTCTGGAGGTGCTCGAAGAGTTGCTTGCGCAGCCCGAACTGGACGCGCTCGCCCGCCAGGGTCATCACGAGGATCACGTACCGCTCGAGCACCCGCGCCACGAGCGACACGCCCGCCCAGATCAGCACGATGTAGACCACGGTCATGCCGGCCGAGCGGGCCGTCGCGTTCGGTATCACCCCCGCCGCGTACGCGCTCACGTGGTCGATGATCCACTGCATGAACCGCGGCGACTGCATGTCCAGCAGGAGCATCACGAACCCGAGCGCCAAGCCGAGGCCGAAGAGCCGTTTTTGCGGAACGAGGCCCATAAGGACGCGCTTGACCAGCGGCCACTCGATCGGGCGGTACTTCTGTTCCTCATCCTCACTCTGCACGTCCGCGACGGGCGACGGCGCAGCCGCGACCGCCCCCGCACCCGCGGGGTTTGCGTCTCGCCGTCTCCAGAATGGCCATCCGATCGCCATGATCCTCCGGGGCGTGGGCTACCAGCCCGCGATGAAATCAATTCTCGAACACCGATGCCTTGCTAATAGCCACAATTGATCTGACTCGCGGGCTGGTAGCCCACGCCACGTCACACACCGTTCGTCTCTCCGCCGGTGCCGCCGACCGCCGCCGCCGCCACGGCCTTCTCGTCGCGCATTCGTTTGATGTGTGACGGGCTCTCCTCGGGTTCACCGTCGGAAAGCTGGGCGGCGGCGATCTCCCGATAATGTCCGTCCTGAGCCATGAGCTGGTCGTGCGTTCCGACCTGCGTCACCCGGCCGTCCTCGATCACGATCACCACGTCCGCCGCCTTCACGCTGCTGATCCGGTGCGCGATGACGAACGTCGTGCGGGCCCGCATCACGTGCCGCATGCCCCGGCGGATCAGGTCCTCGGTCTCCGGATCGATCGCCGCCGTCGCGTCGTCGAGCACGAGAATCCGCGGGTCGCTCAAAATCGCCCGGGCGATCGCCAGCCGCTGCTTCTGCCCGCCGGACAAGCTCGCCCCGCGCTCGGCGAGAACGGTCGAATACCCCTTGGGCAGCTCGCTCACGAAGTCGTGCGCCTGCGCCAGCCGCGCCGCCGCCTCCACCGCCCCGCCCGTCACGCCCGGCCGGCCGTACGCGACGTTCGCCTCCACGCTGTCGCTGAACAAGTGCGTCTCCTGGAAGACGAACGCGACGTCTCGCCGCAGTGCGTCGATCGACAAGTCCCGCACGTCGACGCCGTCGACGATCACCCGCCCCGCCTGCGGGTCGTAGAACCGCGCGATCAGGCTCACCAGCGTCGTCTTCCCCGCGCCGGTCGGCCCGACGATCGCCGCCACCGTCCCGCCGGCGACGTCGAAGCTCACGTCCTTCAGCACCGGCCTAGCCGGGTCATAGCCGAACGTCACGCCTTCGAACCGCACGGCCCCGGTGCCGCCCGCCGGCAGTTGCTCCGCCCCCTCGCGCACGGCGACCGTCGGCGCCGCCGCCAGCACCTCGTACAGCCGCTTCGAGCTCACGATCGCGTTCTGGTATTGCTCGCTCACCACCGACACCTGCTGCAGGCGCTGCAAGATCGCCCCCATCGCCGTCCCCAGCACCAGGAAGTCGCCCACCTGCATCGGCCGGCCGAGCAGCGCGTAGCCCGTGATGATGAACAGCCCCGCCAGCAGGTAAAGCGACAAGTGGCTGCCCGTCGCGATCGACCGGATGATCGGCGTGAAGTTCGCGTACAGCCGGATCCGCGCCCGCACCTTCTGGAAGTACGTGTCGCACGCCGCGTGATACTTGGCGATTTCCTGGTCCTGCGTAGCGAACGCCTTGACCACGTGAACGCCGGCGATGTTCTCCGTGATGATCGAGACGTTCTTGTCTTCGGCCTCCATGACCGCCTTGCTCGCCGGCTGGACCTTCTTGCCGAACCGCAGCACGTACCACGTCCAGACCGGCAGCGGCAGCGCCGCCACCAGCGCCAGCCACGGGTTGAGCGTGAAGATCAGGATGATGTACCCGCCGGTGATCAGGGCGATCTCCAGCACGACCAGCAGCGCCGTCTGGATGAACTGCCGCACGTTCTGCAGGTCCGTCAGCGCGCGGTTGATCAGCTGCCCGGTCGACACGCGGTCGTGGTAGGAGAAGCCGACGTGCTGGATCTTGTCGTACACCGCCGAGCGGATGTAGTAGACCATCGTCATCGATAGTCGCATCGCCGTCGTCTCGCGCAAGTAACGCAGCACCGTGTTGGCGAGCATCAGCCCCGTCAGCCAGAGCACGGCCCACCGAAGCCCCCGGGCCTCCGCGTCGGCCCCGAGCAGCCACCCCCAGAACCCGGTCTTCACCTCCGACTGCTTGAAGTGGATCGTCTTGATCTGGTTGGCCGCCTCGCCCATCTGCCGGGTCGTCAGGATGTCGACCCCGATCCACAGGACGAGCACGCCCGCCGCGACGACGGCGAGCCCCTTGACCGGCTTGAGGAAGGAGAACATCCATGCGAGGAGTTCCCGCTGGCTCTTGGCCTCGATCGCCTTCTCTAGCGCGGCGAAGTCCATCAGCGCGGCCGTTTCGGCGCGCGACGTCTCCGCCCCCGGTTTGCCGGCGGTCGTAGTTGAAGAACTTGCAGGGGGTGAAGGGGGACTGTCCGCCACGGCCGATCTTGCCCGAGAGTTAGACCGTCACCCTATCGCGGCAGGGGACGCCGTCAACCTCGTCCAAACGCCGTTCGGAGATGAATCCTGACCGACGTGGCGCGGAACACCGCTGCGCCCCATTCCCTCTCGGCGTGCGCATGAAAATGTCGGCGGGTGAAGAAGGAAGGGGGGGAACCTTCTCCGGGGAGTACCGCCGACGACCCAAGGATAGAGTTCGTCGCGTGCCCGGGCAAGAACTTTTCGGTGACTTTTGGCACGAGTTTGCCGTCCGTTAGTAGATTCGGGAGGGCGAGCCTCCGTCCGCGCCGCGGGGGCACCCCGCGCATCCGGCCAACGGCTCGGACGGAGCCTCGCCCCCCGCGTCGCGCTCGCCTATAGCGTTCCCCACCCGCCCCCGTAAGATCACCCCGTCATGTCACAAGCCGCCGACGGCCCTTGGACGGTCCGTAAGACTTTGGAGTGGACGAGCGGGTTCTTCACCCGCAAGCAGGTCGATTCCCCCCGCCTGTCGGCCGAGCTCCTCCTCGCCCACGTCCTGGGCTGCCCGCGCATCCAACTGTACACCAACTACGAGCGCGCCCTGTCGGACGCGGACCGCGGCAAGCTCCGTGACCTGGTGACCCGGGCCGGCGAGCAGGAGCCGATCGCGTACCTCACCGGCCGGGCCCACTTCTTCAACCTCGAGTTCGACGTGACGCGCGACGTGCTGATCCCGCGCCCGGACACCGAGACGCTTGTCGAGAACGCCGTACAGGCCCTTAAGCGGCAGATGGTGATCGAGGTCCCGCGCGTGCTCGATTTGTGCACGGGCAGCGGGTGCGTGGCGGCCGCGATCGCCCACAACGTGAAGACGGCCGTCGTCGTCGCGACCGACATAAGCGAGAAGGCGGTAGAGGTCGCGCGGAAGAACGTCGAGCGGCTGGGCCTGGCCGGGCGCGTCGAGGTCCGCCACGGTGACCTCTTCGACCCGATCCGCGAGATGGTCGACCCGATGCCGTTCGACGTGATCGTCGCCAACCCGCCGTACATTGCGTCGGCGCAGATCGCGGGGCTGGACCGCTCCGTACGCGAGTACGAGCCGACGACCGCCCTCGACGGCGGCCCGGACGGGCTCGACCTGCACCGGCGGATCCTCGCCCAGGCGCCGGAGCGGCTGAACAAAAACGGGCGGATCTTCCTCGAGATCGCGTTCGACCAGGGGGCGCTGGCGCGGCAGGTCGCCGAGGGGTACGAGGGGTTCGCGGACGTGCGGATCTTGAAGGATCACGCCGGCCACGATCGGGTAGTGACGGCGACGAAGAAGGGATGAGGCGGGGGGCTTGTCGGGCGGGCGGCCGAGCGGTGCGAAGACTGCGATCCGCGTGTGGCGACCGTGCCGACGTGCGCGGCGAAACGGCGGCTAGACAGTAGCTGGCGGCCGACGATCTGCTTTCGCAGAACACACTTTGCATTTCGCAGATTCGCTCGTAAGGCTGAGCCTGCGGTTGCGATGTGATGCCCGTAACCAGTTATTAAAAGTGACTTTACAAGCACAATTGACGGTAGTCGAGATTCGTGGCGTCTCGCCCGTTCGTTCACGAGTGTTGCAACAAAACACTGGCGTCCGTCTATCCTTGGGCGATAGAAGAGGGAACCGCGGCGCGAATGCGCGCCGGGCGGGACCGGGAATGACCGGCAGCTAAAAGGGTCATTGTGAAACACGCAGTCGAGCGAACGGAGCCGACCCGACCATGTCCAACGTCACCACCCCTCAGCCCCTGTCCGACAGCGCCAACCCCCCGGCCTACGGGGTCGAAAAGATCCCGGTCACGGTCTACAAGACGTCGTCCGAGGCCGCCGCGGCCGTCGCGCGGGACATCGCGGACCTGATCCGGGCGCGCGCGTCGGCGAACGCGACGGCCGTCCTCGGCCTGGCGACCGGCTCCACGCCCACCGGCCTGTACGACGAACTGATCCGCCTCCACAAAGAAGAGAAGCTCTCGTTCAAGAACGTCATCACGTTCAACCTCGACGAGTACTGGCCCATGAACCCCGACGAGCTCCAGAGCTACGTTCGCTTCATGCGCGAGCACCTCTTCGACCACATCGACATCGACCCGAAGAACGTGCACATCCCGGACGGCACCATCCCGCGCGAGCAGATCGCCGCGTTCTGCGCCAGCTACGAAAAGCAGATCCGCGACGCCGGCGGCCTCGACTACCAGATCCTCGGCATCGGCCGCACCGGCCACGTCGGGTTCAACGAGCCCGGCTCCCCGCGCGACTCCAAGACCCGCCTGATCACCCTCGACCTCGTCACCCGCCTCGACGCCGCGTCCGACTTCTTCGGCGAGTGGAACGTGCCGCGCAAGGCGATCACGATGGGCGTCGAGACGATCCTGTCGGCGCGCAAGGTCGTCCTCATGGCGTGGGGCGAGGGCAAGGCGAAGGTGATCCGCCGGTCCGTCGAGGGGGAGATCACGAACCAGGTGGCGGCGTCGTACCTGCAACAGCACCCCAACGCCCGGATCGTCCTCGACAGCGCGTCCGCCGCCGAGCTCACCCGGTTCAAGACCCCGTGGCTCCTGGGCAACCTCGAAGACTTCGGGCTGACGTGGGACGAGCACATGACCCGCAAGGCGGCCATCTGGCTGGCACTGGAGACCAAGAAGCCGCTGCTGAAGCTCACGGACGAGGATTACAACGAGCACGGCCTCCAGGAGCTCATCGCCGGCCGGGGCGGCGCCTACGACGTCAACATCGAGGTTTTCAAATCCCTCCAGTCCACCATCACTGGCTGGCCCGGCGGTAAGCCCAAGCAGGTTGAGGCGGGCCTGGATTTCCCCGCCTTCCATCACGCCCACCCGGAGATCTTCCCAAAGCGCGTCGTCCTGTTCTCGCCGCACCCGGACGACGACGTGATCTCGATGGGCGGCACCTTCATCCGCCTGTGCGAGCAGGGCCACGAGGTCCACGTCGCCTACCAGACCTCCGGCAACATCGCCGTCTGGGACGACACCGCCCTGCGCCACGCCGACTTCGTCCGCGAGTACGCCCGCGCCTTCGGCCTCAACGAGTCCGTCGCCGCCGGCATCGAGGCCCAGATCGAGTCGTTCGTGCAGAAGAAGAAGCCCGGCGAGGTCGACGCGAAGGAACTGCAGACGATCAAGGGCCTGATCCGCCGGGCCGAGGCCCGCGCCGGCGCCCGCTTCTCCGGCGTCGCCGACGACGCCCGCATCCACTTCCTCGACATGCCCTTCTACGAGACCGGCCGCGTCCGCAAAAAGCCCATCGGCCCCGACGACGTCAAGATCATCAAGGACCTGCTGGTCAAGACCAGGCCCCACCAGGTCTACGCCGCCGGCGACCTCTCCGACCCCCACGGCACCCACCGCGTCTGCCTCACCGCGATCTTCCAGGCGATCCACGAGCTCCGCGCCGAGGGCGCCAAGTGGCTCGACCAGTGCGAGGTCTGGCTCTACCGCGGCGCCTGGCAGGAGTGGGGCGTCGACGAGATCGAGATGGCCGTCCCCCTCTCCCCCGACGAGGTCCACAAGAAGCGCAAGGCCATCTTCAAACACGAATCGCAGAAGGACAAAGCGCTGTTCCCCGGCCCCTCCGACCCCCGCGAGTTCTGGCAGCGCGCCGAAGACCGCAACCGCAACACGGCCGACCTCTACGACCAGCTCGGCCTCGCCGAATACGAAGCCATCGAAGGCTTCGTCCGCTGGCGCGGGTGACGCGCGCCCTTCTTCAGTTCCCCGGCTTCCCAATTCTCATTCGACCCCACCGCCCACCGCGCCCAATAATCCGGGGGCGGTGGGCGTCTTTATTCTTAGGCCGCTCGGCCACCGTGGTAACCGCGGCGTTTTTCTGTACACTCTTGCTGTCCGAAAAAGGCCGGCTCCGTCGCCTCGTCCGGGGGGCGACACCGCTTTGACGACCGACACCCGTCATGCAACATCGCGTTTACACCTTTGAGTCTCCGGCGGTATTCGTCGGACGGCGTCGTCCCCGCGGGGTGCCCCCATGTCCGAAACCAACGGCCTGACGCCGATCACGCCGCAGCCCGGAAAGCCCCTCTACCTCGTCGCCAAGGATCACCTCCGCCAGGCGATCGACGGGGGGGTCTTCGCCGCCGGGCAGCAGATGCCCAGCACGAAGGAACTGTCCGAAACACTGTCGGTCTCCCTGGTCACCGCCCACCGCGCACTCCAGGAACTGGTCAACGCCGGCGTCCTCGAGCGCTCGCAGGGCAAGGGCACGTTCGTCCACGCCTCGTACGAGCAGGGCCGAAAGACCGTCAGCGATCTGCGGATCGCCGTCCTCCTCAACCGCGACGCCTCCCTCGCCGACCACGTCTACGGTCAGATCGTCGAGGGCATCCGCCAGGGCGCCTACGTCACCGACGCGGATCTGATCTTCCCCCGCTTCGACGAGGACGTCCGCAAGGAGTGCCACGGCGTCATCCTCGTCTGCCCGATGGCCGCCGACGTCGAGGCCGCCTTCTCGCGCCGCGGCCGGCGCGTGATCAGCGTCGGCTCGAACATCCGCATCCCCGACGTGTGCTCGATCTACGTCGACAACGTGCAGGTCGCCCGACAGGCCGTCGCCCACCTGACCGGCGTCGGGCACACCCAGATCGGCTTCGTCGGCGCCGCCGACGGCTCGCCCGAAACCCGCGACCGCTGGCAGGGCTACCTCGAAGGCCTCGCCGACCGCGGCGTCGGCCTGCGCGACCAGTGGGCCGTCCGCAGCGAGGGATGGCGCCTGTCCGACCGCGAGCGCAACGACCTGATGCGCCTCCTGAGCAGCCCGGCCCGGCCGACCGCGCTGCTGGCGGCGGGTTACTACTACGCCCTCGACGTCTACGCCGCCGCCCAGACCATGGGCCTCCGCATCGGCCACGATTTGTCGGTCATGGCCATCGACGACCCCCCCAGCGCCGCCTACCTGTCCCCCGCGCTGACCACCGTCCGCCAACCGTTGCTCCAGTTGGGCCACGGCGCGGTGACGACGCTCGTGGAGAGCCTGCGGACCGGCGAAATCCGGCCGGAAAACCGCGTCCTCCGCGCCGAGCTCATCGTCCGCGAATCGACGGCGCCGGTGCGCGGATGATTCGGCGCACCGCGCGATAACCTCGCGTGGCCGCCCCGCAAGGGGGGGCTGCAAGGGTTTGACACGCGCATGTCCGAAAACACAGCCCCTCAGGAAAACTCTCATTCCCGGATCGGGCACCGGAGTGTTACCGTCCCTCCTGCGCCGTCGCGCGCATCCCGGAGGTTTACGGATGTCGGACCTACACGTCCTGCGGTTCGCGGACGAATCGGGGGTTTACCAACCCGTCTTGCCGTTCCGGCCGGACGCCAGGCCCGCTTGGCCGCAGATCGGCCTCAGCGGCCCATGCTCGGACGAACTCATGGCCCGCCTCAAAGACCTCGACGGTTGCGATGCCGGCCGCGACTCGGACGTCGGCGACTGCTGATCGGGTGTCGTGCCGGCGCCCGCGCAAGGGCACGTGTCGTCCGGCGCGGTGCGATGGGATAGCGCTCGTCCCTCCTCGGCGTCGGAACGTGATTCCCCGGCGTTCGCGGCGCGTACAATCGCGGTGACATGCCCCCCGCCACCGCCCAGCCCGCCGCACCACCCGCCGCGCCTCCCGCCGGCGCCACCGAATCCTGCGTCCTTGACGTCGGCGGCATGGACTGCGCCTCTTGCGTCTCCCACGTCACCCGCGCGGCCACCGGCCTCCCCGGCGTTGCCGCCGCACAGGTCAACCTTGCCCGCGGCCGGGCGGTCGTCACTTACGACCCCGCAGCCGTCGCCCCCGACCAGATCGCCGCCGCCGTCTCGGACGCCGGCTACCCGGCGTCCGCCCAGACCATCCGCCACGAGACCCACGCCGCCCAGGCCGAAGAAGACCGCCTCCAGCGCCAGCGCGCCCACGCCAAACAGTGGCTCCGCCGGGCCATCGTCGGCGTCGTCCTCTGGTTCCCCGTCGAGCTCATGCACTGGACGCTCCCGCTCTTCGGGATCGGTCGCCACCACGCCGGCGCCGTCCACTGGATGGACTACCTCTCCTTCGCCACCGCCACGCTCGCCATACTCCTCGTCGGCGGCGCCTTCTACCGCTCCGCCTGGCGCGCCCTCGTCCGCCGAACCACCAACATGGACACGCTGATCGCCATGGGCGCGTCCGTCGCGTACCTCTACAGCCTGACCGCGCTCGGGGGCCGGCTGCTGGGCTGGTGGCAGGTGCTCCCCGACCTCTACTTCATGGAGTCGACAGGCCTGCTCGCGCTGATCTCCCTGGGCCACTATCTGGAGGCGCGGGCGCGCGACCAGGCCGGGTCGGCGATCCGCGAGTTGCTGAATCTGACCCCGTCGGTCGCCCTGCGCGTGCGGAAAGCAGGGGAGCAGAGGGAGCAAGGGGGCAGGGGAGCAGGGGAGTCGGTAAACAACGACGGGAACGGCCACACCTCGCGTGCCGCTTCACGCCGATCGCTCGCGATACTCGGTCAACCCGTGGACGCACCCATCCGCGCCTCCTCCTCCCCCCAGCCCCTCGGCCCCCCAGCCCCCCCGCTCGTCCACTCCCCCGCCCCCCTGCTCCCCACCGCCCCCTCCTCCGACTTCGAAGAAATCCCCGTCGCCCTCGTAAAACACGACGACCACCTCCTCATCCGCCCCGGCGACCGCATCCCCGTCGACGGCGAAGTCGTCGCCGGCCAATCCGACGTCGACGAGTCCATGCTCACCGGCGAGCCCATCCCCGTCGCACGCACGGCCGGCGACCCCGTCATCTCCGGCACCGTCAACCAGACCGGCCGGCTCATCATCCGCGCCACCCGCGTCGGCTCCGAGACCGCGCTCGCCCAGATCGTCCGCCTCGTCGAGACCGCGCAGAACTCTCGCCCGCCCGTCCAGCGCCTGGCCGACCAGATCTCCGCCATCTTCGTCCCCACCGTCCTCGTCATCGCGCTGGCGACCGCCGTCGGCTGGTACCTTTACGGCACGCTCCACCACTGGCCCGCCGCCACGACGTGGGCCCACCTCGCCAAGGCCGTCTGCGCCGTCCTGATCATCGCCTGCCCCTGCGCGCTCGGCCTGGCCGTCCCCGCCGCCCTCATGGTCGGCACCGGCCGCGGCGCCAAGCACGGCATCCTGATCCGCGACATCGACGCCCTCCAGCACGCCGAGCGCGTCTCGGTCGTCGCGCTCGACAAGACCGGCACGCTCACCGTCGGCAAGCCGACCGTCGCCGCCGTCCTCCCCGCCGATTCGCTGTCGCCCGCCGAGCTCCTGCGCCTCGCCGCGTCCGCCGAGCAATACTCCGAGCACCCGCTCGGCCAAGCCATCGTCCGGCACGCGCAGTCTCAACAGCTCGAACTTACGGACCCCGACTCCTTCGATTACGAACCCGGCCTGGGGGTCGTAGCGCAGGTCGCCGGCCAGACGCTGGTCGTCGGCAGCGCCGCGCTGCTCGAAAAACACAACCTCGCCACCGCCGCCCCCGCGCCGCCGCCGGACGGCGCGCCGCGGTCGATCGTCCACGTCGCCCGCAAGAACGCCGCCGGCCACGCGCGCCTCCTCGGCTCGATCTACCTCGAAGACCAGCTCAAGCCCGACTCCGCGCGCGCCATCGCCGACCTCCACGCACTGGGCCTCAAGACCGTCCTCCTCACCGGCGACATCGAACCCACCGCCCGCGCCATCGCCCAACAAGTCGGCATCGACGACGTCCGCGCCGGCGTAAAACCCGGCGGAAAAGCCGACGCCATCCGCCAACTCCAGGGCCACAATCCCTCCGACACTCGCAACTCACAACTCGCAACTCGCAACTCTGCGGTAGCCATGATCGGCGACGGCATCAACGACGCCCCCGCCCTCGCCGCCGCCGACCTGGGCATCGCGATCGGCTCGGGCTCCGACATCGCCAAGGAGACCGGCGGCATCGTTCTGGTCTCCGGCTCGCTCCGCGGCATCCCCGCGGCGCTGCGCCTGTCCCGCGCGACGATGCGCACGATCCGCCAGAACCTGTTCTTCGCGTTCGTCTACAACGCCGTGTTGATCCCCGTCGCCGCCTTCGGCCTGGCCAGCCCGCTGCTCGCCGCGGCCGCCATGGCCCTGTCCGACGTGACCGTCCTGGGCAACGCGCTGCTGCTTCGGCGCAAACCGATCGACTGACCCCGCCGCGGCATCGAAAAGCGCTTATCGCAAATCGTAAATCCCTTCCCGTTTACCGCTTGACGCCAGTGCCCCCCCTAGCTTCAATACCGCCACTTCCGCCCCGGCCGGGGTTCTGCCTCGTTTAGACCGGCCGCGGCGGAGGGGACAATTCAGACACGGGAGTGTGCACCGGTGACCACCCAACTCGTTAGACCCGCCCGCCGCGCCTTCGAAATCCCCGCGTTCGCCCGCCTCGCCGCCGGCGAACCGCTCGCCGCCACCCCGTGGTTGGCCGACCTGCTCTCTCCCGCCCACCTCCCCTCGGCCGCCAAGCGCCGCGCCAAGGAAGAGGACGAGGACGAGGACGAGGACGACGAAGCCGAGGACGACGACGCCGAAGAAGAAGAGGACCTCGAGGAAGACGAGGACGAGGAAGAGGACGACGAGGAGGAGGAAGAGGAGGACGACGAGGAGGAGTTCGAGGACGAAGAGGACGAGGAGGAAGAGGAAGACGAGTTCGACGACGAGGAAGAGGAGGACGACGACGAGGACGAGGAGGAAGAGGAGGAGGAGTTCGAGGAGGGGAAGGACGACGACGACGAGGACGAGTACGAGGACGAGGATTTCAGCGGGGACGATGACTGATTGAGCGTCGTCGAGTCGTGAAGGAATAAAAGAGAAAGGCGTCCCGGGATTCGGGACGCCTTTCTTGTTATCCGATCTCGGGGCCGCTGAAGCGGCCCGGCCGTCTTAGAGGCGCTTGTTCTTGGCGCGGTACTCTTCGAGGGTCTTTTCCATCATGGCCTTGGCCTGGGTGGGGGCGGCGGCGGCGGCCCTTTCCTGGGCGGCGATGGCCTTGTCCCACTGGTTGTCGGCGGCGAGGGCGCGGCCGAGGAGCCAGTCGCCCTGCCAGCCCTTCTCGAGGGACTTGAAGCGCTCGCCGAGCTCGACGATCAGCTTGGTGTCGAGCTTGTCCTTCTCGGGGGCGTTGGCGAGGGTCATGAGGGTGCGGGCGACGGCCGACGGGTCCTTGCCGGACTCGGGGCCGTCGAGGACGGCGCGGGCCTGCTTGTTGGCGGCGGCGAAGTCGCCCCGGCCGATGGCGATCTGGATGCGGCTGCCGCCGAGGAATGCCTCGAACGCGGGGGCGGCCTTGAGGACGGCGTCGAGGGCCTTTTCGGCGTCGTCGTAATTCTTGGCCTTCATGGCCTCCGCGAGGGCCTTCTGATTTTTCTCGAGGTCGGCCTCCCACGCGGCCAGGGCGGGCGCGTCGATTTTGCCGTCGACGACCATGGCGACGGCCTTGTCCATCATCATCGGGTGGCCGATCCAGACGATCTTGCCGTCGCGGTCGACGACCATGGAGCAGGGGATGCCGTTGCGGCCGGCGGCCCTGAGCCACGTCTTGGCCATCGTGCCCGAGGGCATGCCCTGGCCGGCGGCGTCCACGTCTGCGTCGAGCACGACGGGGTAGCCCATCTTGGCGTCGCCCATCTCCTTGACGAACGGCTCGACCTTGGACTCATCCCGCTCCCAGACGTTGACGCCGATGACGACCAGGCCCTTGTCGGCGTACTGCTTCTGGAGCCTGGTGACGTGGGGCATGGCGACCTTGCACGGCCCGCACCAGGTGGCCCAGAACTCGATGACGTAGGGCGTGCCCTTCTTGAGCTCCTTGACGGGCTCGCCCTTGACCCACTTGCCGACGGCGAGCGGCGGGGCGGGGTCGCCGACCTTGAGGGTGACGTCGACGCCGGTGTTCTGGGCGTGGGCGGTGAAGGCGAGGAAGGCGAGGAGCGGGGCGACGAGGGCGGCGCGCATGGGGTTCTCCGACGTGTGCATGCCCCTATCGCGTGACGTGTGGGCGGATTCTATCAGATGGAAGTGGCGGGGGACATGGTCATGGGGGCGGTCGTGGCGGGTGGCGGGGGCGGCGGCGGGGTGAAGCCGAGGGCTTTGGCGCGGCGGCGGACGACGTCGTCGAAGTTGCGGATGGCGCCGAGGTGGAAGAGGGGGTCTTGGGCGTCGGCGTCGGCGCGCTGCTGGAGTTCTTCGAAGAAGGCCATGTGGGATTTGAAGGCGGTGGCGAGCTCTTGGCCGGTGAGGGTGCGGCGGACGGTTTGGTCCTTGGCGTGGGCGCGTTCGCGGAGGTGGGCCTGGCGGAGGAGGCGGAGGGCGTCGCGGGGCTCGAGCGGGGCGGTGGTCTCGGCGTCGCCGTTCTGGGTGAACCGGGCGGCGACGTGGGTGGCGGCGGCGGCGAGCTGGAGGTCGGCGCGGACGTGGAGGGCCTCGAAGAGGCCGACGAGGGCCTGGCGGAACGTGTCGCGGGCGAGCCATTTCTTGAGGACGGCGGGGGCGGGCCAGTCGGCGGGGGCGGGGCCGGCGGGGGAGGCGTAAAAGGCGCGGAGAAAATCGAGCTGGGCCTGGGTGGGGCGGTGGGCGCGGGGCATGGAAGTTCCTCCTATTTAACGAGTTGGGTCAGATTTTCGGGGGTGGGAGAAGCGGGCAAAACCGGGCAAAAGCGGGCATTTTCGGGACAGATCGGGCCGTTTCGGTACCGGTTGGACTTGGCGGGGAGGGGGGCGGGCGCGCGGGGAGGGGGCGCGGCGTGACGGTGGTGTGGCGGGATGGCCCCCTCTCAAGCTCACGGCTGATATGTTAGGGTGATGTTCGAGATTGTCAACGGGAAAGTTGTGGGATCGATGTTTCGGGGGTGCTGGGTCGAGAAAAGGCGATGAACGAGTTTCGTTTGCGCGTGGGGGGATCTGTGGGAGTCGCGGAGCGCGCGCGGGTGTGGTGGACGGGCGGTCACGTGCACCTTCGGTACGACCGCTAAGTATGTCCTGGTCGTGGGACGCGGGGTGCGAGCGGGTGGCGGAGTGGAGGGGCGTCTGGGGTGCAGATATCGCGTTCGACCGAGACACAAAACCCACGGAACAAGTTCCGTGGGCTTTCGGGCGGTAGACCGATCCCGCAGTTGGTCGTCGGATGCGATCATCGCTTGCGGTGGGCGACGGCGATCGTCGCGCGGAGGGTGTCGGCGAAGACTTGGCAGTCCTTCATGTAGTCGATCGCGCGTTCGAGCCGGTGCCAGTGGGCGGCGGTCGTCGGCGCGTCATCTGCGTGCAGGCGTCGGGGCGGGGCGTGCGATCGCGATGATACGAATGGCGCGCAACCCCGACCGCTTTGAATCGGCCTGCGATGCGATGTTGGTTGGGGATGATAGTCCGGATCGGATCCTGGCCCGTTTGATTGTTGGCCGGCCCGTTTGATTGTTGGCCCGTTGATTGTCGGCTGGCCCGTTTGATTGTCCGTTTGATTGTCTTCTGCCTCGTTATCTGCCTTTGCCCTTACCTGCCTTGTCGTCTCCCTTGTCCCCCGCGTTTTTCCGCGTTCGCGATCGCGCGGGCTTCGCGATCGTCGGGGGTTGGCTCGCGGCGAACAGTACGGCGATCGGCGACCTGGTCGCCCTCGCCCAATCGCGGATCGCGTCCTTGACTCCGGCGCGCAGTTGATCCGCCTGTCGGGCGATCGCCTTGGGATTGAGCGTCGCGGGCCGGATCTCGCCGCGCTCGACCGCGAGCAGGAAGTCCCTCACCGCCCGATGCTCGTCGCCGAGGAACGTGTGCGACTGGCGCGGCAGGTCCGACGCCTTGGTTCGGTTCGGGAGTGCCGCGAGGACGTCGGCGCCGTGACGGACGAGATGAACGACGACACCCAGCATCCCGTTGTTGGCCGCCACGTGCAGCGGCGTCGCCTCGGCGTTGGCGGAACTTCTGCCTCTCGTCTCGATCGAGACGCCGAGCTTCAGGAGGTAATCGATCACCTCGATGGTCGACTCCTGCGTCGCCCCGCTGTTGTCGGCGGCCACGACGATCGCCGGGTCCTGGTCTGGGCCACCCTCCAGTGACGCGCCCGCTTCGACCAGGGTCTTTACACAGGCGAGCCAGCGCCCCTTCCGTTTAAGCAACGCCCAATCCAAGGGGCTCGTCATGAGTCCGGGCAGGTATTCGAGGTTCGCACCTTTCCGGATCGCCCTCCGGACCGCTACGGGGTC
>DASPKW010000322.1:0-21492 GCA_035627895.1 Tepidisphaeraceae bacterium | reverse complement strand
TGAGGGGGCCGGGGTCGGACGAGTCCACGCGCGACACGGTTACGGGGAGGATCGGCTCGATGGCGGTGTTGCGGTAGGCCTGCGGGGAGTGGCGGGGCCCGGCGACCATGCCGAAGCCGCCGCCCTTCTTCGAGACGAAATCGCTGACGAGCTGCAACTGTGCGTCGGTGAACTGGCGCGGGTCGACGTCGCCGAAGACGATGACGTCGTACTTGAGGATCTCTTCGATCGACTCGGGGAAGCGCTTGATCGGGCCGGGGAAGCCGTCGGGCGTGGGCGGGTCGCCCTCCTGGGCGAAGGTCGGGTCGGCGCTGGTCAGGAGGCACGAGATGTTCACCGTCACGTCGCGGATCATCTCATTCTTGATGTACCGGTACTCCCAGCGTGGGTAGCCGTCGACGTAGAGGACGTTGAGCTTGGCGTCGAGGACGGCGACCTGCACGGCGCGGTTGTTGTTCTCGTCGTCGAGCTCGCCGGGCTCCTTGGAGAGCACGACGTCGATGTCGACCGTGTCGACGCGGTCGGGCTTCCACTGGAGTTCGACCTCCTGCGGCTTGTCCGGGTCGATCGTCACTTCCTTCTCGACGGGCTTCCCGTCGGCCCGGCGGAGCGGGATCTTGGTCTTGGCGTTGATCGCGGTCAGCTTGACCCGGTGCCCGGGGGGGTAGCCGGTACCGCGGATCGTGGTCTTGATGTTGACGATGTCGCCCTCGAAGGCGGCGTCCTGGACGTTGACCGAGTCGATCGCCAGGTCGCGCGGGGCCTTGTCGGAGCCGACGATGACGGGGTAGATCTTGTGCCCGAAGTTCTTCAGGACGGCGATCTGCTCGGGGATCATCTCCTTGGGCGTCGAGCGGCCGTCGGTGATCATGACGACGCCGGCGAGGCGCTGGCCCTGGAGGTCTTCGACGACGGTGCGGAGGGAGGCGAGGACCTGGGTGCCCTTACCCTCGGCCTTGAGGGCGGCCAGGGCCTGCAGCGTCGGGCCGTAGAGCGCGGCGGGGGCGACCTTGGGGTCGGCCGCGGTGCCGCCATCTTTCGTGTCATCCTTGGCGGCCGCGGCTTGGGCGGCGACGGGGGCGGCGTTCTGGCTGAACTTGTAGAACCGGAGCGTGTGCGTCCGGCCCAGGTCGGCGAGGAACTTGTTCTGGTCGGCCGTCAGGACGGCGCGGACGGCATCGAGGCGGGTGACCGGCTCGGCGCCGGCGACCGCGCCGCCGGCGGGCGGAACGTCCTTCACGCGCATCGAGATGCTGTCGTCGACCATGACCGCGAGCACGCTGGGCTCCTCGCGGCTCTGGCTGATCGTGAACACCGGCATGTTCAGCAGGAAGAGCAGGAACCCGAGGATGAGCAGGCGGACGCCGGCGAGCGAGATGCGCACGGTCTTCGACCGCCCCTCGCGGCGGTAGACGTAGACGACCAGCGCGAGGATCAGCCCGACCAGCACGAAGTTCCAGAGCTGGACGGCGTACGGGCCGATGCCCATTTTCGTCATCAGCTCGTTGAGCCCCTCCTGGCCGGGCCAACGGGGGTTGTACTGGATGTGGTAGTCGCCTTCCTGGTTGAGGAAGCCGCGTTCCAGTCCGAAGATCCACTCGATGATGCGCTTCATGTGGGGGTAAACTCGAAGGCTTTGAATTCAGGCGAATCGGGGTCTCGGTCGGTCGGTACGGGTGCCCGTCAGGCGGCCGGGGCGCCCCGGTTCTTTCGCGGTCCGAACAGCCATTGCACGCCGCCGGCGATCAGGCCGTACCCGACCGGGAGCAGCCACTCGCGGCCGCCCACGTCGGCGGTGATCGTGACCATGGACAACATCAGCATGAGGACGACCATGAGGGTGATCCGGCCGCCAATCGACATGACCTTGCGCTCCTGCTCGCCGGCGGCGCGCTGGGCACCGGCGAACTCCGGGGCGTGGGCCGTGCCGCGCTTGTGGTGGCCGAAACGCATGGCCAGGTAGCACTCGATCCCCGCGAGCAGGAACACGATCGCCATGACGGTCCAGGACAGCTCATTGCCCGTGTCGGCCTTGAGGCCGGCGAGGCTGACGGTCTCCTCGACGAAGGTGAGCTCGATGTCGCCCAGGGCCTTCTTGATCGACTCGGCGGGGATGACGCGGACGTCGGCCTCGTTGTCGGGCGGGTTGACGACAACCGGGAACGTGCGGTTGCCGGTCGCGGTCTTGAGCGTGTACAGGCCGGGCTTGGCGAGCACCTTGCTTGAGCGGTAGGTCGTCACGCCCTCCTTCGACGTGACGGCTTGGGTCGCGAGCGTGTCCTTGCCGTCGGTCAGCTCGGGCGGGGCGGTCAGGGCCAGGGCCTGCGGGACCTCAAGGTAGTCGCCGACGGTCAGGTTCATCCACCGGTCGCCCGCCCCGACGGAGCCGGCGAGCAGCTCGTGCATCAGCGTGACGTAGGCGGGCTTGGGCGGGAGCGCGTTCCACTCGGCGTTGGCGGTGGTGGAGAAGAAGATGACGCGCCCGCGGCCGAGGGTGTGGACCGTGATGGCCGGGTCCTTGGTCTCCTTGTACTCCAGGACGCGCTCTGCGGTGGAGTTGGCAGGGAGCTCGATCTGCCAGTATGACCAGACCTGTGCGGTGTCGAGGCCGGACTTCTCCTGGTTCTTGAACTCGCGGACGAAGGGGTGGGGGTTGCCGGTGTAGTCGAACGCGAAGTGGTAGGCGGCGTCGTTGGACGTGCGGGTCTTGATCAGCTGGCCCGGGAGCAGGCCGGCCTTGCCGAGGTGCTCGTTGTAGCTGTCGGCGTTGACGCCGGGGCCGGCGAAGATGATCAGGCCGCCGCCCGCGTCGACGAACCGGCGGAGCTGGTCGGCCTGGCGGGCGCTGACCTGGCCGACGTTGGTCAGGAGGACGGCGCGGTAGTTCTCGAGCTTCTTGCTCGCGAGCTCGATCTCGCCGACGGGCGGCTCGGGGGCGATGTACGACTTGGTCTTCTTGTTGGACGTTCGGCCGTCGGCATCGCCCTCATCGGGCGGCGACAGGGCCAGTTCGAGGAACGAGCCCGAGCCCTGGAGGGCGCCGACGCCGCGCTCGCCCTCGACGATCAGGACGCGCATCTCGGAGACGACGTCGACGACGCGATTGCGGACGTTGTCGATCGGGAGGCGGTCCTCGCCGGTGAGCGAGACCGAGACGACCTGTGGGCCGCCCGTCTTCATGCCGTTGGGCGGGGTGACGGTCGGGCGCGACTCGGCGTCGAGCTTGATCCGCCGGGCGAGGCCCTCGGGGACGTTGTTGACCTTCCACTGCAGCACCGGCTCGGGCCCGGTGCCGTAGCCCTCGAGTTGGGCGTTGAACGTGGCGGAGTAGTTGGTCGTGACCAGGTTCGACGCGGAGTTGATGCCGAGGACGGCCTGGTTCCACTGCCCGGGCTTGCCCAGCGCGTGGACGGGGAACTTGCCGAAGGCGGCCGAGAGGCGCGGGCCGACCTCCTTGAGCGCCTGGGCGACCTGCGGCGCTTCGAACGCGGACTTGGTGCCGTCGGTGAACACGTGCAGGTGCTTGCGGGCCAGGCCCTTTTCCTCTTCGGCGACGCGGAGGGCGAGCTGGAACGCGCCGTTCATGTCGGTGCCGGCGTAGGTCTGCTCGATGCGGTCGATCGCGGCGCGGGCCTGCTGGAGGTCGTAGGTCGGGCGGGGCGTGACGGCGTGCGGATCGGTCGGGCGGTCGCGGTCGACCGGGGCCGACGCGGTGATGATCATGACGGCCTCGTTGCCCGAGGCCATCGTGTCGACCAGCTTCTTGGCGGTCAGCTTGGCCTGGTCGAGGTGGGTCTTGGCGTCGGCGCGCCCGCCGGGCTCGTAGGCCATCGAGTAGGAGTTGTCGACGACGATCACGTGGAGGGCGGACTGGCGGCCCCCGAGGGCGGCGACGGTCGCGTTCTCGCACCCCATCGGGCGGGCCAGCGCCAGGGCCATCAGGAAGATCAGCAGGCAGCGGATCGCCAGTAGGAGCCAGTGCTCGAACTTGAGCTTTCGGCGGTTCTTCCGCATGGCCTGGAGGAGGTACTCCATGGCGGCCCACCGGACGACGCGGAAGCGGCGGCGGTTGAGGATGTGGATGATGATCGGAATCGACGCGAGCGCCGCCCCGGCGGCGACGAACCAGGGGTTGACGAACCAGGCGGCGAGGATGAGCGAGGCGATCGTCATGGTGTAAGTAGCGAGTAGCCAGTAGCGAGAAGCGAGAAGTACCCGACCGCGATGACCGCGGTCATTTGATCGACGCGGCGCGGGTCGCCAGGTAGGCGCTGAGGGCAACGTCGAGGGGTTCGCCGGTGTTCATTCGGTTGTAGTCGATGTTCATCCCGCGACACATCTTCTTGAGCTGCTCGGAGAACTCGGCGAGCTGCTGGAGGTAGCCGTCGCGCAGGGCCTGCGGCTCGGTCAGGAGCTCGCCCATCTCCTCCATGCCCTTGAACAGCGTCACGTCCTCGAACGTGAAGTCGATCTCCATCGGATCGAGGATGTGCATCGCGACGATCTCGTGGCGCTTGTACCGCAGGTGACGCAGGCCCTTCTTGATCGACTCGACGTCGTCGAAGAAGTCGGACAGAATGACGATCAGCGAGCGGTGGTGGAGCTTTTCGGCGAGCTGGTCGAGGATCTTGCCGGTGTTGGTCTTCTTGAGCCGGGGGATCATCGTCAGCTCGTGGGTGATGACCTTCCACTGGCTGGCCGCGTTGGACGGCTTGAAGTACTTTTTCAGGTCGGAGTCGAACACGGCCAGGCCGGCCGAGTCCTGCTGCTGGATCATCATGTAGGACAGGGAGGCGGCGATCGCGGTCGCGTGGTCGTACTTGGACCAGGCGAGGCCGTCGCCGGCGTCGATGGACGAGTACCCCATCGATTCGGACGCGTCGACGACGCAGATCAGGTGGAGGTTGGTCTCCTCGAGGTACTGCTTGAGGTAGATCTTGTCGTTCCGGCCGAACACCTTCCAGTCGACGTGGCGGATGTCGTCGCCGGCGACGTACGGGCGGTGCTGGGCGAACTCGACGGAGATGCCCTGGTAGGGCGACCGGTGCATGCCGGTCATGACGCCCTCGACGATCGACCGGGCGCGGAGGTCGAGGCCGCTGATCCGGGCGAGGGTGCGCGGGTCGAGGTACTTACGGTATTCGGCGGCGTGGGGGAGTTCGGGCATGGGGGGAGAAGTCGGTAGTCGGTAGCCAGAATCCAGAAAAGCGGACGGCACTACGAATCGCGCTCGTCGGACTGACGCCCGGCCGGTGCGGAGGGAATCTCGCCCTCGCTCGCGACGCTCGTCACGTTCCGGATGTACACGAACTCGAATCGCTCGTCGGGGTAACAGACGATCGCGGTGGTGCGCCAACCCGGCGGCAGGAGGAAGAAGTCGCGGTTCTTGATGTCGAACTTCCGGCCGTCGTTCATGTGGATCGAGAACGGCACGAACGGGTTTCGCTTCAGAAATTCGCGCAACGTGTCTGCGGTCATCCAACTCGCTCTCGATTGAGCGCGCCGGCCGTGGCGCTCAAGTGCCACGGCCGGCGCACTGCGGATTCTTCCTCACGCCGTCTTCGTCTCCTCGCGCAGCACCTTCGCCGTCGACGCGTCGAGGTCGTCGTACTGCTGGCGGGGGATGTGGTCGATCAGGCGGCGGATGATCTCGTCGCTCCGGATGCCCTCGGCCTCGGCGTTGAAGTTCGTGACGATGCGGTGCCGCAGGACCGGCGACGCGACCTGCCGGATGTCTTCGGTCGACACGTGGTACCGGCCCTTGAGCAGCGCGCGGGCCTTCCCGGCGAGCACCAGGTTTTGGCTCGCCCGCGGGCCGGCGCCCCAGCCGACGAAGTCCTTGACGAACGGCGGGACGTTGCCTTCCGACACGCGCGTTAGCCGGGTGAGCTGGAGCGCGTACCGGATCACGTGGTCGGCGATCGGCACCTTGCGCACCAGTTCCTGCAGGGCGATGACCTCTTCACCCGAGAGCACGTGCTCGAGCTCGACCTTCTTGCCGGCCGTCGTCAGGCGGACGATTTGGAACTCTTCTTCTTCGGTCGGGTAGCCGACGTTGACCTTGAACATGAACCGGTCGAGCTGCGCCTCGGGCAGCGGGTAGGTGCCTTCCTGCTCGATCGGGTTCTGCGTCGCGAGCACGAAGAACGGCTGGGGCAGGCGGTGGAGCTTCCCGCCGGCCGTCACCTGGTGCTCCTGCATCGCCTCGAGCAGCGCGGCCTGCGTCTTCGGGGGCGTGCGGTTGATTTCGTCGGCGAGGATGACGTTGGCGAAGATCGGCCCGCGGACGAATCGCATCGCCCGGCCACCGGTCGTCTTATCCTCTTCGATGACCTCCGTGCCCGTGATGTCGGACGGCATCAGGTCGGGCGTGAACTGGATGCGGTTGAACGACAGGCCCAGCGTCTTGGAGAGCGTGGAGATCAGCAGCGTCTTGGCCAGGCCCGGGACGCCCTCGAGCATCGCGTGGCCGCGGCAGAAGAGGGCGATCAGGAGCTCTTCGATCACGCGCTCCTGGCCGACGATGACCTTGCCGAGCTCGGCGCGCATGTTGTGGTAGCCGCGCTGGAGCTTCTCGACCGCGCCCGACTCTTCGGCCGACAGGTTCGTGTTGACGGGTTGGACGAGCTGCATATTGGGGGTCTGCTCTGACATGAAACTCACTCTCTCCGAGGCGCGCCTCGATGTGGCGAGGCGCGGGGTTGTCAAAAGCGCGACTGGCGTCGTGTCGCGCGCCGAAGCGACTCCGGTGCTCCGAGTGTCCTACGTGATCCGCGGCCCGCCGTTGACCGTACGACTGGTTGGACGACCACCCGTTGCGGTGGCGGTAGGCCGGTCGTACCGTGGCTGGCGCGACGCGCGCGGGATACACTCATGGTTCACCCCAAAGATGCGCCGCCCCGGATAAAGTTGCACCGCCCGCCGGACACGTTTCGGCCACCCGATCGTAGCCCCCTCCTGCCATGCCCGAACTGCCCGAAGTCGAGACCGTCGTACGAGGTTTGAAGCCGAAGGTGGCCGGCCGCACGATCGACCGGGTCGACCTGCGCCGCGCGGACATCGTGAGCCCGCCGGGCGTCGATCTCACCCCCCTGCTGGTCGGGCGAAAAGTCGCCGACGTCGAGCGGCGCGCCAAGCGGATCGTGTTCACGCTCTCCGGCGGCGCGCGCTTCTACATTCACCTCGGGATGACCGGCCAGCTCACCGTCGACGCGCCAGGAGCCCCCGACAAACCGCACACGCATTTGGTGATCGACCTCACCGGCCGGCCCGCGGCGCAGATCCGTTTCCGCGACCCGCGGCGGTTCGGCGGGGTGTTCTGGCTCGGTGATAACGATTGGGAGACGGGGCTAGGGCCGGAACCACTGACGCTTACGCCCCGGCGGCTCGCCGTCCGTCTGGTCAACACGAAACGCGCCGTCAAAATCGCCCTGCTCGACCAGCGGTTGATCGCGGGCATCGGGAACATTTACGCCGACGAGGCCCTGTTCGACGCGGGCATCCACCCGCTGGCGATGACGAACGACCTGACCGCGACGCAGACCCGCGCGCTGCTCACGTCGATCAAGAAAGTGCTCCGCCGGGCGATCAAGCACCGCGGGAGCACGCTGCGAGACTTCGTGGACGCCGACGGCGAATCCGGCCGTTACCGCTCGCGCCACAGGGTCTACGACCGCGCGGGCGAGCCTTGCCCCCGATGTAAAGGATGCGTAATCGTACGGATCGTGCTCGGCGGACGGTCGACGTGCTTCTGCCCGACGTGCCAACCGCGCTGACCGGTCACTCGTCCGCGTCCGCCTTCTTGCCCGCCTTGCGCCCCTTCGCCGCGGGCTTCACGTCCGCGTTCTTCGTCGGCATCGGAGCGTTCACCGACGCCCGCCACGCCTTCATCTTCTCGTGAAGCTCCTTCACCTTCTCCGGCTGCTTGGCCGCGAGGTTCTGCGTCTCGCCGACATCGTCGCGCAGGTTGTAGAGCTCGAGCCGGCCGTCCTCGAAGAACTCCAGCAGCTTCCAATCGCCGGCCTGGATCGTGCCGACCGGCGTGGTCCGCCACGAGGCGGCGCCCGCGCCGAGGTAGCCCGGGAAGTGTTGGTAGATCGCGTCGCGCGCCAGCGCCGCCGTCGGATCCTTGAACAGCGGAACGAGACTCGCACCGTCGACCGGCTGCTTGTCCGCGGGCTTCGCACCGGCGAGTTCGATGAATGTCGGGAACAGATCGACGTGGATCGCCGGCACGTCGCTCGTCGCCCCGGCCGGCGCGACGCCCGGCCATTTCACGACCAGCGGGTCGCGCGTGCCGCCTTCGTAAAGGCTTCCCTTGCCACTCCGCAGCGGGGCGTTGTCGGTGACGTCGCCCGCCGCCTTGACGCCCTCGCGGACGTACCCGCCGACGCCGCCGTTGTCGCTCGAGAAGATGACGACCGTGTTCTTGTCGAGGCCGAGCTCTTCCAGCGTCTTCGTGATTCGCCCGACGCTTTCATCCACACTGTAGATCATCGCGGCGTACGTCGGATCATTGTGCCCGCCGACGCCCGCCTTCTCCTTGAACCGCTTGACCAGCTCCGGCTTGGCTTGAAACGGCGAGTGCACGCCGAAGTGCGGCAGGTACAGCAGGAACGGTTTTTCCTTGTGACGTTTGATGAAGTCGACGCCCTTGTCGGTCAGCCAGTCGGCCAGATATGCCCCTGCGGGCACGTCGACCTTCGGCTGGGTGTTGAAGTCGAAGTGCTTCCCCATGGTGGTGATCGCCTCGTCGAACCCGCGCTGCGACGGGTGATACGCCCCCTGCTGCCCGAGGTGCCACTTGCCGAACATGCCGGTCGCGTACCCCGCGGCCTTGAGCTGCTGCGCGAACGTCGCGTGCGCCAGCGGCAACTGATCGATGTTGTCCACGGGCCGGAGCGGCCGCGATTGCCAGTTGAACCGCTCGATCGACCCGACGGTGTAGACGCCCGTCCGCGGTCCGTACTGGCCGGTTAGCAGCGCCGCCCGCGTCGGCTGGCAGTTGGGGCCGTTGTGATAGTTCGTGAACCGGACGCCCTTGGCGGCGAGGGCGTCGATGTTCGGCGTCTCGTAGTACTTGCTGCCGTAGACGGCGGTGTCCGTGTACCCGAGGTCGTCGGCGAGGATGAAGACGATGTTGGGGCGCGTTGCGGCGGACGCGGTCGTTGCGAGGAGGATCGACAGGAGCAGCGCGAGGGGCTTCATGGGTGGGGAATGTACCACGGCGGGTCGCGACGTCGTCCGGAATCTCGACCCGCGCCCGATTCTCCGGACACGCGCGGGACGACCTCTTGTAGCCACCCCACTCGCAGGGCGGTCTGACGGCGCGGGGCGCGACGATGGCGACGTGATGAGCGCCTCTCGACGCGCCGAGCAAGCTCGGTGGCTAAAGGTGGACTGGCGTGTGATGCGAGTTGACCGACTCTCGCATTTGCCCCGCCCGCGCATACACTCGGCCCCCGCCATGCCCACCGAACATCTCCGCAAGCAGGTCCTCGCCGCCCTCCAGTTCTCGCAAGTCCAGGTCCGCCGGCTTATCGAGGCTCACCCGGACTTCTACCCGCTCTACACCGACGACGGGAAATGGAAGCACGACAAGCCCGCCTGGACGCGGTGGTGCGACGGGTTTCTGCCCGGGATGATGTGGCTGTTCCTCGAGTCCGGACAGGCCGACGACCCGAAGTACTGGCGGGCCAAGGCCCAGCACTACTCCCACGGCCTCGAGGAGCGGAAGGAGGACCGCGACGTCCACGACCTCGGGTTCATCTTCTACCACGGCACGTACAAGCGCTGGTACGACGCGACCGTGCGCGACGGGAAGCCCGACACGGCCCTGCGCGACGTCGTCGTCCGCGCGGGGCAGGTACTGGCCCTGCGGTTCAAACCCAACGGCCAATACCTCCGCTCCTTCATCTCGGACGAATCGCTGTTCATCGACATCATGATGAACGTCGGCGTGATCTTCTACGCCGCCAAGCTCATGGGCGCCAGCGAAATGTCGACCGAGAAGCTCAACGCGCACGAGTTGTACCGGCGCGCCATGCAGCACTGCCTGACGACCCGCCGCACAATCTGCCGGGGTGACGGGAGCACGTCGCACGAGGGGATCTTCGACCTCGCCACCGGTGAGTTCCTCCGCCAAACGACCCACCAGGGCTTCCGCGGCGACTCCTGCTGGAGCCGCGGGCTCGCGTGGTCGCTCTACGGCTTCGGCACGTGCTACGAGCTCACCGGCGACCGGCGGTTCCTCAAGCAGGCGGAAGATCACGCCGAGTTCTGGCTGACGAACACGCCGAATCATGGCGTGCCCCCGTGGGACTATGACGCACCGCTCGACGGCAAGCTGACGCTGACCCAGCCCGACTCCAGCGCGGCCGCGATCGCCGCCGTCGGCCTGATCAACCTCGCCCGCCTCACGCCCGACCGCGTCCGCGCCCGCGCCTACGAAGAGTTCGCCCTGGCGACCGTCGACACGCTCACCAAGCCCCCCTACCTCGCGTCCGACGACCCGGGCTGGGAAGGCACCCTCAAGCGCGGCGTCTACCACATCCACAAGGGCCTGGGCGTCGACGAGTCGGTCATGTGGGGCGAATTCTTCTACGTCGAACTGCTGACCAAGGCGCTGGCGCTGGTTTGAACGGGGAGGGCGAGGCTCCGTCCGAGCCGTTCGACCGCAGTTGAACGCCGAGACGCCGAGGACGCCGAGACCGGGCTAAGAGAATGAACAGAACGGCCGTGGACCGTGCGACGCGCGGTCCACGGCCGTGATTCTTCTCGTCCATACTCTTCTGAGCTCGGCGCACTCGGCGTCTCGTCGTTCAACCAGAACGGCTCGGACGGAGCCTCGCCCTCCCCTTCGCGTCACGGCATGATCGTCACGATCGCTCCCGTCTTCGTCCCGCCGTCGCTCACGCGCGAGCCCGGCGAGTTCCGCACGATCACTTCCCTCACGCTCCCCGGCCGGCCCGGGAACGCCACGCCCAGGCCCGGCGAGTTCTCGATGATGATCCGCTTCACGCTCCCGACCGTCTGACTCGAGATCTGGATCTGGTTCAGCGTCGTGTTCGTGATGCTCACGTTGCGGATCAGGATCGTGTCGTAGTCGCCGTCGGCGATCAGGATCGGCACCGCGTTGCCCGTGTGGATCTTGATGTTCTCCAGCGTCACGTTGACCAGCCCCTGCTGCTTCCCGACCCACCCGGCGATCCGGATGTGGTCGTTGTGGTAGCCCGGCGTGCGCCAGACGCCAGAGACCTCGCTGTTCCGCACCGTGACGTTAGTCGTCGTGAACCCGTTGCCCGGGTCGTGGGCGATGATGTTGATGCCCTTCGTGTCGATCGGGATGTTCGACACGCGGTAGCCGTCGACCACCAGGGTGTCCATCGACTTGACCGGGTGGAAGTTCACCTGGTAATTCGAAAACGTCTTGTACCCGGTGAATGGCGCCGGCGTCGGGTTCACGCCCGGGATCGCCGCGTACGGCGGGAGCACGCTCGAAAACGCGCTGGGCGGGATGAACTGCTTGGCGATCGTCGAGTTGCTCCAGCGCAACTGCGTCACGCCCTGCCCGAGGTTGTCGTAGTACTCGAGCTTGAAGTCGTGCTTGCCGGCCGTCAGGTAGATCGCCGCGCTCCGCTCGCTCTTCACGTGGGCCGTCCAGTGATCGATCACGAGCTTGCCGTCGATGTAGAGCCGCGCGCCCTCGTCGCTGGTGAGCGCGAACGTGTACGTGTCGTTCTTGGGGATCAAAATCTGCCCCTGCCAGCGGGCGCTCCACCCGTCGGAGTTAATCACCCCGCCGTGCGGGCTGGTCGTGCCCCAGTCGTAGGCGATCTGCGGGTCGATCCGCGTGACGCTGCTCCCGCCGAAGTTGGTCGTGTTGTAGAACGTCGCGACCAGACCCTGGTACGCGGTGCCGTTCGTCGGGGTGGTGGGCGTGGTCGGAGTGGTCGGCGTCGTCGGGCTGGTCGGCACGGACGTCGTCGAAAATAGCGCCGCCGTCGGCACGACCTGCTTGGCCGTCCGCGCGCTGCTCCAGAGCAGCCGCATCGTCGCGCCCGACGTCCGCTCGAAGTACTCGATCTTGATGTCGTACTTCACGCCCGCGGTCAGGCGGATCGTGCCCGCATTTTCAGACGGCGCCTGCACGTTCCAATCATTGATCAAGAGTTGGCCATTGACCCACACCCGCACGCCGTCGTCCGACACCGTATAGAACGTGTAATCTTCCGTGAACGCGGGCTGCACCTGGCCGGTCCACCGCGCGCTGTACCCGTCGACGCCGATCCGCGCGTCCGGCGAGCCCCCGCCCCAGGCGAAGTCGATTTTCGCGTCCGTCCGCGCGACGGTCACGCCGGTGAAGTTGTCGTTGTCGTAGTAGACCGCCGTCAGCCCGTTCCCGCCCGTCGTGGTGGACGGCTGGGCCGGCGCCGGAGTGTCGGTCGCGGGCGGGGGCGTCGTCGTGCCGCTCGTCGTCGAGTAGAGCGCCGCCTGCGGGATAATCTGCTTGGGCGTCCGGGCGCTGCTCCACGAGAGCTGCATCGTCGCCCCGGCGTACACCTCGAAGTACTCGACCTTGACGTCGTGCTTCTGCCCCGCCGTCAGCCGCACGACCGCCTTGTTCTCGGTCTCGGCGTGGCGGCTCCAGTTGTCGATCACGAGCTTGCCGCCCACCCACAGCCGCACGCCGTCGTCGGAGTTCGTGTAGAACGTGTAGTCTTCCGTGTACGCCGCCTGCACCTGGCCGGTCCACCGCGCCGTGAACAAATCGGCCGGGATGCCTGCGACGGGCGCGAACGCCCCGAGCTTCATGTTGAGCGTCGGCTCGACCCGCGTGACCGGCGTGCCCGAGTGCGTCATGTTCGGAAAGTACTGCGCGGTCAGACCGTTCCCGGCGAGCAGGACGCGCCCCTCGATCGCCTCGACGGCCGCCCGACGCCCGTCGACCGGCGCCGTCGCAAACCCCACCCGTTCGGCAAACCGCACGGCGCGCCGCGCGGCACGACGCCGGTGCTGGCGACTCTGCTTCTTCAGACGCGAAGTGACGGCCGTAGCCGCGGCGGACAACATCCCGAGCATGGAACCTTCCCTCGTGGGCTGAGCCGACTCCGGCCACTCCCCCGGCCGCGAACGAATGCGGCCCGGCAAGATGACCGACACCGCGTCGCGAAAAACACCGCGACCACGGCCCGTCGGCGAACTGAATTGGAACAACAGGAGTGTCCGGCGATGCGCGAGCACCGCCGTTCGAAGGCTCGACAGTCCGATGCCGTCGCCGCTGCGCCTGACGGGCGCGAAACCGGCAACGAACATCCGGGCCAGGCAGTGAGAGGGAACCGCCCGACCCACGGGCCGCCGTTCTCGGGAAAAGACGGCGAGCCCACGAGCCTCGAACTATGGACGCGTCCGGTGAAACGACCTACCGGACTCTTCCCCCTTTTAAAGGAGTGACGCCGGGTGTCAACCCATGTTACGAGAATCCGGGTAAACTTTTCGGCGCGCCGCAGGGTTTACCAAGGCGCGCCCGTCACCCCACGACCCCGCGTGCGCAGCACGCCCGCTTGCGGCTTAGCAAGCCCACCCTCCAAGAAAACCAAAGCCCACCTCCGCCGAAGGGCGCAAAGTCCCCCCCTCAAAATTACTCCCCCGCCCACATAAACTTGCGTGAACCTCCCCCAGTATGTTTACACTACAGGAGAGTCACCGCCTCGACCCGCGCCCGCCGAACATGCCTCGCACCCCCACCACCCTCCTCGCCCTCGCCGCCCTCCTGTTAATCGTCGGCGGCTGCGGCCACCCTACCCTCGTCCCCCCTGTCACCACAGGCCCGACCCTCCCCGTGCACGTCGCCGACTACGGCTACCACAGCTCCCTCATCCTCCCGCGCCAGTCCGGCGGCCTGATCGAGTACGCCTACGGCGACTGGCAGTACTTCGCCCACAACAAGAAATCCGTCGGCGCCGCCTTCGAAGCGTTGCTCGGTTCCAAGCAGGCCACGCTCGGTCGCCGGGTCCTTGCCCGCCCGCCCGTGCAGGCCGGCCTCAAGGAAGCCACCGGCGCCGTCTCCGTCCTCCGCTTCGACGCCCCGCGCGACAAGGTCCAACGGCTCGAGCGCGAGCTCGACCAGCGGTTCGCCACCCGCCTCGAATCCATCATGTGGTCGTACGCCCAGCAGCTCTACTTCGTCATGGACTCCGAGCGCTACAGCGTCGTCAACAACTGCAACGACCTGACCGCCCGCTGGCTCGAGCAACTCGGGTGCGAGGTCCACAACAAGGGCCTGATCACGGGTTCCGCGTTCGTGCTTCGGCCCGCCCGCCAACTGACCCCTGTGCCCTTCACGGACGAACCCAAGCCGTCCGAAGTGGTCGATGGCGCGAAATAGGACCGGGCACCGAACCCACGGAACAAGTTCCGTGGGCTTTCGACGATCGCGCTCACACCACCCGCACGCGCCGCCCCTCGATCTTCAAGCGCCCCTCCGCGTAGAGCCGGATCGCCTCGGGGTACGCGATCATCTCCTGCTCGAACACCCGCGCCGCCAGCGCGTCCGGCGTGTCATCATCCAGCACCGGACAGACGCGCTGCGCGATGATCGGCCCCGTGTCGTACGTGTTGTCGCAGAAGTGCACCGTGCACCCGGACACCTTGCACCCGTGCCCGATCACAGCCGCGTGCACGTGGTGCCCGTACATCCCCTGCCCCCCGAACGCCGGCAGCAGCGCCGGGTGAATGTTCAGCATCCGGTTGACGTACTTCTCCGGCAATTCCAGCAGGCAAAGCCACCCCGCCAACACGATCAGCTCGACCCCCGCCTCGTCGCACAGCCCGAACACGCGCTCAGAGAACGCCGCCACCGACGGAAACTCCTTCCGCTCGACCGCCTCGACGCGCGGCACATCGAGCTTCAGCGCGCGATCCAGCCCACCCAGCCCAACCTTCGACCCGATCACCAGCGGCACGTCGATCGGCAAGCTCCCGGCGCGCGAGAGCTGGACGAGGTTCTGCATCGTCCGGCCACCGCCGGACACGAGGATCGCAGTTCTTAACGTGGGCATACGGGCTCAGCGCGGGGGCTGCTGCTGCTGCTGCTTGCGGTACTCGGTCGTGAGCATCCCGGCGAACCCCCAGTTCTCCGGGGCCACCTCCTCGATGATCACGTGCGTGTGCTCGGGCCGCTTGCCGAGCACCCGGCCCAGCGTCTGGGTGATCTCGGCGACGATCTGCGCCTTCTGCTCGACGGTGACGCCGTCTCGGGTGATGCGCACGTTGACCACGGGCATAAATCTCCTCCGACGCGCCGAGCGGGCGCGACTCCCGCCGCCCTAAGCACGTGCCTTCAACGCCAGCGCGTCCCGCAACGTCACGTCCGGATACTTCTCATCCGCCCCCACGTCGGGCCGGCGCTTCCAGCTCCGCGCGCACGCCTTGTACGTCGCCCGCCGGTCGACCAGCTTCACAGTCACCGCCGGGCCCGCCACGTCCTGCTTCTCCGCGAAGCTGTGGAACCCGGCCCCGACCATGTCCGCCAGGTCCACCCCGTACGCCTGTAGTTTCCGCCGGGTCGGCTCGTCCTCGACGTAGAAGATGATCTCCGCGTCCAGCGCCTTGTACCCGACGCCCTCGTTGGTCTTCACCTCGCGCGTCAACCGGTCGAGCTGCGTCAGCGCCTGGCTCCGCAGGTCCATTAATTGGGCCCATTCCGCCCGCTGGTCCTCAGACACTTCGACACCGCTCGGCTCGGGCAGCAGCGTCTCGTGCACGCTCGCCAAATGCTCTTCGCCCGCCGGCTTGTGGACGATGTGCTCCCACGCCTCGTCGGCCGTGAACACGACCATCGGCGCCAGCAGCTTCACCAGCGCCACCACCGTCCGGTGCATGACCGTCTGCGCCCGCCTTCGCAGCGGCGAGTCCACCGCGTCGCAGTACATCCGGTCCTTCATCGCATTGCCGTACACGCTGGAAAACTGCACCGAGCAGAAGTCGTACAGCAGCCGGAACGCGTGGTGCAGTTCGTACCGGTCGTACGCACCGCGCACGCCGACGATCAACTCGTCCACCTGCGCCAGCGCCCACCCGTCCAGCGAATTCCCCGGCACCTCAACCGCATGCTTGGCCGGATCGAAGTCGTACAGGTTGGAAAGCATGTACCGCAAAGTGTTCCGGATCTTCCGGTACTTGTCGCCAAACTCCTTGGCCGTGCCGAGGCTCGAAGGGATGTCGTACTGATAATCCATGCTGCACGTCCAGAGCCGCAGCACGTCCGCGCCGAACATGTTGGTCATCTTCAAGGCGGCGGGATAATCAGGATTCGTCTCCTGATCTTTCTTGCTCCACTTCGTCCCGTCCGGCTTGACCGCAAATCCGTGCGTCAGCACCGCCTCGAACGGCGACCGTCCCGTGCACCCCAAACTTGGCAACAGCGACAACTGAAACCACCCGCGGTGCTGGTCCGACCCTTCCAGATACAGGTCCGCCGGAAACTTGAGCTGCTCGCGCTTCTGCAACACCGCGTGCCAGCTCGACCCCGACTCGAACCACACGTCGAAGATGTCCTGCTCCTTCCGCAGGCTCTCCTTCGGGAATTTCGGCCCCGGGTCGTGCCCCTCCAAAAGCTCCGCCGGCGACAGCGTGAACCACGCGTCCGACCCGTGCTTGCGGAACGCCCGCGACACCGCCAGCACCGACTCCTTCGTCAGCAGCGGCTCGCCCGCGTCGTTGTAAAACACCGGGATCGGCAGCCCCCACGCCCGCTGCCGGCTCACGCACCAGTCGGGCCGCGACCCGACCATCCCCAGCAGCCGCGCCTTGCCCCACGCCGGCACGAAGTCGATCTCCCGCGTCACCACGTCCTTGGCGCGCCCGCGCAGCGACAGCGTCTCCGTCGGCGTGCTCGCGGCCGCGTCCAGCCCGTCCAGCCCTTCCGAGATCAGCTCCGCGCGCGTCGTCCCCACGGGCCCGGGCACCGCCGGCGGCATCGCCCCCTCCACCTTCGCGTCCACGTCGTACGACTTCTCGACCGACACGAACCACTGCTCCGTCGCCCGGAAGATGATGGGCTTCTTGCTCCGCCAGTCGTGCGGGTAGCTGTGCCGGATCTTCACCTCCGCGAACAGCTTCCCCGCGTCCTTCAGCGCCTGCGTGATCAGCCCGTTCCCCTCCCAGACGCTCTTGCCGCGCAAGAACTCCGGCACCGTGTCGTCGAACTTCCCGCTCGCCAGCACCGGGCTGTAACACTCCAGCCCCTCGCGCACGCCCGTCTCGTAGTCCTCTTCGCCGTGCCCCGGCGCCGTGTGCACCAGGCCCGTGCCGTCGGTCGTCGTCACGTACTCCGCCGGCACCACCCGGCTGATGCGCTCCACAAACGGGTGGCGGTACGTCAGCCCCAGCAGGTGCTTCCCGGTCGTGACGGCCAGCACGTCAGGCTTCACGTCCGCCCGATGCGCGAACACCGCCTTCACCAACTCGCTCGCCAGGATCACCGCCTTCCCCTCGTACGCCACCAGCGCGTACTCCACCTCCGGGTGCACCGCCACCGCCAGGTTCGCCGGCAGCGTCCACGGCGTTGTCGTCCACACCAAAAAGTGCACCGGCAAGTTGCTCTTGGCCATCCCGGCCGTGAACAGCGAGTAGACGCGCGACGGGTCCACCGCCTCGAACTTCACGTACACCGACGGGTCCTCGACGTCCTCGTACTCGAGCTCCGCGTCCGCCAGCGCCGTCTGGCTCGCCACCGACCACGGCACCGGCTTGAGCTGCTTATAAACCAACCCCGCCGCCACGAATTGCGCAAACACCTCGAGCGTCGACGCCTCGTACTCCGGCGCCATCGTTAAATACGGGTTCGCCCAGTCGCCCAGGATGCCCAATCGCTGGAACTGCTCCGATTGCACCGTCGCGTACTTCTGCGCGTACGCGAAGCACTCGCGCCGCACGTCTACAGGCGCCATCTCCCGGATGTTCTTCCCCTTCTTCTTGAGCTCCTCCTGGATCTTGTGCTCGATCGGCAGCCCGTGGCAGTCCCACCCCGGGACGTACGGCGTCCGGTACCCCTCCATCGACCGGAACCGCAGGATCACGTCCTTCAGCGTCTTGTTGATCAAATGCCCGATGTGGATGTCGCCGTTGGCGAACGGCGGCCCGTCGTGCAGCACCCACGACCCCTTCGGCGACCGCGCCCGCGCCGCCAGCACGCGGTCGTACAGCCGCCCCTCCTGCCACTTCTTCAGCCGCGCCGGCTCGTTCTGCACGAGCTTGGCCTCCATCGCGAACGCCGTCTGCGGCAGGTTCAGCGTCTCCTTGTAGACGTTCTTCTGCGCCTTGGCCTCGGACTTTTCAGGTTGATTCTCTGCCATGTTTCCCGGCTTCTCTACTGCCCACTGCCTACCGCACGCTGCCGACTTCCGCGAAGCCCCGCACTTTATCCCCTTCCCCCGCCGTGTCCAACCGGATGCGCCGCCACTTGCCGCGCGCGAACCGCGCGAACATGAACGCCCCGAGCACCGCCCCGTACAGCGTCGCCGCCCACCACGGCCCCGCCGGGCCCAGCCCCGGCCAATACCGCGAGATCGCCCACCCACCGCAGACCGTGATCGCCCAACACAGCCCGGCCGTCGTCAGGAACGGCACCATCGTGTCGCCCGCCCCGCGCAGCGCGCCGTTGTAGATGATGTAGAGCGCGTCGAACAACTGGTAGAGCCCAGCGAAAACCAGCAGCGTCGCCCCGACCGCCAGCACCGCCGGCTCCTGCGAGAACAGCATGATCAGCTCGTTCCGCCAGACCACGTACGCCGCCCCGCACGAGACCATGTAGACCATCGCCACCCAGAACCCCAGGTGCGCGCGGTGCCGGGCCGTCTCGTAATCCCCCGCCCCAATGTACCGGCCCACGAGCGCCGTGACCGCCGTCGCAATCCCGAACGCCGGCATGAAGCTGACCGACAGATACCGGAACACGAAGTTGTTCGCCGCCATCGCCTCGGTGCCGAACGGGGCCATCACCCACACCGTGAACAGCGTCCACGCGAGCACGTCCGCGACCACCTGCCCGCCCGACGGCAGCCCGATCCTGAGCAGCGTGACCAGCGGCGCCCTGCGCGGCCGCCAGTCCAGCGTGTTGAACTCCGCCCGCGTCCGGGCCCGCAGCGCGATCACCGCCAGCACGAGCAGTTCGACGGTGATGCCAATATTCGTCCCGATCGCCGCCCCCGCGACGCCAGTCCAGCTCTCGGGCACGACCCGGTGCGCGCCGTACCACCCGAGCACCAAAAAGCAGTTCACGATCGCGTTCGCCGACACCCCGCACACCGCCGCCACCAGCACCATCCACGGCCGGTTGATCGCCAGCAGGAACTGCCCGAACGACACCGCCGACAGCTTGATCACCGCCGCCGCCACCGTGATCGAGAAGAACTGCGCCTCCAGCCCCGCCAACCGCGGCTCGTGCCCCAGCGCCTCGAACATCGGCCGAGCGAACGGGATCACCGGCAGCGCCACCGCCGCGAACATCACGCCGAACCACACCCCCTGCCACATGATCCGCCCGCAGGCGGCGTAATCCTTCTGCCCGAAGCTCTGGCTCACCAGCGTGTTCACGCAGAATAGCACCCCCACCCCAAACCCGATGAACGACCACGAAAACAAACTCGCGTTCCCCGCCGCCGTCGGCTCCACGGTGCCGAGCAAACTCAACATCCACGTGTCGAGGAACTGCATGACCGTATACGACGCCATCTGCACGATCGTCGGCCCCGCCAAGCGCAGCAACTCCCCCAACGCCCCCCACCCCCGCGGCGGTGGCCCGTCGACCTTCGATTCGTAAGGTAACGATACCGCGTCCATGCCCTCGTCCTCGTCGTGGCATGGGCTACCAGCCCATGATTCAGCGCCCGCCAGAGCACCGAAAACCCAACAAAAAACCCCGAAGCAACCGCCTCAGGGTCATCCGCCACTCGGCACCAGAACGCGATCCCTCAAGCACCCCTCAGCCCAGATTGCGAATCACCGCGATCATCAACACCCTCGTCGATCTTAGAACCGTGGTCGCGCAAGTCAAAACGCGACCACTCGCCCCTACGCGTCAACTTTGAGGATCTGACACCCGCGTCGACGCCTCTTGTAGCCGCGCCGCTTGCGGGGCGCCTCCAAAGGCGCAGGGAGGGGACGAACGTGGGCGCGGACAGGGGCGCCGCGAGACGCGCCCCGCAGGCGGGGCGGCTACAAGAGGAATCTGGCGTCTATCGCCGCCCGCGCCGCCGCATCCCAAGCACCAGCGCCCCCACGATCACCCCCACCGCCCCCGGCTCCGGCAACGCCTGCGAAAACATCCACGGGTAGAACTGCCCGCCCGGCGTCGTGTCCGTGTACACGCCCGACCAGATGTTGTGCCCGGCCCCGACGAACTCGGTGTACCGCGGGTCCCCGCCCGCCGCCTCGAGCGCGGCGATCATGTCCCGCGACCCGCTCGGGAACACCGTCGTGTCCGCGCTCCCGTGGAACGCCCACAGCGGGACGTGGTCGATCAGCCCCGCCTGCGACGTGCTCCCGCCCCCGGACAACGGCGCCGCCGCCGCGAACAAGTTCGGCCGCCGCACCAGGATGTCGAAGGTCCCGTACCCGCCCATCGACAGGCCCGTCACGTAAACGCGGTTCTTATCCACGCTCGGGTCCTGCAGGATCAGGTCCAGCGCCTGCAGCGTCAGCGCCATCGACGTGCTCTGCGCCACCGGCGTCGAGTACGACCCGGGCTGGAACGGCACGTTCACGAACTGGTTCCCCGTGGCCACCTGCGGCGCGAGCAAATAGCTCGCGTACGTCGCGCTCTGCGTCGCGTTCACCAACCCGTCGATGTGCGAGTTGACCTGCGAGGTGTTGTTGTTCCCGCGCTCGCCCGCCCCGTGCAGGAACAGCACCAGCGGGTACTTCGCCCCCGAGTCGTACCCCGCCGGCCGGAACAGCCGGTACGGCATCGTGTTCCCCGACCCGTCGCTCACCGACCCGGTCGTCGACTTGCTCAGGTCCGGCACCGCCTGCGCCCGCGCCGCGAGCACCGACGCCACGCCCAACACCAGACACCGCGCCAGCAACGAAACGTTCACGTCAAACTCCCGTCATCCCCCGCGCCGCTCGCGGCTTCGCCCGCCCCCGTCCCACAACGGCTCAAGCCCGACGCCGACGCCGCCCCATCAAGCCCAGAGCCCCGACCATCACCGCGACCGCGCCCGGTTCGGGAACTGGCGCCACGGTCACGCCCGTAACGGCGATCGCGCCGCTCGTAGTGGTCGAATTGAGCAGGTCCAACGTCAGCACCTGTCCCGCCGCGTCCGCCGTGAAGTCGGCGGTCCAGAAGAACTCGTCCACTCCGCCCGGCCCGACGTTCGCACCCGCCTGCTGGAAGTCGGTCGGCCCGCCCCCGCCGACCGTCCCGGTCAGTCGCCAGTTCGGCATGTTGTTGGCGGCCGAGTACCACCGCACCCGGTACGCCCCCGCGTC
>DASPKW010000321.1:0-7546 GCA_035627895.1 Tepidisphaeraceae bacterium | reverse complement strand
AAGTACAACGCCCTCCGGCTCGAGAACGAGTCGCTCAGCAAGCAGCTCGCCGACGCCGAGTCCAAGTCGTCCGCCGAGCGCGCCCGCGCCGAAGCCTACGCCAGCCGCCTCAAGGCCATGGACGACGGCGGCAACGGGATGATCGCCCTCAACCAGAACCTGTCGAGCCAACTCGAGGCCCAGAAGGCCGCCAACGCCGACCTCCAGCGCCGCTATGAGGAACTGTCCACCCGGCCCGCGGCCGCCGCCAGCCCGCTCACCCCGGCCGTCACCGACGCCCTGACCACCTTCGCCACCCAGAACCAGGACATCGTCGACTTCGACGCCGCCCGCGGCATGGTCAAGTTCAAGACCGACTTCACGTTCGCCCTCGGGTCCGCCGACCTGACCCCCAAGGCGAAGGACGTGATCGCCCGGTTTTGCCAGATCCTCAACTCCGACGCCGCCAAGGGCTACGAGCTGATGGTCGCCGGCCACACGGACAGCACGCCGGTCTCGAACCCGGCCACCAAGGCCAAGCACCCGAACAACTGGTACCTGTCGTCGCACCGCGCGATCGCGGTCGGCGACCAACTCCTGGCCGGCGGCGTCGCCGGGCAGCGCCTGGCCGTCACCGGGTACGGCGAGCAGCGCCCCATCTCGTCGAACGCGGCCCAGAACCGCCGCGTCGAGGTCATGATCCTCCCGTCGACCGTCCGCTCGACCAACGTCGCCAAGTCCCCCGCCAAGGCCGCCGCCGCCCCCGCCGGCACCGCCGCCAAGAAGCCGGGCCTGAACAAGGACACGGTCGCCCCGATCGACAACCGCCCCGTCTACAACAAGTAAGACGATCGGCGCAGAAAGATTGACCGCACGACTCGGGTGCCGTAACCCGTGCCCACAAAGGGCCGGGGAGAATTCCCGAGTCTCTCCCCCCACCTTCGCCCCGCGACCGCACAACCGGTCGCGGGGTGTTTTTGGGACGCGTTTAGTTCATTGTGATGCGATGGATATACATATGGAAGCTTCCCGTTGACCGAGCCGCCGTCCGACGCACAATCGGGGGTTACGATGGCAGACGTAAAGATCGCCGCTCTCAATGCCGGCTCCTCAGGCGTCGGTCCCGGCGTCCTCCGCGACGCCCTGATCGCCCACCGCCTCACCGGCATCGAAATCGCGCTCGTCGACGAGTCCGAAGACGTCGTCTTCCCCCTCGCCGATATCGGCCGACGAATCGCCGCCAAGTCCGGCGTACCCGCAAAGCTCGCGGCGTACACCGACCCCGCCGCGGCCCTCGACGGCGCGGCCTTCGTCATACTCGCCCCCGACTCGGGCCAACGAGCACGAGCCACCGTCGACCGAGAGACCATCCGCCGCCACGATCCCGCCCACTTGATTACCGATACTGGCGGCGTCGCGGGATTGGCGGCGTCGCTGCGCGAGGTCAACCGGGCCGACGCGCTATGCGCAGCGATCAAGCGCCATTGCCCTAGCGCCCGGCTGATCAACGTCGGCGGGCCGGTGCAGCGGACCTGCGCGGCCGCGCACCAGGCCGGCGTCAAGACAGTCGGCGTGTCGGCCGCATCGCTCCGCGCATACAAGACCATCTGGGAAACGTTCCACGACGAGCCGATCGAACACCCGTTCGACGACGCCGTCCACGCGTACGATCTCCTGATGGCGGGCATTGGCGGACTGTCGTTCGTGCTCGAACTGTGGGAATACGAGACCGGCGAAGACCTGTACCCGCGCCTGCGCGAGCGCCTCGCGGCCGGGCGCGACGCGGGCCAGTCGACATCGGCGCGGGTGCTGGCGGAGACGGGCTACCTCCCGGCGTCGGGCGACGAGTGCGTGCGCGGGTTCGTAGTGCCGAGCGTGGACGGGCCGACGTACGCAGCCTCCGACTCGGAGGCGGATCATCGGCGGTGGGTCACGGCCCTCGCGGAAATGGCCTCGGGCCGGCGCCCGTGGGACGCGTTGCTCGCCCAGGCGTCGTGGGAGCGTCCGACTGACCTGGTGGCGGCGATCACACTCGGCAAGCCGATGACGATGTCGGCGCTCAACCTGGTGAACGCGGGTCAGGTTCCGCAACTCCCCGCGGGCACGTTCGTGGAGACGCCGGCGACCGTGGACGGCGCGGGGCCGGTCGCGACGCCTCTCGCATTGCCCGACGCCGTCGTGCCGATGCTCGCCCGCGCGTGCGAACTGTCGGCCGCGATCGTCGCGGCGGCGCGGAGCCGCAGCCGGTACGCCCTGGACAAGATCCTCGAGGCGGACCCGAGCGTGACGAACGTGCCACTGGCGAACCGGGCGCTGGACGAGATCCTGGCGGCAAATGAGGACGTGGTAGGGCGGTTTGAGTGATCGCGCGTCCGACGCGACCGGCGGCTTCCGCCGGCGGCTATTAGGAGTATCCTGTCGGAGATGCGGAAGACGAAGCCGAGTCGTCGTCGGGTGCTGAAGGGGATGGCCACAGCGATCGCCGCGCCGTACTTCGTGCCGGCGCGGGTGCTCGGCAAGGACGGCGCGGTGGCTCCGAGCAATCAAGTGACGCTGGGGGTGATCGGATATGGCAATCGGGCGCGGAGCATCCTCCCGCACTTCCTGCGGCTCCCGGAAGTGCGCTGCATCGCGGCGTCCGACGTGCAGGCGAAGCGCCTCGATCAGTGCAAGCAACTCGTCGACGGGCACTACAAGAACGCCGACCTGAAAGCGCACCCCGACTTTCGCGAGTTGCTCGGCCGCGGCGACGTGCAGGCCGTGTTTATCGCGACGGGAAATCGGTGGCACGGGATGGGGTCGATCATGGCGATGCGGGCGGGGAAGGACGTCTACAGCGAGAAGCCGATCTGCCTGACGATCGAGGAGGGGCGGGCGATCGTGAACGCCGCCAACCGCACCGGCGCGATCTACCAGGCCGGTCACCAGCGGCGGAGCGTCGACTCGTACCGGTTCGTCGTCGAGTGCGTGCGCAAGGGCCTGATCGGGAAGCTCACGGAGATCGAGTGGCAGTGCTGGACGGGCACGGCCGTCAAGCCGCGGAAGGACGAGCCGGTGCCGGCGGGGCTGGACTGGGACATGTGGCTCGGGCAGACGCCGTGGCACGAGTACAACGCGGCGCGAATGCAGCAGTGGCAGCTGTTCTACGACACGGCCGAGGGGTGGCTGACGGACATGGGGGTGCACTACACGGACATCGCGCAGTGGGGCAACGATAGCGATCACACCGGACCGGTGGAGTTCGAGGGAAGCGCGAATTGGGACCCGGGCGCGATGAGCGACACGCCGATCACGGGCGAGGTGACGGCAACGTACGCGGACGGGGTGCGGATGCGGATGATTCAGAAGGGGGCGTTCGGCGAGCGGTACATCAAGTTCACCGGCGACAAGGGCCACATCCGGCTGGACGACCACACGGACGTGGTCACGGCCGAGCCGCGGGAGATCCTGCGGCGGCGCGGCGCAGGCGGGAAGAGCTGGGCCGACACGGGCGGGCACATCGGAAACTGGCTGAACTCGATCAAAACGCGCCAGCCGGCCGTTGCGAACCCCGAGACGGCGTTCAGGGCGACGGCGATCTGCCTGATCCTGAACATCTGTTTGAGGCTGGGGCGGAAGGTGAAGTGGGATCCGGTGGCGGAGAAGTTCGTTGGAGATGAGGAGGCGAACCGGATGCTGTCGCGAGCGGTGCGGGGACCGTGGCGGTTGTAGGGTGGGCACTGCCCACCGTCGGCCTGCGTCGGGGAGATGCGCGGCGAACAGGATCCGCGCGAACGGTGGGCAGTGCCCACCCTACGGAGCGAGAATGAAGCGATTCCTTCAAACGTCAGTACTGATCTTCGCATGCTCGACGCGGGTCGCATCCGCGATCGAGCCTGTGGACGTGGACAAGGTCGTCGCCGCGCTCGCGGGGAGCACGTCCGACAAGGACGCGACGGCGGCGGTCTTGCGCGTCGTGCGCGAGACCGGCGGCGATCCCAAGCTGCGCGCGCATCTGGAGGAGAAGCTCGTCGGCCTGCTCGAGGCGGACGGGACGACTTGGGAGGGACGAGTGCGGGCGTGTCAGGCGCTGTGGGTGGTGGGCGGGGATCGAGCGCTGGGTGTGCTCGAGCGGATGCTGGCGGACGAGCGGGACTCGCACTTGGCGTGTTACGCGATCGGGCGGATGCCGTCGGCGCAGGCGGGGCAGGCGCTGGCGCGTGGGCTAGGGCTCGCGAAGGGCCGGGCGGCGGTGAACATCCTCAATACCCTTGGGAGCCGGGCGGAGGCGGGGCAGGTCGAGGCGATCGCCAAGCGCGTGCGCGACCCGGACGCGGCCGTGGTCGAGGCGGCGCTCGGGGCGCTGGCGAAGCTCGGGACGCCGGAGGCGTATCCCCCGATCAACCAGGCGCGCGGGCGGTGGCGGACGGCAGACTTGGCGCTGCTAGAGTGGGCCGAACGGGCGGCGGCGCTGGGGAACTCGGAGCCCGCGCGGAAGGCGTTCGAGGAGTTGATGCGGCCGGAGAACGATCCGGTCGTCCGCCGGGGGGCGTTGGCGGGGTTGATCGGGGTCGGCGGAGAACGGGCGGGCTGGGCGGCGGCGCGGGCGCTGACCGGCAACGACCCGGCGCTCGCGCGGACCGCGATCGCGGCCATGATGCGGCGGCCGAACCTGGAGATGGCGCAACAGGTGGCGGAGATGAACGGGGCCGACCTGGCACGCGACCGCGAGGTGGTGGCGGTCTTTCTCGACGCGCTGGCCGGGCGGGTCAGGACGGAGGCCGATCGCGAGGTGGGACACTGGGTGGCTCGGCTGTCGACTCAGTGGACCGACCCGCTGATCACGCCAGCGACGGCGCGCCTGTTCGCGAAGGCGGGCGGTGTGGCTGACGTCTCTCAGTTGCTGGATTGGGCGACGACGCCGGAGTCGCCTCGAACGGCCGGGATCGCGGTGGCCGCGCGGGCGGCGTTGGTGCAACTCGGCGGCGGGGCGGAAACGGACCGGGCGATGGCGGGCGAACTCGCGAAGGCGGACCAACCGACGCGCTTGACGCTGATTCGCGTGCTGTCCGATCGCTGGGCCACCGCGGCCGTCCCCGCACTCGCGCAATCGGCGAAATCGGACGACCCCAAGTCGGCCCGCGCGGCCATCGACGCGGTGGGCGCGCTCGGCGGGCCCGACCAACTCGGCGAGCTGCTCGCCCTGACCGCTTCGGCGGCGGACGAGGACGTCCGGCGGGCTGCGGAGTTGGCGGCGATCGCGGTGGCGTCGCGGAACCCTGATCCGCCGACTCGGGCGGTGCCGGTGGTCACGGCGTATCGGGCGGAGAAGTCGGCGGTGGCGCGGGCGTCGCTCGCGCGCGTGCTGGGCGGCGTGGGTGGGCCGGCGGCGCTGGGCGTGCTCAAAGAAGCGCTGGCGGACGGCGAGCCGGCGGTGCGGGATGCGGCGCTGCGGGCGCTGGCGGGGTGGGCGGACGCGTCGGCGGCGCCGGCGCTGCTGGAAGTCGCGCGGCAGGGGGATGCGAAGGACGTCCCGCGGGCGATCGCGCTCCGCGGGGCGCTCCGGCAACTCGGCGACGCGGCGGGCAGGGGGGAGAAGGTCGACGGGTTCGTCGAAGCGGCGGCGCTGGTGAAGTCGGCGGACGAAAAGCGCTTGCTGCTCGCGGCGGTGTCGAACTGGAAGGACGGACGCGCGGCGGGAATCGTGGAGAAGTTCCTGGCGGACCCGGAGGTGAAGGAGGAGGCGAAGCTGGCGATGAAGAAGATAGGGAAATGACGAATGTCGAAACCCGAAGAACGAATCAATGACGAAGGACCAAGGACGAATGACGAAACAGGACGTCCGAGGGCGTTCTGGTTTCGACGTTCGTGCTTCGTCCTTCGGATTTAATTCGAGCTTCGAATTTCGTCATTCGAATTTCGCTCATCCCCCGATGCGGCTCATCTGCGCGTTGCCGTGCACGGAATGCACCGTCGGGCGCAAGGCGACGCAGTCGGTCATAGCCTGGGCGAGCGCCGCGCGGCGGTCGGAAGCCGTGAGCGGCGACCGCAGGATGGCCCGGGCGTCGATTTCGCCGCCGTCGAAAAGGCAGGAACGGAGGACGCCGCTGGCGGTGAGACGGAGGCGGTTGCAGGTCGAGCAAAAGGGCTCGGACATGGCGCTGATGAAGCCGATCCGGCCGGCGGAGTGGGCGAGGCGGTAGACGGTCGCGGGACCGACGCCGGGCTCGGTGGCGCGGTCGACGGGGAGGAGGGGTCCGAGGTCGTGCTCGATGCGTTCGCGGGCGGCGGATTCGGGGAGGAAGACGTCGCCCCGGGATTGGGCGCCGCAGCCGGCGGAGGGGCCGGATTCGTCGGCGGAGGGTTGGGGCGGAGAGGAGGGGGTGAGGGGATGAGGGGAGGAGGGGTCGATCGGGTGCGTCGTGTAGCGCGTGGCGCCGTCGGGGCTCGTCGTGGCGACGAACGGGTTGCCGGATTCGAGCAGGGCGGCGTCGCCGAGGGGCATGTACTCGATGAAGCGGACGGTGAGGGGACGGGCGAGGGTGAGGCGGGCGAAGTCGGGGATCTCGTCGTCGTTGACGCCGCGCATGGTGACGCAGTTGACCTTTAGGGAGCGGAAGCCGACGGACTGGGCGCGGTCGAGGCCGCGGAGGACCTGGGCGAGGTCGCCGGTGCGGGTGATGGCGGCGAAGCGGTCCGGGCGGAGGCTGTCGAGGCTGACGGTGACGCGGTCGAGGCCGGACTCGCGCAGGGGGCCGGCGAGGTCCTCCAGCAGTGCGCCGTTGGTGGTCAGGGAGAGGTCGTCGACGCCGGGGATCTTTCGGAGCAGGCGGACGAGGTCCACGATGCCGTGGCGGAGCGTGGGCTCGCCGCCGGTGAGCTTGAACCGGCGGATGCCGTGGGCGTCGATCGCGGCGCGGACGATCTCGGCGATCTCCTCGAACGAGAGGATGTCGTCCTTGGCGAGCCAGCGGACCCCGCCGGCGGGCATGCAGTAGGTGCAGCGGAAATTGCAGCGGTCGGTGACGGAAATGCGGAGGACGCGCACGGCGCCGATCGACCGCGGCCCGGTCTCGAAGCCCGGGGGGGCGGGGGTGGCGGCGGGGCGGGTGGGGTCGACGATCGGGAGGCGCACGGTGGGGGATTGTAGCGGGGGCGGTGGGGGAGGGCGAGGATGCATGTGTTGCGCCCGGTTAGAAGATTCGCCGGTCGAGGCGTGAGGGTGAAGGGGGTTTGCCCGCACGCGGCGCTCGGAGTTCACGCCGGGTTCACGCGTAGGGCACGCTTCAGCGTGCGGGACGAATGCCGCGGTGCGCCCGCGCCCGCGGCGCTCGGAGCTGACGCTTCGGCGTGCAAGGGGGGAGCCGCTGCGCGAAGCCCGGCGGTCGCGCGGTTCGACGCCGAAGGTTCATGAGATAGGATTGCCACGCGCAACACCGGCGGCCGCCCCCGCCGCACGCCGGGGCGCGGGGTGGGCGTTCGACCGGGCCCCGCCGGGCGTGCGGCGGGGTCGTTCCGGTGGACGAGGGACGGGCATTGCGCGAGGGGCTTGTGCCGCCCGGCCGCTCATCCGCCCTCTGCGGGCTCT
>DASPKW010000320.1:0-42800 GCA_035627895.1 Tepidisphaeraceae bacterium | reverse complement strand
ACCGCGAGTTCGATCCTTCGGTCGCTTGGGAGGATCAGCCGCGGCGGTCATGAACCCCGGCGGCCCGGCCTGCGGTATAACCAGACATTGCAGTGGACCGGGCGGGCGTCGCGGTCCTCGTCATTCGCAAGTGCGTCCGGTGCCCGCCCGGCCGCTGAACGTCGGTCCGTTATGTGGGCCATGGCGACGGAAACCGAACAATCCGAAGCGTCTGCCATTTGGGCCGCGGTCGGGAACATCAAGGATCCGTGCCTGATCGGTCCCGAAGGCGGCGAACCCCGCCGTGGCACGAAGCACTTTCGCGCGGGCGCAAAGGTCTACGTGATCGACGCGTTTTGGGGCACGCTCGACTCGGTCACCGTGATTGGACGGCACCGTAAGTCGCGCCGGTTCGTATGCATCGCGCTGAAGGCAAGGCACATTGAACACCTTCGCGCAAAACTGGTTTGCAGTCCGGCGGTGCGGCGGCTGGCGGAGGAACACTTCGGGAAGGATCGCGCGCTCCCGACGAAGGAAGACGCGGAGCGGTTGTGCGGCCTCACCGACTGGCCCACATAGGTGAGGAAGTGGCCGCTGGGGATTCGCGGGGACGAGGCCCGCGGTAGGGTGTCGGTTCCCGGAGAATGGCAATCATGGAGTTGACGTTCGAAGCGGCGCAGACGTTGATCATGCGGGAGGCGCAGGGCGAGGAAGGCCTGCCCGTTTGCGTGCGCTCTGGGGACGACCCGGGTGCGGAGCGGATGGCGCGCCTCGTCGGCGCGTTGTGGGAGGTGTACCTGGGACTTCAGGACCAGGCGTCGATCGACCGGCGGCTGGCGGCGGCCCTGCATGCATTGTCATCGTACGTCTTCCATCAGGTGGCGTCCGGGACGCGGAGCCGCTCGTGGCGAGATGAGTTCGTCGCGCGCGAGGTCGTCCAGTTGGGGGAGGCGATCGAGAGCATTTTCGAGGGGGAGCCGGTGTATTGGGTGAACGAGTGAGGGTGGACGCCGCCCCATAGGCTCTACTTCCGGCGTGGGATCGAGGTTGGGGAAATCATGTTTCTCGCGACGAACTGAAGGCATCGCCCTCGCCGCGCCGGCGCGCTCGCCTTCGGGCTGCGCTGTCGCTTGCCCTTCGGGTCGCGGCTAAACGAGCGCTCGTCGTCGCGGGTCAGTATTCCCCCTACGTTGCCGCCCCGCTGAAACAGGATCGAACACGCGACGTCTGTTTGGGAGCCCCGCGAACGCGGGCGCGTATCGGGCCTCACCGAAACTCATCCCGGCGTGCGGCGGGGGCCGAAAGAATAGGGTCGGCGTGCTGGTCGGCGGGGCGGGGGTGCGCATAATGCGGGCCGCCCGGAGTGGAGTCGCGTTTTCTCATACGGTTGCCGCCCCCCTGCTCGCGCGCGGGGCGGCTGGAGGCAGAGAATATGTCGGTGTCTTCGAAGATGTCTGTGGCGGCGTCGGATGTTCGGATTGCGTCGGCGGTGAGGGCGGCGGCGGGGGCGGGGGCGGCGGTCGAGTCGCTCGAGACGCGGGTGATGTTGTCGGCGGTCGTGTCGGCGCGGGGGACGCTGGCGGTGACCGGGACGGGCGGGGACGACGCGATCACGATCCAGCGCGACCTGAAGCGGGCGAGCAAGATCATCGTGATCGAGAACGGGGTGGGCACGAAGTTCGACGCGGGCACGATCAAGCGGATCGAGATGTACGGACTGGGCGGGGCGGACGGGATCACGCTCAACGACAACCTCGGCATCATCTCGGGCCGCGGGGCGACGCTGACGGGCGGGGCGGGGAACGACTCGCTGACCGGCGGGCTCGCCGGGGCGGTATTCCTGGGCGGGGATGATGCGGACCTGATCAAGGGGTCGAGCCGCAACGACTCGATCAACGGCGGGAACGGCGCGGACACGGTGTTAGGCGGGCGCGGGCAGGACCTGATCGAGGGCGGCGCGGGTAACGACTCGCTCCTCGGGTACATCGGCAACGACATGGTGTACGGCGACGCCGGGAACGACACGCTGTTCGGCGAGGCCGGCGACGACACGCTGGGCGGCGACAACGAGGACGTGCTGTTCATCCAGGGCGGGGCGAACCCGACGAACTTCGCCGGCAACGACTCGCTGGACGGCGGGGACGGGAACGACTGGCTCGTCGGCGGGCGGCAGTCGATCACGCTCAACGACAACAACGGGCAGGACACGCTGACCGGCGGGGCGGGGAACGACGTGCTGGACGACCGCGGGTGGCAGAACGCGGGCGGGAACCCGGACGACGTGATCACGGACCGGGCGGCCGGCGACATCGTCCCGCGCGAGAACCACACGCGCGTGGCGACGGCGCAGGAGATCAGCGACGGCGAGGACGCGTACGCCGTGCACGACCACGCGGACCTGATCGTCAAGATCGACACGGACGGCGACGGCGACCTGGAGGACGTGGTGCTGCAGGGCGGGATCGGCGACTTCCAGAGCCGGACGCTGGCGAACACGTTCGCGCGGCTTCACGTGCACTCGGGCCAAGAGGGCCGGATTCACTTCCACGACCTGGAGGCGGGCACGATCACGCTGGGCGAGTTCTTCCGGTCGTGGGGCGTGACGCTGTCGGCCACGCACATCGGGCGGTTCGTGATCGGGAACGGCAAGACGCTGACGGTGACGGTGAAGCACGGGCCGGCGGGCGCGGTGCAGGAGATCGCGGACCCGGTGAACTACGTGATCGACGGGGATAACATTTTCGGTCAGGGCGACATCATCACGATCACGTACGCGTGAGTTCGGCGATCGGGTTGGTTGCCGCAAAGACGCGAAGAGCGCAAAGAAGAGCGAGACCCCGGGATTCGTCCCGGGGTTTCTCTTTTGGAATGGTGGCGCGATCGCGGGTTGGTTCGACGGGTCGGGCGCGGCGGTCTATGATCGCGGCACTATGCCTACTGCTCATGACGTGCTCATGTCGGCGCTGGGGACGGGGAAGATGGTGTTGCACCGGTACGCGGACGATCTGACGCCGGCGGAGTACTTGCACCGGGTGGTGCCGGCGGGGAACTGCGCGGCGTGGATCATCGGGCATCTGATCATGACGGAGCGGAGCGGGCTGACGCGGCTGGGGGTGCCGGCGGATCAGCAGCCGGCGCTGCCGGCGGGGTTCGAGGCGCGGTTCGCGCGGGACGAGGCGGCGCCGAAACTGGCCGAGTACGGGGACGTGGCGGGGCTGTTGCCGCTGTTCGACGCGCACCGGGATTTGATGATCGAGGCGGTGAAAGCGCTGCCGGTCGAGCGGCTGGACGAGGCGCTGCCCAAGCCGCACCCGATGTTCGGAAACGTCTATCAGTTGGTGACGTTCCTGGGGGCGACGCATTTGTCGATGCACGCGGGGCAGATCACGGTGATCCGGCGGTCGCTGGGGCGGGCGCCGATCGTGTGACGTCGTCGGAATAGCCACAGAGGACACAGAGGCACAGAGGAAGAACGGGTTTGATTTTCAGTCGCTAAGCCGCGAGCGGCGGGTGCAAGAGCATGGTGTGGTTGCGCCCCGCGTGCGTGTGCCCTGCGATGCTTTAAGGGCTTGCTCGCATCGATGTGGGTGGCGCGGTAGTCTTTGGGGTGATCCGGCTCGCGACTGGGCCAACCGCTTTACGAGGACGTCATGGAAGACCGTAAGCCCGAATCGTCGGACCCGTCGTCGTCTGCGCCCGGGGAGGGGGCTGCGCGGGGCGGGGCCGTGCCGTCGGTACCGACCCCGACGCCGCCGCCCGTGCACCCGCCGGCGGACGGGTCGTTGCCGGACCCGGCGATCGCGGACGCGCGGAAGAACGTGGGGGCGCGGCGGGTGCCGCCGGCGACGCCTGCGGCGCCGCAGGCGTGGCCGTTGACCCGGGGGGCGCCGGACGCGCCACCGGACGCGCCCGCGCGCCCGGCGGGGGTCAGTGGTCGGCCGGTGCAGAGCGGGGCGCGGCCGCCGGTGCAGGGGGCGGGGGTGAAGCGTCCGGTGAGTTCGGCGGCACCCAAGGCGGGCGAGGGGCAGGCGATCGGATTTCGGCCGGACGCGGCGGGGCCAGTGGCGGGGGTGGCGGGCAATGCCGCGCCGTCCCGCGAGCCGATCCGGATCGAGTTGCCGCCCGAGGCGACGCCGGAGTCGCCGTTCAGCAAGACGCCGGCGACCCTGACGACGCCGGACGTGGCCGCGGCGGGCGAGCGGACGGTCGTTCGGCCGGCGCGCGGCGGGGGCGGGCCGAGGGACGAGGTGATCGACGTGACGCCCGAGACCGGGCCGTCGACCGAGCCGCCGACGTTGCTGGAGCCGCCGACGGCGATGACGCCGCCCGCCGCGCGGGGGCTCGAGCCGGTGGAACCCCCGCCGACGGCGCTGACGCCGATCCGGCCGCCGGGCGGGCCGGCGAAGGGATTGATGGACGAGCCCCTGGAGATCCCGCTGGCCGAGGCGCCGACGGAGCCGGAGGTGACGGCGATGCACGCGCCGGTCCGGCGGGACGGCGGACCGGGCGGCGCGGGGCCGACGCCGGTGCCGGTGCAGAACTCGAAGGCACAGATCATCCACCTGCCGCCGCCGGGGGAGAAGAAGCGGAAGGACAAGGGCGCGCCGGCGGCCGCGACGACGACGACGACGCGCGCCGAGCCTGCGGCGCTGCCGGCGATGCGCGGGGGGTACTCGATCTGGGCGATGTTGTTCATCGCGATCTGGGCGGGCGGGATGTGGCTGACGCTCAACCACCCGATGGACCGCAAGCACGACTGGAAGACGGCGCAGAACGCGATCGCGGCGCGGAATTTGGCGACCGAGGGGTTCGTACGGCTGAACGGGGGCGTGTACGTGACGGCCGGCAAGGGGTTTGAGACGTCGCGGGTGCTGGACCCGACCCAGCCGCCGCTGACGACGTGGGCGCTGGCGGGGTGGGTCAAATTGTTCGCGCTGATCGAGGGCGGCGACCCGATGCCGACCGACCGGGTGCTGCGGGCGTTCCCGCTCGCGTGCACGGTGCTGGCGCTGCTGCTGCTGTTCGGGCTGGTCAAGCGCGTGTGCGGGTCGGCCCCGGCGCTGGCGGTGCTGGCGGTCGCGTCGCTGATGCCGATGACGGCCTATTACGCGCAGGTGATCACGCCCGCCCCGCTCGCGGCGGCGCTGATGCTGATCGTCGCGCACGGGTACCTCGGCTGGTCGCGCAAGCCGGGCTCGGCCGTCAACTTCTTCATCGTGATCTTCGGGACGGTGCTGGCGTGCCTGACGGACTGGCCGGCATTTTTCTTTGCGGCGATGCTCGGTGTAGCGCACTTGTTCCAGCGGATGGAGCGGCCGGCGGTGGTGGAGGTTGAAGGCGTTGAAAGTGAGGAAGAAGACGCCGGGCCGTCGCGGCCGATCGTGTCGTCGATCGTGCTGATCCTCGTCCCGCTGCTCATGATGGCGCTGATCGTCTTCTACCTGAAGATGAACAACCGGGGGCTGGGCGACCTGACGGGGGCGGCGGTCGAGGTGAGCGCGGACGGGAAGCCACTGACGACGGGGCAGCAGTACGCGCTGCTCGGCAAGTCGGTGTCGGACTTCAAGTCGCTCAAGCACAACTTCCTCGACCTGTTCACGATGCCGGCGCTGGTGCTGGGGGCGGTCGGGCTGGTGCTGTGGCGGGCGTGGTCGCGGCGGCTGTCGCGCGCGAGCGACGAGCGGAGCCGGCGGGCGCTGGGCCGCGTGGTGCTGTCGCTCCTGGCCGCGCAGGTGGCGCTAACCGCGCTGTTCCCGGGGCTGGCGCGGACGTGGGAGTTCTGGCAGTACACGCTGGTGCTGCCGGCCGCGATCCTGGCGGGCGGGCTGTTGGCGTGGCTGACGGTGGCGGGGTGGCGGCCTGGCGCGGGCGACCGGCGGTTCGTCCCGGGGATGTTCGACCGGGCCGGGTGGGCGACGGCGGCGCTAATCCCGCTGGCGGCGGTTGGGCCGTTCTTGTTCCGCATGGGCGAGCGGACGCTGCACGCGGCGCCGCCGGTGAAGGAGAGCGGCGTGATGGGCCCGGCGTGGGCCAAAGCGCTGGAGGTGGCGACGGACCCGCGCGACGTGATCCTGACCGACCTGCACGCGTCGAACCGGACGGAGGACGACGCCCCCCTGCCGGGCGTACACCACGCGCTGCCGTGGCTGGCGGACCGGTACATCCTGGCCGACGGGATGGGCGGCCTGGAGACGACGACGGAGGCGGGGCTGACGAAGCTGCTGCCGGCGTTCAAGGACCGGCGGGTGGTCTACTTCTGGTTCGGACTGGACCCGAAACTCGCGCCGTTCCAGAAGGACATCCTGGACAAGGTGTACAAGCGGTACGACGTGCCGGACCTGAAGGTGCCCGCGGGGTCGCCGAAGCCGACGGTGTATCTGATCAACGGGATCGCGGGCGGGAATTGGAAGCCGGCGACGGGATTGGTGACGCCGGCGGGAAGGCCGGGGGCGGCAGCGCCGAACTAGGCTGCGCATTCACACGAGGCCCGTCGGAACTGTCATCCCGAGGTACTCCGAGGGATCTGGACGGTAGTCAGGGGCCCGCTCTACGCTGGCGTTCTGCCGTCGAGAACGACGGGCACGAGCGGCGGGCCCTTACGTTCGGGGCTAGATCCTTCGGAGTACCTCAGGATGACGGTGAGGGACGGTGGATGGGGGAGACGGGCGCGGGCGCCGGTCACACGTCCAGGATCTCCAAATCCGTCCCCTTCAGCACGGCGAGGGTTTCCGCGCCCGCGGTCGTGTTGGCGCGGGTGATCCAGCGGCCGGCGCCGGCGGGGACGGCCTCGGTGAAGCCCCAGGCCGACGCGGCTGCGCTCGTGGCGGTGGCGCGGAAGACGCTGTCGGTCGTCTTGGAGAAGTAGAGGATGTCGGCCACCCCCGCCGCGTTGATGCGGAGGTTGGAGTAGAGGCCGACCGAGCCCTTACTCGCGACGGCGCGGGCGGACCAGGCGGAGCCGTTGTAGGTCGCGAACTTGAGGTCGGCGTTGTAGGCGTCGTAGTAGCTCATCGCCGGGCGCTTGGTGACGGGGCTGAACGCGAGGGAGATGAACCCACCGCCGTACTTCGTGGCGGCGTCAACGGTCATGACGGCCCAGGCGCTCTTGCCCTGCTCGGCGTACTTGAACCGGCCGGTCGTCGTGTCCTCGTAGGCGGTGGCCCAGCGGCCCGACAGCAGGTTCAGAGCGAGGCTGGAGTACCGGCCGACGTCGTTGCCGGTGTCGATCGCGGTGACGGTGAACGTGTTGCCGTCGGCGGAGTCGCCGACCGCAACGCGGAGGTCCCCTCCGGTCTTGTAGTAGTAGCTGATGACCGGGCGGCCGGCGGCGTCGTACTTCATCGACGGGTAGTAGCCGGTGATCTTGTTCGAGTCGACGACGCGGACGTCCCACGTCGAGCCATTCCAGTGGGCGTACTTCAGGTCGGCGTTGACCGAGTCGAGGTAGGCCATGCCGGGGCGGCCGAGGTTGTCGAGGGCGAGGGAGACGAACTGCCCGGTGAGCGGGCTGGCGTCGACGGTCTCGACGGCGCCCCAGACTTTGGCGGCGGATCGCTTGGCGTACTTGAGGGTGCCGGTGGCCTCGTCGTACCAGGCGAAGTGGAGGTTGCCGGACGAGTCGTAGGCGATGCCGTTGCCGGTGCCACCCTCGCCGGGCGTGCCGGCCGGGGGCGGGGGGACGACGACGGTCTCGGTGTCGACGGACACCGAGTACGTGCCGATCAGGTTCACGCCCGAGGTCACGCGAATGTAATACGTGCCGGCGACGAGTTGCGGGGAGAACGAGCCCGCGGTGAACGTGCCGAGGACCGCGCCGGCGGTGGAAAGCAGATAGGCGGACGGGAAGGCAGTTGCGCCGCCGTAGGTGACGGTCAGGTCGACGTCGCTGGTCGCGCCGATCGTGAACTTGAAGTAGTCGTCGACGTTCGACAGCATGCGCACGCCGGTCACGCTGCCGGTGCCGCCGGTGAGCGTGATGGTGGCGGCGTTGCCCTGGGAGTTGTTGTTGAGCGTGTCGTCGACGGTGCGCGCCAGGCTGATCGCGTAGGTGCCGGTGAGGGTGGACGCCGGGGCGTTGACGCGGACGTAATACGTGCCGGCCGGGAGTCGGACGAGGTCCGAAGCCGACAGGTTGCGGAGCGTGGTGCCGTTGGAATCGAACAGGGTCCAGCTGGGCGTGAACTGCCCGCCGCTCGTGGTGAGGCCGAAGGAGACGTCGGCGCGGGCTCCGAGGACGAAGCGGTAGAAGTCGGCGTCGCCCTGGAGGAGCTTGAGGTTGGTCGCCGAGAGCGCATCGTTGGTGAACGACAGGGTGACGGCGGCGTTGAGCGTGTCGTTGTCCTCGTACTGGTCGTCGCCGGCGTTGTAGACCGAGGCGATGGCGGCGTTGACGCTGGCGCGGGGCCAAGAAAGTCCGGTGACCGCGTCGTACTTGTTCGCGCCGGTCTGCTTGATCACGTCGATGATCTGGTGGCCCGTGAGCGACGGGTTGACCTGTTTGATCAGGGCGATCATGCCGGCGACGAACGGGGCGGCGAAGCTGGTGCCGGTGGCCTGTAGGTAGATGTGGCGGTTGGTGGCGGTCGGGTTGGCGGCGGGGCTGAGCCAGTACGGCAGCGGGACGCTCACGCCCGGGGCGAGGATGTCCATCATCTCGCCGCGCTCGGTGCTGGTCCAGATGTTGTCGGAGAGGTCGTGGGCGCCGATCGAGTACACGGTGGGCTCTGCGCCGGGGTACTCGATACCGGGGACGCCGTTCTGGATGCCGTTGTTGCCCGACGAGTTCACGACGACGATGCCGAGGTTGTAGAGGGTCTGGAACTCGTCGGCGCAGGGGCTCTCGCTGGTCGCGCTGACGTAGTGGCCTTTGCCGTTGGAGATGTTGACCGAGACGATGTTGTAGGCGTTGCCGGCCTGGATGTGGGCGATGACCCACTGGAGGGCGGATTCGGCGTACGGGGCTTCCTTGTTCCAGCCGAACCCGCCGGAATCGGCGCGCAGCGCGACGATGTTGGCGCCGGGGGCGGCGCCCTGGTATGTCGCGCCGTTGTAGGTGAAGGGGAGGGCGGCGGCGGCGCCGGCGGTGCCGGTGCCGTGGCCGTCGGTGTCCATCGGGTCGGCGTCGTCGTCGACGAAGTCGTACCCGCCGATGACCTTGTGGCCCGCGCCGAACCCCCCGCCGAGCGCCGGGTGCATGTAATCGACGCCCGTGTCGATGACGGCGATCGAGTAGCCGGCGCCCGTGACGGTGGGGTAGCTGGCGGCGGCGGCGGCCTGGCCGGTGAGCGTGGGGTACGCGCCCCAGGCGAAGAGGGTGCGGTCCTCGAGCGTCTCAACGGCCATGCGGGCGGCGGCGCGCACGGGGGCGAGGCGTTGGGTCTCACGGGCGGTCGACTTGGGCGTCACATCCTGCAACTGCACATCCTCCAGAGGGCGCTTCGTCTGAACAGCGAAGCGGGTTCGTTCCTCTGCACAACCGGCGGCTGCCGCCGGCGGCTATGAAGGGGTCGGAACTTCAAACGTACAACCCGGCGGCCACCCGGGCATTGAATGGCCGGGCGATCGGGGGACCGGGACGGGGCCGGATGCCGGATCAATCGTATCGATCGGCACAACCGGCGCGGGGCGTGAGTTATCGGGCGTGGCACGCCGCAGAGCCCTCCGCGGCGCAGAGCGGGACAGGATAGGAACGCCGGCAAGGCGCGGCCATTTCGCGCCGAGAGCACCGGGCTCCCCCCGTCTCTTCATCGGGCTCACACCTCGGCTTCACCTTGCAAACCACCCGCGCGGGGACTACAGTGAAACGAGTAATTCTCCGCCGGTGATTCGCGCGCGATCTTGCTGGTCGCAAACGATTGTCGGCGGCGGGCGGGACGGTTGATCAGCGGATGGCCGCCGCCCGGGACAAGGTTATTGACGCACCCCCGCGCCGGGGTGTGAGTCGGGCCGCGAAAGTGGCCCGGTTCGCTCCGCCGGCATGTGAGACCGGGATACGAATCGTGGATCCGATCGGAGTCCAACTCGCGCAAGTCTTGACCGTCGTCGCGGCCGTGGCCGTGGTGTGGGTCCTCTGCCAACTGGCCCTGGGCTGGTTGTGCGAGGGTGCCCGTCCCGCGCGCCCGGTGCCGGCGGTCGCCGTGCGGCAGCCCGCACGGCGCGCGACATGGCGCCAGGTCGCCGACGCCGTCACGCCTCTCCCGTCACGGGACCCACCTCGCTTCCCACGTTACGACGCCGCCCATGAGTGGCAGGGCTCGGACCCGGTCGACCGATTCGGTCGATTGGGCTGATCCCGCGCCGTCGGCGGACGTCGCGCGCAGGCGCGTCAGTCACCTTCCCCAATCCATCCGCTGGATGAACCCGCGGCCGCGTTGCCGCGCGGGCGAGCGCCCTTCGATCTGTGACGGGTGCGCGCCGGCGCGGCGGGTGCGGACCGCAGACTGGGGAATCGCACCATGAATCCGACCCTATGGGTGTTGATCGGCGTCGCCATCGGCGCCGTCGCCGCCTACGCCCTCCTGATCTTCACCGGCAAGAACATCGTCGAGCAGGCCAAGCAGCAGGCCGCCCAGCACGCGGAGACCAGCCGGCTGGCGGCCGAGGCGAAGGCGAGGGAGATCGAACTGGCGGCCAAGGACAAGCAGCGCACGATCCGCGAGCAGTTCGACAAGGAGTCCGAGGCGACCAAGCGGGAGATCAAGGAGCAGGAACAGCGCCTGGCCAAGCGCGAGGACACGCTCGACCGCAAGCTCGACACGCTGAGCGTGAAGGAGAAGCACCTCGACGAGCTCGACGGCCGGCTGACGCTCCGCGACCGCCAGTTGCAGGCCAAGGAGAACGAGCTGGATGCCGTGCTGAAGGACCAGAAGAACCGCCTCCTGCAGATCGCCGGCATGAACTACGACCAGGCCCGCGAGCTGCTGCTCCAGCGGATCGAGGACGAGTGCAAGGGCGAGTGCGGGGCGCTGATCCAGCGGATGACCGAACAGGCCCAGGAGGAGGGGCGGGAGAAGAGCCGGAACATCATCTTGGCGGCGATCCAGCGGTACGCGGCGGACCAGACGAGCGACCACACGGTCAGCACGGTGCAGATCCCGTCCGACGACATGAAGGGCCGCGTGATCGGGCGCGAGGGGCGGAACATCCGCAGCTTCGAGAAGACGACGGGCGTGGACGTGATCATCGACGACACGCCGGGCGTGGTCGTCGTGAGCTGCTTCGACCCGGTGCGACGGGAGATCGCGCGGATCAGTCTCGAGCGGCTCGTGCAGGACGGGCGCATCCACCCGGCCCGCATCGAGGAGGTGCACGCGCTGGTCACCAAGGAGATGGACGAGGAACTGATGCGGATCGGCAAGGAGGCGATCCAGGAGGCGAACCTCCCGAACATCCCCAAGGCGGTCATCCCGATGCTCGGGCGCTTGGCGTACCGGACGAGCTACGGGCAGAACGTGCTGCGGCACTCGATGGAGGTCGCGTATTTGTCGCAGACGATCGCCGACGAGCTGGGCCTCGACGGCACGCTCGCCCGCCGGGCCGGCCTGCTGCACGACATCGGCAAGGCGATGGACCACGAGACCGAGGGCGGGCACCCGCAGATCGGCATGGAGTTCCTGAAGAAGTTCAACGAGTCCGAGGCCGTGCTGAACGCGACGGCGGGCCACCACGGCGACGTGCCGGCGACGACGCCGTACACGCCGATCATCATGGCCGCCGACGCGATCAGCGCGAGCCGGCCGGGCGCGCGGCGCGAGAGTTTGGAGCGGTACGTGAAGCGGCTGCAGGAACTGGAAGATTTGGCGAAGGGGTTCGAGGGCGTGCGGATGGCGTACGCGATCCAGGCCGGGCGCGAGGTGCGCGTGATCGTGGACGCGCGGACGATCGACGACAAGGTGACGGCCAAGCTCGGGCGCGACATCGCCAAGAAGATCGAGGACGACCTGACGTACCCGGGCGAGATCAAGGTGACGGTGATCCGCGAGGTGCGGACGGTGGAGTACGCGCGGTAGGGAGGTGACTTCGCGGAGTTGCCGCGACGCCGCCCAGCGACCTCTCGGCGGGCGTGAGGGAGCGGACGGGTGAGTGCACGGTGGTCGATTTTCGCGTGACGCGGGAGGTTCGTCATTGGACGGGCCTCCCGCGTTCCTCGTTTCGGGCGTTGACGGGTCGCGCGGGGTCGGCCAACAATCCGGGCGCACACACTGACGCGGAGCGAGCTTATGCGCTGGGAAGGCGAACGACAGTCGGACAACATCGAGGACCGCCGCGGGATGAGCGGCGGGGTCATGGCGGGCGGGGGCGGGATCGTCGCGCTGGTGATCGGGTTGATCGTCTACTTCGTGACGGGGCGGCCGCCGCAGAACCTCGGGCCGGTGGGGCCGCAGGGCGGGGCGGCGCAGTCCGGATCGGTCCAGCAGACGCCGGCGAACGACCGGATGACGCAGTTCGTCAGCACGGTGCTGGCGAGCACGGAGGACGTGTGGACGGACCTGTTCCGCCGGCGGGGGTGGACGTACAAGAACCCCAAGCTCGTGCTGTTCACGGGGCAGGTGCAGTCGGCGTGCGGGAGCGCGTCCAGCGCGGTCGGGCCGTTCTACTGTCCGGGGGACTTCAAGCTGTACATCGACCTGCAGTTCTTCCGGGAGCTCGAGACGCGGTACCGGGCGCCGGGGGACTTCGCGCAGGCGTATGTGATCGCGCACGAGGTGGGGCACCACGTGCAGCGGCTGCTAGGGGCGACGGACAAGGTGCAGCGCGAGAGCCGGGGCGACAAGCGGCGGGCGAACGAGCTGTCGGTGCGGCTGGAGCTGCAGGCGGACTTTTACGCGGGCGTGTGGGCGCACCACGCGCAGAAGCAGAAGCGGTGGCTGGAGGCTGGGGACATCGAGGAGGCGCTGAAGGCGGCGTTCGCGGTGGGGGACGACACGATCCAGAAGCGGGCACGGGGGACGGTGGTGCCGGACTCGTTCACGCACGGGTCGGCGGCGCAGCGGATGGCGTGGTTCAAGAAGGGGTTTTTGACGGGGGACATCTCGCAGGGGGATACGTTCAACATGCCGGACCCGTGAAACCGGGGGTCTGAGGGTCACATCTATTTCGGGGCAGTCCGCATTCATCTTAGGGTTCGGACATTTCTCCATTGGCGTTTCCCTGACTCTTATATAACCTAGTTACAGGGAAGGTACGGGAGGATCGCTCTATGTGCCGGTCACGCCGTACTCGTTTCGGTTTTACGCTGGTCGAGTTGCTGGTCGTGATCGGGATCATCGCGCTGCTGATCTCGATCCTGCTGCCCGCGCTGAGCAACGCGCGGCGGAGCGCGAACGCGACCAAGTGCGTGTCGAACCTGCTTTAGGTGGGGCTCGCGTTCACGATGTACGCGGGGGATTACAAGCAGACGATCCCGGTCGCCCGGCAGGACCTGCCGGACAACGGGAGCGGGGCGGCGGTCACGCAAAACGTGTGGTGGACCGACCAGGTGGGGCCGTACGTGACGCAGGCCGTGATGAACAGTTCGCAGGATCTATCGGATGCGCAGCGGTCGGTCATGTGGGGGTGCCCGGAGTGGGAGGGCCGGTCCGCGGGCGGCGTCGTGTCGGTGTACGACCCGGGGTACGGGATGAACGCGCAGCTCAGCACGCGGCCGGACTACCCGGCGGCCGGGGCGGCGACGCCTAAGACCGAGTTCGCGATGCGGTGGCTCCCGACGACGTACCCGGGCACGTACTACCGGGCCGGGTCGATCCGGTACGCGACGGACCGCGTGCTGGTGGCGGACGCGATGCTCTGGCACCTGAACGCGCGGCCGGTCACGGGCGGGGTGAACAACCTGCCGGGGCAGTACCTGGACCCGAACCAGGTCAACGCGAGTTCGAGCTCGATGGCCGGGCTGATGGTCTACGACTTGTACCGGCACGCGGGGAAGCCGAAGGGGACGGTGGACAAGGGCGGGTTCGCGTTCTTCGAGCAGAAGCCGGGGAACAAGGTGGCGGTCAACGCGGTGTTCCACGACGGGCACGCCGAGACGATGAGCAGCATCGAGCAGGCGTACAGGGGGATCTTCCTCAGGGCGCCGTGACGCGGGCGTTCACTTGTAGATCAGGTACTTCTCGCGGACGGCTTTGAACTTGGCGAGGTCGTCGGCCCAGGCGGCGGGGAGCGCGGCGGGGTCCTGGCCGGCGACGAGCGCGGTCATCGCGCGGTCGTTCTGGAGGAGCCTGGCGACGTTGTCGATCTTGTAGCCGTCGGCGAAGAGGCGTTCGAGCTCGGCGGCGATCGTGATGCCGGTGCGGGCGGGCTGGATTGCCGTCCGATCGGTCACGAGGACGTAGCAGCCCTTGCACGACTCGCCCTTGAACTTGCTCGAGGTCGGGGTGAACTCGATCGGGACGAAGCGGAGGCCGGGGAGGTTGCGGGCGTTGAGGGCGGCGGCGAGCTTGCGAGGGTCGGCCCACGGGGCGCCGAAGAGCTCGAACGGCTGGTCGGTGCCGCGGCCGACCGAGACGTTGGAGAACTCGATCATGCCGACGGCGGGGTAGATCGTGGCCTGGGTGGGGTTGCGCATGTTCGGCGACGGGTTGACCCAGGTGAGGTTGGTCGCGTCCCACCACATCGAGCGGTCCCAGTTTTTGCATTCGACGACGGTCAGGTCGCAACTGATGCCGTACTCAGCGTTGAACAGGCGGGCGAGCTCGCCGACGGTCATGCCGTGGACGAGCGGGAGCGGGCCGACGGCGGTGAAGCCGTGGTACTTGGCGTCGGCGACCGGGCCGTCGACGGGGAGCGGGGCGATCGGGTTGGGGCGGTCGAGGACGACCATTTTCAGCTTGCGCGCGGCGCAGGCGCGCATGCAGTTGGCCATGGTGGCGGGGTAGGTGTAGAAGCGGGTGCCGACGTCCTGGATGTCGAAGACCACCGTGTCGACGTTGGCGAGCATGGCGTCGGTGGGGGTGCGGGTGTCGCCGTAGACGCTCCAGACCTTGAGGCCGGTGCGCTCGTCGACGCCGTGGCCGACCTTCTCGTCGAGCTGGCCGTAGAGGCCGTGCTCCGGGGAGAGGAGGGTGACGAGCGTGACGTCGGGGGCGGCTTTGAGGAGGTCGACGGTGCGGTTGCCGTCGACGTCGCGGCCGGTGTGGTTGGTGACGAGGGCGATCTTTCGCCCGGCGAGGGCTTTGAAGTGGTCGGCCTTGAGCACGTCGAGGCCGGGGAGGACGGCGGGGACGGCCGCGCGGCCCGCTTCGCCCGAGGGTGCGGCAAACCCGGCGCGGATCTCGACGGATCGCTCCCGGTCACTCTGGTCGATCCGGCCCGCCGGACCGGCATTGGGTGCCGGCCCGAGCAGCGCTTCGGCGACGGCGGTCGATACCGCGCGCCGAAGGGCGAGGACTTTACCTCTGCCGTTTGGGTGGACCGAGTTAGTCAGGAGGATGACGTAGGCGTCGTCGGCGGGGGAGATCCAGAGGGAGGTGCCGGTGAAGCCGGTGTGGCCGAAGGACTTGAGGGGGGTGAAGCGGTCGCCGAGGGGCTGGGAGTAGCCGGTCTTGACGTCGAAGCCGTAGGAGCGGACGCCGGTGCCGTCGGGGAGGGGGTTTGGGGTGGCGGCGAGGAGCCAGGTCTTTTCGGAGAAGAGGCGGGGGGCGTTTGGCGCGGGGGGGGCGAAGTCGGGGGCGATCGCGCCCTTGTGGAGCATGGTGTGGCAGTAGCGGGCGAGGTCGCGGGCGGTCGAGAAGGCGCCGGCGTGACCGGCGACGCCGCCCATGAGGTGGGCGCGGGGGTCGTGGACTTGGCCACGGATGAAGGCGCCGTCGCGTTTTTCGGTGGGGGCGGTGCGGGCGTGTTTCTCCGCGGGCGGGAGGTAGGACGTATCGGTCATGCCGAGGGGGGTGAAGATTTCATCCGCGCAAAAGCGGTCGAGGGTGCGTTTTTTGGGGTCGACGCGTTCGACGAGTTTGCCGAGGACGATGAAGCCGACGTCGGAGTAGGCGAACTTTTCGCCGGGCTTGGATTTGAGGGGGAGGGCGCAGATTCGCTCCCAGGCCTTGGCGGGGCCGTCGGCGTAGTCTTTGAGGGGGTTGTCGGGGATGAGGCCGGCGCGGTGGAGGAGGAGGTGTTCGACGGTGATCGTTTCCTTCGAGTGGCCGGTGAACTCGGGGAGGTATTTGGCGGCGGGGGCGGCGGGGTCGATGAAGTTGCGGTCGATGAGGATGAGGACGGCGGTGGCGGTGGCGACGGGCTTGGTGAGGGAGGCGATGTCGAAGATGGTGCCCGGGGTCATGGGCTCGCGCGCGGGTTCGAGTGCGCGGTGGCCGAAGGCTTTTTCGTGGACGATGCCGGTGGAGCGGCCGACGAGGAGGGCCGCGCCGGGGCAGTCGCCACGGTCGATCGCGGCGGAGATGAGGGCGTCGGCTTTGGAGAAGTCGGGCGGGGCGGCGGGGGTGGGGAGGGTGAGGACGAGGAGGAGCGCGAGGAGGAGGGGTGCGCGGGGCATGGGTGGAGGTGTACTGTGAAGGAGCGTAATGACGAAGGGCGAAACCCGAAATTCGAATCAAATCCGAATGACGAATGACGAAATGGGGTCCGCGCGGCGGGCCCCTCGTTTCATCGTACGACCTTGGATTTTCTGATTGGATTCGTTCTTCGAGTTTCGGCGTTCGGTTTTCGGCATGCTCACTGAAGTGAGCACCCCGCGCCCCCTGGTCTGGTCGTCTCCCAACTCGGAGTTGCAATGCTAAACTGCTCCCATGGCGATCGAACTGACGGTGGACGAGGCGCGGGTGCTGGGGGTGTTGATTGAGAAGGAGATGACGACGCCGGAGGGGTATCCGCTGACGCTGAACGCGGTGGTGAACGGGGCGAATCAGAAGAACAACCGATTCCCGGTGATGGCGATGACGGAGGATGCGGCGCGGGCGGCGCTGGTGTCGCTGCGCGGGAAGGGGTTGGCGGTGCAGCTGGACGGGCACGGGTCGCGGACGAGCAAGTTCAAACACGAGGCGGGTAGCAAGCTGGGGGTGACGAAGGCGGAGCTGGTGGTGCTGGCGGAACTGATGCTGCGCGGGGCGCAGACGCAGGGGGAGCTGCGCGGGCGGGCGAGCCGGATGTACCCGATCGATTCGCTGGAGGCGGTGAGGAACACGCTGGGGCAGTTGACGGGGCGGGCGGAGCCGCTGGTGAGGGAGTTGCCGCCGGCGGCGGGGTCGCGGGCGGAGCGGTACCAGCAGGTGATGGCGGCGGAGGTGGGGGTGGAGGAAACCGAGGAGGTGGAGGCAGAAGTTGAAGCGGCCGTGGGGCAGCCGACGAACGCGGAGCGAATCTCGGCGCTGGAAGCGGAGGTGGGTGTGTTGAAGGCGGCACTGCGGAAGCTGGCGGCGCAGATCGGGGCGGAGGATCCACTTGTCTGAACAAACGGGTCGTGCTCTCTGAGAGCGGCTCGGGCAAGGGCCCGCGCGCGAGGAGCGTCCCTCAATGGCATTCCGAGGTACGCCGAGGAATCTGGCTGGAAGGTAAGGGCCGATTCGATCTCGTGGTCTTTTCCCGATGAACGGGCCTAGGAGCTCGGGGCTAGATTCCTCGGAGTACCTCGGAATGACAGCTTCGGACGCCTCGGGCGGGTGGACGCATCGCGGAGTTCGGATGGTTCACGTGCACCTTCGGTGCGACCGCTAAGTACGTCATCGGAATGCTGGAGCGGGGTGCGCGATCGGGGCGTTCCGATTTCCAGCCTCCACGTTCCATCTTCCGTCCTCGTTTTCTTTCTCACGTGCCGGTAATCTCGCGGCGACTTGAAGGTCGCGTTGATCATTCTCCATGCGGACGCGGCGCGCGGCGGCGCCGAGCGGTACACGATTGACCTTGCGCAGGGGCTGGCGCGGCGGGGGCACGAGGTGACGATCGTGGCGCAGACGTCGGCGGGTCGGCCGGCGGGGGTGGAGGTGGTGGAGCTGCCGCCGGCGCGGTCGGCGGTGTCGCGGACGGCGAAGTACGACGATTTTTGCCGGCAAGTTGAGGGGCACGTGGCGGGGCGGGCGTACGACGTGGTGCACGCCATGCTGCCCGTCTCGGCGTGCGACGTGTATCACCCGCACGCGGGGGTGGCGGCGGACGCGATCGCGACGGGGCACCGGAAGCACGCGAGCAAGTGGCGGCGGCTCTTGGCGAAGGTGTTCAGCCGGTGGTCGCGAAGGCGGCGGCGGTTCGCGCAGGTCGAGCGGCAGTTGCTGGCCGGGGCGGGGCGGCGGCCGGTCACGATTTGTTTGTCGGAGTACGTGGCGCGGTCGGTGCGGAAGCACTACGAGCTCGCGGACGAGGATCTGGCGACGCTGTTCAACTCGGTGGACCTGGGGAAGTACGACCCGGCGGCGCGGCCTGGGGAGCGGCGGGATTATCGGAAGGGTTTGGGGGTGACGGACGACGCGCCGGTGGCGCTGATCGTGGCGCAGGATTTTGCGCGCAAGGGGGTGCGGGAGGCGATCGAGGCGCTGGCGCAGGTGGTGGGGAGGCACACGGGGCCGGCGGGGGAGCGGCCGATGTTGCTAGTGGTGGGGCGGGACGCGGCGAGCCCGTACCGGCGGGTGGCGGGGCGGTTGGGCGTTGCGCACCGGGTGCGGTTCGCGGGGGGGGCGAACGACGTGTACCCGGCGTACGCGGGGGCGGATTACTTCGTGTTGCCGACGCGGCACGACCCGTGTTCGCTGGTGGTGCTCGAGGCGCTGGCGATGGGGCTGCCGGTGGTGAGCACGCGGCAGAACGGGGCGTGCGAGATCATGACGCCGGGGCAGCACGGGTTCGTGCTGGACAGCGCTGCGGACGTGCGCGGGCTGGCGACGGCGATGACGGCGCTGGCGGACCCGGACACGCGGCTGCTGATGTCGAACGCGTGTTTGGCGCTGCGGCCGCGTTTGTCGTACGATACGCACTTGGAGACGGTGGAGGGGATTTATGCGCGGGCGATTGCGCGGCGGGGGTAGGGAAATGCCCATTGCCCGTTGCCCGTTGCCCGTTGCCCGTTGCCCGTTGTTAATTGCAATTGGTAGTTGGTCAGTCCGAATTGAGGGGCCGGGGTAGAAAGTTTGGGCGGGGACCCACTCGGGTGGGGTGCGGGGCGGGCGTAAGATGTGCCCCTTATGTCGATGTCGGTCGGGTTGTCGTTGTTGCCGTTGCTGATTTTGGCGAACGCGTTTTTCGTGGCGGCGGAGTACGCGGTGGTGGCGCTGCGGGGGTCGCAGATCTCGGCGATCCGGGCGAAGGGGCGGCGGCGGACGGCCGACGCGCTGGACGCGCTGAAGGCGGACCCGGCGGGGTCGATCGGGGCGATCCAGGTTTGCATTACGATGACGAACTTGCTTTTGGGGTGGATCGGGGAGCCGGCGATGTCGGCGCTGCTGATGAACATTCTCGGGCCGCTCGGGCAGTACGTGCCGGCGGGGGTGTTCACGGTCGTGTCGGTCGGGTTGTCGTTCGTGGCGGTGACGCTGCTGACGGTGGTGTTCAGCGAGTTGTTGCCGAAGGCGGTGACGATCCGGTATGCGCCGGCGGTGGCGCTGGTGACGGCGGCGCCGACGCTGGCGATCCGCCAAGCGGTGCGGCCGCTCGTGTGGGTGATGAACGGGATGGCGAACTGGGTGACGCGGCCGCTGGGGCTGGGGCGCGTGCAGGAGATGGAGGCGCAGGGGCAGACGCGCGAGGAGCTGGCGGCGAGCGCGGCGCAGGCGGCGGCGGACGGGGTGCTGACCGAGCGGGAGCGGGCGATGATTCTGAACACGCTGTCGCTCGGGCGGCGGCGGGCGAACCAGATCATGGTGTCGCGCGTGCACGCGGACTACCTGGACCTGCGGCGGCCGATGTCGGAGAACCTGCGGGTCATCGAGCGGCACCTGCGGTCGAGGCTGCCGGTGTGCGACGGGGGGATGGACAAGGTGTTCGGCGTGGTGAGCACGAAAGAGTTCCTGTGGGCGTGGGAGGGTGAGCGGAGCGCGGCGGAGGACTCGTCGGTGCTGCAGTTGCTGGCGCGGCCGGCGCACTTCGTGCCGGAGAGTTTGACGGCGGACAAGTTGCTGCCGCTGTTTCACCAGCACGACACGCAGATGTTGTTTTTAGTGTCGGAGTACGGGGGCGTCGAGGGGCTGGTGACGTTGAAGGACGTGGTGGACGAGGTGTTGAGGGAAGTGGGATCGGACGGGGCGGCGTTGAGGGCGGGGGACGTGCATCACTGAAGTGAGCACGCCGAACAAGAAGGAGGAGGTTACTTGTCTTCTTCGATCTTCACGGGGACTCTCCAGTAACCGGAGTCGCCGTGGTTTTTGGCGGGGAGCATGAGGGTTTCGGGGACGATGTTGGCGGGGGGGGCCATGAAGTAGAGGGTGTCGGTGACGGCGTCGCCGGGCTTTAGGGTGGCTTGCTTGATGGCGTCGGCGGGCTCGAGCTCGCCGAAGTTGACGAGGGGGAGGAACTTCTTGGTGGTGGTGAGGAGGCTGGCGCGGTCGTCCTTGCCGTCGAGGGTGCCGTTGAAGCTTTTGTAGGCGATTTCCTTTTCGCCCTTGTTGGTGAGGGTGAGGGTGATGGCGAGGACCTTTTGGCCGGAGACGAGCTCTTCGAAGCCGCCGCCGGCGATGGGTTTTTTGAGGGCGACGTAGTCGACTTTGGCGGATTTGACGGAGACGTCGAGGCCGGAGGCGGCTTCGGGGCCGGGCTTGTTGGCGGCGGGGGCGGCGGGTTTGGGGGCTTCTTTGGCGGGGGGCGTTTGGGGCGGGGCGTCGGCGGCGCGGGTGGTGCCGATCGAGATTGCGAACGCCGTGACGAGGAGGACAAGCGGGGTTCGGGGCATCGGGGTCTCCGGTTGCTGAGAGGTTGGTAGCGGTCGGACACAGGGTTGCTGAAGCGACCCTGCCGTCGGCGGCGCGCGCCTGAGTATAAACGGTGCGGTGGGGGTCGGGTAAGATCGTTCGACCGACGAACGATCTTCAGAAGGAGTCCTGATGCCCGTGTTTTCACGCCGCGCGTTGATCGTGATTGCCGCCGCGCTTGCTGTTAACGGTTCTACGTGTCCGGCGTGGGCGGCGGATGCGACGGTCAAGGATTTTGAGGTTCGGGAGCAGAAGGACGAGCGGGGCGGGGCCCCCCTGCCGTACCGGTTGTTCAAGCCGGCGAACTACGATCCGGCCAGGAAGTATCCGGTCGTGCTGTTTTTGCACGGGGCGGGGGAGCGGGGGTCGGACAACGCGGCGCAGGTCAGGCACATCCTGCCGCTGGCGAAGGAGGCGATTCAGAAGGACAACCCGTGCTTCATCGTCGCGCCGCAGTGCCCGATGGATCGGAAGGCGTTTCAGGTGTGGGGGAGCGGGAAGTCGCACGACCCCACGTACAACGACTACGAGGGGTCGGCGAGCACGTGGAAGAAGTACACGATTGAACTGGGCAAGGGGGCGGTCGGGGCGAAGACGCGGCTGCTGTTGGTCAACCAGCCGGAGCGGCGGCCGGCGGGGGACGCGAGCGGCGGGGCGCCGGTGTCGTCGAGCTTCCGGAACGTGCGCGTTTATGAGGGCGGGGAGGCGGACAAGTCGAACCCGCCGGTCACGATCGACTTCGCGAAGAGCAAGTCGGTCGCCAAGAGCGGGAACGGGAAGCTCGAGGTGTCGGAGGACGGGCGGGGCGTGACGCTGACGCACGGGCTGGTGATCAAGTTTCCGTTCGAGTACACGGTGACGCCGAAGTCGGTGCTGGAGGTTGAGTTCATGTCGGCGAGCAAGGGGAGTGCGCACGCGATCGGGCTGGATACGGACGACCAGGTGGATTATCGGTGGACGCAGGTGGACTGGGGCGCGCGGACGCACACGATGCCGAAGGAGCCGAGCACGCCGATGCGGCTGGCGCTGGCGGCGCTGGATCAGGTGCGGAAGGAGTTCTCGACCGACGAGAAGCGGGTGTACATCACGGGGTTGTCGATGGGCGGGTACGGGACGTGGGACGCGATCGCCCGGCGGCCGGACTTTTTCGCGGCCGCGGTCCCGATCTGCGGCGGGGCGGATGAAAAGACGGCCGAGGCGATCAAGGGCGTGCCGATCTGGGTGTTTCACGGCGGGGCGGACAAGGTGGTGCCGACCGAGCGGTCGCGGAACATGGTGGAGGCGCTGAAGAAGGCGGGGGGCGAGGTGAAGTACACGGAGTATCCGGGGGTGGGGCACGATTCGTGGAGCAAGACGTATGCGGATCCGGAGGTGTGGAGGTGGATGTTTGGGCAGGTGAGGAAGTGAGAGGTGCGAATACGCCACAGAGGCACAGGGCCACAGAGAAGAAGAGAAATAGCCACAGATCTTCACGGATGGTCACAGATAAAAGCTCCCATCGGTGTTCATCTGTGCCGATCTGTGGCTGAGGGGGGGAATCCTGAGTGCGGGCGCGGCGCCGGATTACACCATCGTTAGCACGAGCACCTGTCCGACGACGACGCGGAGGACCATGGTGAGGGGGTAGACGGCGGCGTAGGCGATGGAGGGGGCGTCGCTCTGGGTGGCTTGGCCGGCGAAAGCGAGGGCGGGGGGGTCGGTCATGGAGCCGGCGAGGAGGCCGCAGAGGGTGAAGTAGTTCATCTTCATCCAGACCCGCGCGACGAGGGCGACGGTGGCGAGGGGGAGGGCGGTGATGAGTGCGCCGCAGGCCATCCAGCGCCAGCCCTCGCCACTGGCGAGGGCGTCGAAGAACTTGGCGCCGCTGGCGACGCCGACGCAGGCGAGGAAGAGGAGGATGCCGATCTCCTTCATGACGAAGCTGGCGGACTGGGGGAGGTGCCAGACGAGCGGGCCGAAATGGCCCATGCGGGAGAGGACGATGGCGGCGATGAGGGGCCCGCCGGCGAGGCCGAGCTTGATGGGGGCGGGCATGCCGGGGAGGGCGATGGGGAGGCTGCCGAGGACGACGCCGGCGAGGATGGCGACGCAGACGGCGGCGAGCTGGGGGTGGTTGAGGCGGTTGACGGAGTTTCCGAGCTCGGCGGCGGCCTGGTCGATGGCGGCAGCCGGGCCGACGGCGATGACGGTGTCGCCGAACTGGAGGCGGACGCGCGGGCCGGGCGGGAAATCGATCTCGTTGCGACGGACCCGGGTGACGGTGACGCCGAGCCGCTGGGGGAGGTGGAGCTCGTCGACGGTGCGGCCGAGGGCGGCGCGGTGGGTGACCAGGAGCTTGCGCGTGGTGATGGGGGAGCCGGCGATCCGGCGGCAGTCGACGGTGGCGCGCTCGCCGACGACGACGCGGAGGTCTTCGAGGGCGGGCTCGGGGCCGACGACGAGGAGAACGTCGCCGGTGCGGACGACGGTCTGGGGGCTGGCGATCTCGACGGCGCGCGTAGCGGCGTCGGCGGTCGGGCCCGCGCGCATGACGCGGGAGACGACGACGTCGCCGTCGTCGAAGGAGGGGATGCGCTCGATCGTGCGGCCGTCGAGGTTGGGGTTGGTGACGAGGAGGTTCATGGCGACCAGGCCGTTGTGCTGCGGGTCGGCGGCGGCGAGGCGGGCGGCTTCGGCGGCGAGCTTGACGCGGAAGGCGGCGCGGACGCCGATCATGGCGAGGATGATGCCGAGGATGCCGAAGGGGTAGGCGATGGCGTAGGCGGCGCCGGTCTTGAGCTGGTCGGGGGGGACGCCGCGGTCGGCGAGGGCCTGGTTGGCGGCGGCGAGGCTGGGGGTGTTGGTGGTGGCGCCGCTCATGAGGCCGACGGCATCTTTCATCGGGACGGCGGCGAACTTACTGACGGCGATCGTGGTGAGGACGCCGAGGCCGATGATCAGGGCGGCGAGGCCATTGAGGCCCAGGCCCTGGCGGCGGAGGGAGGCGAAGAAGCCGGGGCCGACGGTGACGCCGATCGTGTAGACGAAGAGGATGAGGCCGGCCTCTTTGGCGAAGTCGACGACGTGGTGGTCGAGCTTGTGTTCGCCGAGGAGCTTGCCGATCAGGAGGCCTGCGAAGCGGACGCCGCCGATGCCGAGGCTGACGCCGCGGAACTTGAGGCTGCCGAGGGCGAGGCCGAGGGCGGAGGCGGCGCCGATGACGAGGACGGTGAGGGCGACGGAGTTGGGCTTGAACAGGTGGAAGAAGGGCTCGGAAAACCAGCTCATTCGGGAACTCACTCGCGCGGCGTTGGGATGGGTCAATCGGGTACCGTGATCATCATATCGGCACGCGGATGAGGGGGAGCGGGGGCGGTTAGAAATCCGCGAGGGGGGGGCGGGGTTGCGCGCGAGCGCTGGTGGCGGAGCTCAAACGATTGTGGGCGGCGCGGGGGGGAATCGGACGGGCAGGGTGCGGTTTCCGCGGGGGCTTCGGCAACGCGTGCGACGGAGCCATACAACCCACGGAACAAGTTCCGTGGGCTTTCCGGCGCGTCTGCGCTATCCCGCGGTTAGTGGTCTGGGTGTGCGCGGTGCGGACGTCGTGCGCGGGTGCCGATCAGTAGCCCCATTCTTTGGCGGCTTCGGCGTCGCGCTTGGCTTTGGCGGCGGCGGGGGCGGCGATGGAGGCGACGGTGAGCGCGACGGCGAGGAGGGCGATGAGGCCGGGGATCCAGCGGCGGCGGCTGGGGATGAATGCGCCGATCACGAGCAGCAGGGGCGAGGCGAGGATGACGCCGGCGGCGGACCAGGGGAGGGTGGGGTCGGCGTAGCCGCGGCCGGCGGCGATGAGGGCGGCGGCGATGCCGGTGGCGACGACGGCGACGCCGGTGGCGGCGCGGTCGGGGCTGGAGGGCGTCCGGGATCCGTTTTCCGGCAACGAATCCGGGGCGGCGCTTCGGGCGAAGCCCGTGCGCTCCGCCCCGGCTTGAACGGACCTGACGGCCGCATCCGGAAGGGCACCCAGGCCGCGGCGGGGGAGGGCGGCGATGGCGGCGCCGAGGATTGCGGCGCCGGCGGCCATGCCGTGGAGGCCGACGTCTTTCATTCCGGAGGCGAGGATGAGGACGCCGGTACCGCCGGTGGCGATGGAGAGGGCGGCGACGACCCAGACGCCGCCGAGGCGCGCGGCGGCGAAGCGTGAGGCGAAGACGGTTGCGACGCCGGCGACGGCGATGATGGAGGCATCGGACAGGGCGGTCGAGTGAGGGACCGCGCCGCTTTTGACGACGGGCCAGAGCAGGAGGTAGGCGACGCCGCCCGCGGTGAGGCCGGCGATGACGACCCACCCGCGGCGGGCGCAGGCCGCGGCGATGCCGACGATCGCCAGGGGGATGGCGACCCAGAAGAGCCAGTCGGTGCCGTCGTGGGGGGGAAGGGTCGGGAGCGCGAGTTGGCGCGGGGGGCGCGCGAATTGGGCGGCGTAGGCGAGGGCGAACCCGGCGGCGGCGGCGAGGGGGGCGGGCCAGGGCCGGCGGCGCCAGTAGGCGAGGAGCGCGAGGGCGGCGGCGACGAGCATGGGGAGGGCGGAGGCGAGGAGGATTTCGCGGTCGGTGAGCATGGGTGAGTCCCGTTCACTGGGGGCGCGAAAGAGGGCAGGACCGCGGCGCGGCGCACGTCCTGCCCTCTTGGGGATCGGTCGAGCAACCCACGGAGCAAGCTCCGTGGGCTTTTGGGAACGGTCGGAGTTACTTGTTGACGGTGCCTTCGAGGGCGACGATGAGCTGGATGGAGTCGTCGACGCCGGGGCGGTTGTCCTTCATGCCGAACTCGGTGGTCTTGACGGTGAAAGTGGCCTCGATGCCGGCGCGGGCGACGCCCTTGGGGAACTCGCCCTTGCCGATCAACTCGATGCTGACGGTGACGGGCTTGGTGACGCCGTGAAGGGTGAGGTCGCCGGTGACGTCGAGCTTGTTGCCGTCGCCCTTCTTCACGCTCGTGCTCTTGAACGTGATCGCGGGGAACTGCTTGGCGTTGAGGAAGTCGGGGGTGCGGAGGTGCTGGTCGCGCTTTTCCTGGTTGGTGTTGACGCTGTCGGCCTTGACGTCGATGTTGAACGAGGACTTGGCGGGGTCGGCGTCGTCGAGGGTGAACGAGCCGCCGAAGGCGTCGAAGCGGCCCCAGACGTGGCCGAGGCCGGCGTGCTTGGACTTGAAGACGACGGAGGAGTGGACGGGGTCGACGGTGTAGGTCTGCTGGGCGGGGGTGGCGCCGGCGAAGGCGAAGAGGGCGAGGGCGGCGACGAGAAGCCGAGAGAAGCGGGGCATCGGAGGGACTCCTGAAGAGGGGTGATGGGAACGGCGACGAGTGTAGAAACCGGTTCTGATCGCGCCGCGCAACCCACGGAACAAGTTCCGTGGGTTTTCGGGCATGGTCGACGCGCGATCAGTGGTCGCGACGCGGACGCGGACAAGACTGCGTCTTACCCATGCGACCCGGCGCGGGCAAGGGCGTCTTAGACTTCGACCAAGACGTCTTGTTCGGCGAGGCGGACCTTGGGGGCGTCGGCGTACTCGTCGTCGGGGGCGCGGTAGCCGACGGCGAGGACGGCGAGGGCGGTGTAGCCCTGGGCGTCGAGGCCGAGGATCCGGTCGAACTGGGCGGCGTCGAAGCCTTCCATGGGGCAGGCGTCGAGGCCGAGGAGGGCGGCGGTTTCGAGGGCCTGGCCGAGCGGGATGTAGACCTGGCGGGCGGCCCAGGCGTCGACGGCGGCGGGGCCATTGGCGGCGCGGAGGCCGTCGATGAAGTTGACCATCATGTCGCGGTAGCCGGTGAGGGCGGCCGGGGTCGTGCCGCGGACTTCGGCGACGCGGTCGATGTATTTGCCGACGTAGGCGGCGTCGAGGTTCTTTCGGCCGGCGAGGACGACGACGTGTGACGCGTCGGTGAGCTGGGCCTGGCCGTAGGCGGCGGCGCGGAGCTTGGCCCGGACGGCGGGGTCGGTCACGACGACGAACCGCCAGGGGGAGAGGCCGTAGGCGCTGGGGGCGAGGGTGAGGGCTTGTTTGATCGTGTCGAAGTCGGCGGCGGAGACCTTGCGCGCGGGGTCGAACTTTTTAGTGGCGTAGCGCCAGTGGAGTTGGCGGGCGATGGTGGCGTTCTGCGATTCGGTCGTCGCGACGATTTCTTCGGTAAGGGCGTTCATGGGATTGATTCCTTCGATGACTCTTGTAGGCCCCTTGATTGTTCTCGAACAAACGCAAGCTCCGGAGGGGCGACAGATGAATGTCATCTCGCGGACCGAGCCGTCTCAAAGCGGATCCGCGATCGTTGCGCGATCGCGCGCAACTGTCTGTCGCCCCTCCGGGGCTTGCGAACTTCGGTGCGGCGCCGGCATGCTCACTGAAGTGAGCACACCGCGCCCCCCTGCTGAGGCGTTACGGGAGGTCGATCAGCATGACCTCGGCGTCCTTCGTCGCCTTGAGCGCGACGTGGGTCTCGTCCTTCAGGCGGGCCTGGTCACCCGCGCTGAGCTTTTGACCGTTCAGGTCGACCTCGCCGGCGATGACGAAGACGTAGCCGTGGCGGTTGGGCTTGGCGGTGTGCTCGACGGACTTGCCGGCGTCTAGTGCGCTCACGTAGATCGTGGCGTCCTGGTCGATGCCGAGGGCGCCGGGGACGTCGGCCTCGTCGGGGGCGGCGATGGCGAGGAGGCGGTTGTGGCGGTCGGCCTTGGTGTAGGGGCCGTGCGCCCATCGGGGGACGTTGCCCTTGGTGCGGGGCTCGATCCAGAGTTGGAGGAGGCGCATCGGGAGCGAGGCCGAGGCGTTGAACTCGCTGTGGACGACGCCCTTGCCGGCGCTCATGCGCTGGACTTCGCCGGCGCGGCTGACGTGCTTGTTGCGCATGTTGTCCTGGTGTTCGAGGCCGCCGTCGACGACGTAGGAGATGATCTCCATGTCGCGGTGGGGGTGGCCTGGGAAGCCGCCGCCGCCCTTGAGCACGTCGTCGTTGAAGACGCGGAGCGGGCCCCAGCCCATGTTGGTCGGGTCGTAGTAATCGGAGAACGAGAAGTGCCAGCGCGTCTCGAGCCAGCCGTGGTCGGCGTGGTGGCGCTGGTCGGAACGGATGATCGTGGTCATGACTTTCTCCTTCAGTCGGATGTCGCTTCGACGGATGTCGTTGAAACGACTATTGGTTTAAAAAAACACGCGGGCGCGGGGCATGGTCATCAGCTGACCAAGCCGCTAGCGGCTCCGCGCTTGTTCGAGCAGTTCGAGCAACTGGCGAAGCTTCTCCTGACTCATGTGTCCGAGTTGCTTCTTGTGCATCTGTTTCACGGGTTCGTCGAGGCTCGCGAGCAGTTCCAGACCTGCTTCGGTGATGCGGATGGCGATGACGCGGCGGTCCTTTTCGTCTCGGCCTCTCGTGATCAATCCGCGTGATTCCAACCGGTCCAGCAACCGCGTGATGTCCGGGTCGCGGGTGATCAGGCGCTCGCCGATTTCTCGGCAGGCGATGCCTTTGGCGGCGGGGTCGACGTGCCCGCCGGGGCAACAGCCGGCCTTTTCGCCGCGGAGGATCCGGAGGACGTTGTACTGCGTGGGCGATAGGCCGGAGGGTTTGAACACCTCGGCGGCGTCGGCGGCGAGCACGTCGGCGGTCTTGAAGAGGTTCAGGACGACTTCCTGCTCGAGGCTGTCGAAGCCGTTGACCTTCTTGATCTCGTCTTTGAGCTTGCCACTCATCACAGGGACCAATTTACCCGTTGTCACGACTATCGTCAAGAGGAAAGTTTGAGTTGAACGAGATTTTTTGGGGGCGGGTGGTAACGATTAACGATTAATGCTTAAGGGGAGGGCACTTACGCATTAATCGTTAATCGTTACCGCGGTCTCCGATATCCCGTCACTTCCCCGCTTGGGCGACGCCCCGGTAGTAGGCCTCGGTGAGTTTGGCGTACTTGTCGGGGGCTTTTTCGGTGGAGCCTTCGATGACGGCGTCGCGGGTGCGGGGGCTGACGCGGAGGAAGACTTCGCCGCGTTCCTGGAAGTCGGAGCGGGCGGTGGGGGCGGGGTTGCCGGGGGAGGTGGCGGAATTGCCGGCGGGGGACTTGGCGTCGGTGACGGTGGGCGGGCCGACGGGTTGTTGGCCGGCGGGGCTGGGCTTGGGCTCGCCGAGGCGGCAGGGGCCGCAGGGGTGTTTGGGCGGGTTCTTCTTTTCGGCCTCCTTCTGCTTCTGGGCGAGGGCGATCAGCTCGTCGAGGTCTTTGACGATGCGGCCCTGGATCTCCTGAGTTTGGGCGCCGGGGTCGAGGCGGCGGGCGAGGCGCTGGGCGGAGTCGGACATGCGGTCGCGGGCGTGGTTGATGACGTCGGAGGAGCGCTGGCCGAGGAGCTGGGCGGAGGTCTCCCGGTCGTCGACGGCGTTGCGCGTCTCGGCCTTGGTGGGGCGCGAGGCGGGCTTGTCGTCGGCGGCGAGGGCGAGCGGGGCGAGGAATGCGCAGAACGAGAGCGCGGACGCCGCGAGGGCGCCGGGGTGGATTCGGGTCGGCATGGTGGGGTCTCCTTGTATTACTTGATGCGCGGGGGGAGGGGAAAGTCGCGGGGATTTTGAGAGGAACGAGTGTCGCGAGGCTGCACAACCCACGGAACAAGTTCCGTGGGCTTTCCGGTGCGCCGGGCACCTTATCGGACGCGGGTCGGGCGAGGATTCGTCCGCGCGCGGCCGGTGCGCCGATGAGGTCTTACGCACCCGCGCCTGAGACGTCGTGTTCGATCGTCGGGCGCGCGCGTTTCGTGCGACCGCTATGACTTTGCTCCGCAAGACCGCCCTGATGCTCGCGCTGGCCGTCGCGCCGGTGGCGCTGGCCGCGACGAAGGCGCCGAACCCGACGGTGCCGGAACTCGGGCTGCGCTCGACGAACGGGTTCGACTCGCAGGTTTACCTGGGCACGGGCAAGGGCGTGACGATCGCGGTGCTGGACGCGGGGATGGACGTGACGCACCCGGCGATCCGCGGGTCGGTGTCGCTGTCGAAGGACTTCACGGGGCAGGACACGGTCGACGACGACAAGGGGGCGACGGGGCACGCGACGGGGATCGCGTCGATCTTGGTCGGGCACGACGCGAGCTACTTCAACGGGTTCGCGCCGGCGGCGAAGATCCTCAACGGGCGGATCACGACGGCGGACGACCAGATCTCGGACCTGTGGGCGGGGAACGGGCTCGGGTGGGCGGTGAAGAACAATGCGAAAATCGTGAATTTGTCGCTGGGGAACCGGCTGGGCAAGGGGGCGCTGACGGACAAGTTCAACTTGATGGCCGACTACGTGGCGGAGCGGTACGGGGTGAACGTGGTGGCGGCGGCGGGGAACGAGAACGACACGGCGGTGGCGCAGGCGCCGGGCGGGAGCTACAACGGGTACGCGGTGGGGGCGACGGGGGCGGCGGGGGCGAAGGGGCGGTCGGATTACAACCGGGTGACGTGGTTCAGCAATTACGCCCAGCCGACGGACGCGCGGACGAAGCCGGACCTGGTGGCGCCCGGGGCGAACATCGACCTGGCGGCGGCGAACTGGGAGAAGCGGGCGAACTACTACTCGGGCACGGGGACGAGCTTCGCGGCGCCGATGGTGGGCGGGGTGCTGGCGCAGCTGATCGGGTACGGGAAGTCGAAGGATTTGCCGACGGACCCCCTGCTGCTGAAGGCGGTCGTGCTGACCAGCGCGGGGAAGGCGCGGAAGTTCGAGGGTGAGGCGTGGGCGGCGCGGCGGGTGCGGCGGGACAACGACTACGGGTTTCGGTACTCGCAGCCGCTGGACGAGGAGCAGGGCGCCGGAAGACTGGACGGGGTGGCGGCGTACCGGTTGTATGCGAGGCAGTCGAGCAAGAACACGCCGCTGAACACGTGGAAGCGGGCGAGCTTGAAGGAGGACCAGTCGTACCCGGTGAAGCTCGGGAAGTTTTACGCGGGCCAGCGGGTGGACGCGACGCTGACGTGGTACCGGCACGTGGCGATCAAGGACAAGAACGACAACGGCCCGGACGGGAAGGACAGCTACTGGCAGTCGGCGACGCTGGCGGACTTCACGCTGACGCTGCTGCGGGACGGCGTGCCGGTGGCGCAGTCGGACTCGGACGTGGACAACCTCGAGCACTTGTCGTGGATCTTGCAGACGGACGGGAACTACTCGCTGGAGGTGTACCGGTTCGACGGGAGCGGGGCGGAGAGCGAGGCGTTCGCGGTGGCGGCGCGCGTGGTGAAGGGGGACCCGGTGGTGGCGGCGGCGCTGGCGGCGCGGCCGGCGAGCGCGGTGGCGGCGGGCGGGGTGACGCGCGGGATGGGGGAGTTGGTGGTGGTGCCGGAGCCGGGGGGAGTGGGGGTGGCGGCGCTGGCGGCGGTGGGGCTCCTGGGGCGGCGGCGGCGGGGGGTGCGTCGCGATTGACGCGCCGGGGTTGAGGGGGGCGGTCGCTTTTGGTGAATGAGTTGGATCCGGGAAGGATCGTGCGCTCTGGGATCGTGACGTGCAAAGCCGCAAGCGGCGGGGTCGCGTTGGCGTTCGAGATGCCGGCTACTTGATGATGACCGGCGCGCAATGCTTCTCAGTGCGGATCGAGAACTTTTCGCCGGGCTTGCACGGGCGGGCGAGGACCGTCCAGACGAAGCCGTCGCCGCGCATCGTCGTGAGCACGCGCGGCGGTAGCGTGCGCGAATCGTGCGAGGTCGTCTTTCAATGGAGGGGTTCCGGGGCGGGTTTGTGGGGGTGCCGCGACGACGCGAAGCGACCGCTGGCGCCCTTGGGGATGTTGCGGGCTCGGGATTGCGAGGGGGAACTGCAGACGCGGGTCGATGCGCTCTGGGGGGCGGGGGATTGCTCGCGCGAGGGATGGGCGGAGGATTCTCGGACCTTTGCGGCGGGGGCGGGCGGGCTGGGGGTGGGGTACAATGGGGGTCGCGGCGGCCTCCTTGTGTGGGAGGGGCCGGGGTTGGATCGGACGGACGGACGGAGTGATCGGCGATGGGCGAGAGTGCGACGCAGCCGGGGTTGTACGTGCAGTACGGGTGCGGGTTGTGCGCGCCCGCGGGGTGGGTGAACTTCGACGCGAGCCCGACGGTGCGGCTGCAGCGGTTGCCGGTGGTGGGGCGGTTGCTGGGCGGGCGGGTGGGGCCGCGGTTTCCGCGGAACGTGCGGTACGGGGATGTGGTGCGGGGGTTGCCGGTGGCGGCGGGGTCGTGCGCGGGGGTGTATTGCTCGCACGTGCTCGAGCATTTGGCGCTGGCGGACTTCGAGGCGGCGCTGCGGAACACGCTGGGGTACCTGCGGCCGGGGGGCATCTTCCGGTTCGTGTTGCCGGATCTGGAGCATTTGGCGCGCAGCTACGTGGCGGCGTTGCCGGGGGACGCGGGGGCGTCGGTGCGGTTCATGGAGGACGCGCACCTAGGGCAGCGGCAGCGGCCGCGGGGAGTGCGGGGGATGATGCGCGGGTGGCTGGGGAACAGCGCGCACTTGTGGATGTGGGATTACGCGTCGATGTCGGCGGCGCTGGCGAAGGCGGGGTTCACGGACGTGCGGCGGGCGCGGTTCGGGGACTCGGCGGACCCGGCGTTTACGGCGGTGGAGGAGGCGGGGGGGTGGGGGGATAATTTGGGGGTGGAGTGTCGGCGGCCGGTGGGGTGAGCGTGGGGTCGTCGGGTTTCCGGGGGGTGGGGGGTGGGATAGGATGGCGTGCGCGTGAGTGGTGGTGATTGATCTGGCTGCGCCAGACCCGCCCGCTGAAGCGGGCTCGCCGGGGGCGGGCTCGCCGGGGGTGGGCTCGCGGTTAGGATGTGAGGAGAGATCATGTCGGTGCCGCCGAACGTGCGATGGGGGATCATCGGGACGGGGTCGATCGCGTCGGCGCTGGCGGAGGGGTTGGTCGGCGCGCGGCGGGGGAAGCTGGCGGCGGTGGCGTCGCGGGATTTGGCGAAGGCGCGGGCGTTCGTGGCGGAGAAGGTGCCGGCGGGGGCGGGGGTGCCGGGGGGCGCAGTGACGGCGCACGGGAGTTACGCCGCGCTGTTGGCGGACCCGGGGGTGGATGCGGTGTACGTCGCCGTCCCGCACCCGGAACACGCGCGGTGGGCGGTCGCGGCGGCGGCGGCGGGGAAGCACGTGTTGTGCGAGAAGCCGCTCGGCATGTCGCCGGGGGAGGTCGAGCAAATCACGGCGGCGGCGCGGCGGCACGGCGTGTTTCTGATGGAGGCGTTCATGTACCGCTGCCACCCGCAGACGGCGCGGGTGGTGGAGTTGATCCGGGCGGGGGCGATCGGGGAGGTGCGGATGATCCGCGGGTCGTTCTGCTTCGCCAAGCCGTTCGATGCGGGGTCGCGCCTATACGACAAGGCGCTGGGCGGGGGCGGGATCCTGGATGTCGGGTGTTATCCGGTGTCAATGGCGCGGTTGATCGCGGGCGTCGCGTCCGGGAAACCGTTCGCCGAGCCGCTGACGGATGCGCGGACGGGGGGGCTGGCGGTGTATGGGGCGGGGCACGTCGGGGCGAGCGGCGTGGACGAGTACGCGGCGGCGGTGATCAAGTTTCCCGCGGGCATCGTGGCGCAGGTGGCGTGTGGGGTGGCGGTGGAGACGGATTGGGCGCTGAGCGTGTTCGGGACGCGGGGGCGGATCGAGGTGCCCAAGGCGTGGATTCCGGCGCGCGAGGGGGGCGAGGCGGAGATCTTCGTGCACGCGAGCGGGCCGGAAGTGGAAAAGGCGGCGACGGAGGCGGGGCGGGCGCCGGAGCGGGTCGTGGTGACGACGGACCAGCAGATTTACGGGCTGGAGGCGGACGTGGCGGCGGAGGGGATTTTGCGAACGCGCGCGGGGGGGCCGGGGGCGGGGGAGGCGATGTGGCCGGCGATGACGTGGGGGGATTCGCTCGGGAATGCGCGGGTGTTGGAGGCGTGGCTGGGGGCGGTGCACGGGGGGTGAGGGGGGGCCGAGGGCGGCGCACCTCGACGTTCGTTCCGCTCGCTGAAGCGAGCCCTACGCGTGAACCTCGAACTCACTTCTCGATGAACGCGAGGAGGTCGGCGATGTCTTCGGATTTCATTCCGTCCTCGAGGCCTTCGGGCATGATCGAGAGGCCGGTGGTGCGGAGGGATTTGATCTGGGGGCGGGGGACGGTGACGTCCATCCCCGCGGCCATCTTGAGCGTGACGGCGAGTTCGGATTCGGCGGCGATCAGGCCGAGGTGGGTGTCGCCGTCGGTGGTGTCGAGCGCGTACGCGGCGTACTGGGGGAAGACCTCGCGGCTGGGGTCGAGGATGGCGGTAAGGAGCTTTTCGCGGCCGGCGGTGCGGACGGTCTCGAGGTCGGGGCCGAGGGGTGAGCCGCGTTCGCCGTGGCGGTGGCAGGCGGCGCATTTGGCGAGGTAGATTTGCAGGCCGCGGGTCGCGTCGCCGGGGATCGTCAGGGCGGGGGCGAAGTTCTTGATGACGTCGTCGCGGCGCGAGGCGGGCGCGGTCAGGAGGCGCGCGGCGAGTTCGCGCACGTCGCGGTCGGTCGACTGGCGGAGGGCGGCGATCTGCGAGCCGGTGAGGTCGGTGCGGCGGACCTTGTTGGCCTCAATCGCGCGGAGGAGCGCGGCGGCGCGGGCGGGGCGCTTGGTCATGAGCGCGGCGGCGGCCGGGCGGGCGGCGGGGGAGAGGGTGGGCCAGCGGTCGATCAGCTCGGGGGCGAGGCGGCGGCCGTCATCGGCGGTGTCGAGGGCGGCGAGGGCGGCGATCTGGACGTCCTGGGGGTGTTGGGGCGCGAGGAGCGCGAAGAGGTGTTTTGCGCCGGCGTCCCAAGGCGCGTAGCCGAGCATGCCGGCGGCGGCGGCGCGAACGGCGGGGGCGGACTGGGGGTCGGCGATGGCTTGCGCGGCGGATTCGAGGAGTGGGCGGGCGGGGTCGGGGTCGAGCGGCTTGTTGGCCTTGCGCAGGCCGGCGGCGAGGGAGCGGGCGATGATGAAGGCCTCGCGGGCGTCGTGGCCGAGGGCGGCGGCGGCGCGGGTGAGGACGTCGGCGGCTTCGGCGGGGGCGGCGCGGTGGCCGACGATTTGCGCCAGACCCGGGAGCAGGCGGCGGGCGCCCGGAAGCCCGGCGGCGTCACGGTCGATCTCGGCGACGAGCCAGGCGGCGCGGCCGGGCGCGGCGGCGGCGGCCGTGAGGCAGGCGGATGCGGCCCAGGGGTCGCCCACGTCGAGCGCGACGATCTGGCGGAGGGCGGCGCGGACGCCCGACTCGGCGTCGCGCATTTCGGCGTCCGTAGCGCCTCGGTTGAGGTTGGCGAGCGCGAGCGCGGCCTGGAAACGGAGCGAGGGGCTGGTGGGGAGCCAGCCGGCGATGAGGTCGGGCAGCGCGGTGCGGGCGACGAGTTCGGGATGACGGTGCGCGAGGCGGATCAGGTGGGCGAGGAAACTCGGGTCGGTGGCGGTGAGGACGGCGCGGAAGTCGTCGCGCGTGAGGGCGCCCAGGCCGTCGAGGGCGTAGAGCGCGTGGAGGCCGGCGAGGACGCGGCGCTCGGTGTAGGGTTGGCGGTCTCCCGGCCAGGAGTGATCGTCACGGCCGCCCTTAGTAGGGACGACCGGGCCGCGCGCGAGGTGGGCGCGGAGCGCGGCGGGCGCGGCCGGGTCTTGCCGCTGGTAGATCAGGCGCGCGGCGGTGTCGCGGGTCCAGCCGTTGGCGTGCGCCAGGAGGCCCGCGAGCTCGGCCGTGGACAGGGTGGAGAGCTTCGGCGTCGGCGGGCGCTTCCAGTCGGCGGCGGAGATGCGCCAGACGCGACCGCGGTCTCGGCCGGAGGTCAGGTCGAGGTGCTTCTTGATCGAGTCGGGAAGACTCCACGGGTGCTCGATCGTCTGGCGGTACATGTCGAGGACGTAGAGCGCGCCGTCGGGGCCGTTGGCGAACTGCACGGGGCGGAACCACGTGTCGGTCGAGGCGAGGAACTCGGATTTGAGTTCGTCGTCCGCGCGGCGGGCCTCGACGATCGCGCCGGAGGCCTTGAGCCTCTTGCGGTGGACGAGGTTGCCGCCGGCGTCGCCGATGAAGGCGTCGCCGGCGAAACCGGCGCCGAGGGCGGTGCCGCGGAAGATCGTGGCGCCGGTGGCGCCGGTGAAGTAGCCGGCGGAGCGCCCGCCGCCTTCGATGGGGCCGGGGACGAGGCCGCCGACGCGCCACTTGGTGCGGAGGACGCGCCAGGGTTCTTCGGGGGAGGCGCGGAAGACTTCGGCGGCGGGGCCGTCGGCGGCGATGTCGATCAGGGGCGGGGGGAGGGTGAAGAACTCGCTCCCGGCGTACGCGACGGGGTCGTACGCGAGGGTCATGAGGTGGCGACTGTTGGCGCAGAGGTAGGGGCGGGCGAAGTCGTCGAAGGAGAGGCCGTGCTGGCCTCCTCCGCCTTCTGCGCGCGTCGCGCCGGTGCGGGGGTCGGAGGAGAGGTTTTGGTTGCGGAGGATGAGGGGGTTTTTGGCGTCTCCCACGGATGAATCCGGGGGCTTGGGAGCGGTCTGAACGGTCGGGTAGTCGACGCGGGTGAGGTGCGCGCCACTGGTGGAAGTGGACAGGTAAATGCGGTTGTCGAGGCCCCAGTTGAAGGAGTTGGCGAGGGCCTGGACGTTGAGGCGGGTGGCGCCCGCGGCGAGGCCGGTGAAGGCGGTTTTGCGGACGTCGGCGACGCCGTCTTTGTCGGTGTCTTTGAGGTACAGGATGTCGGGCGTGCAGGCGACGAAGACGCCGCCGTCCCAGCAGATGACGGCGGTGGGCCAGCCGAGGTCTTTGGCGAAGACGGTGGCGCGGTCGAAGACGCCGTCGTCGTTGTCGTCGAAGAGCAGGCGGATGCGGCCGAGCTTTTGGTCGCGCTGCTCGGGGTGGGGGTAGTCGCGCATCTCGACGACGTAGAGGCGGGCGTCCTCGTCGAAGGCGGCGGCGACGGGGGAGGCGACGAGGGGCTCGGCGGCGACGAGGTCGGCGCGGACGCCGGGGCGGAGTTTCAACGTTGCGGGGGCGTTGGCGGGCTCGACGGGGGGGAAGGGGGGGAGGTCGCGGGCGGTGACTTCGGGTTCGGCGGCGTGGGAGGGTGTTGCGGACAGGAGGATGACGAGGAGGGAGGTGATGGGGGTGGGGGTGCGGCGCGGTGGGGAGGGTGCCGCGACGACGCCAAGCGACCGCTCGGCGGGCGAGCGCGCGCCGGCGGAGTGGGTGCACGCGAGGGGTTGAGGAAGGGTGACGTCGGGTATCGGGTGGTCGGACGATTCTGGGGCATGCCCACGCGAGCCGACTGCGTCCTCGCGCTTGACCACGTCGGCTTGCGGGTCGCGAGGGCATGGCACCCGGGACGGGGCGCGCGCGTCGGGGCGCGACGATTTGTTTGCGTCCGGCATGTGCGGACGATTATGACTTGGGGGATGGACCGCCGCACCACGGAAATATCGCGCCGCGCGTTTCTGGCGACGTCTGCTGTGGCAGTTTGCGGATGTGCGACGTCGGAGCCGGTGGCCGTGCGGGAAGAGGTGGGACCTCCCGCGCCGGTGCCGATTCTCGACTTGCACCAGCACACGAACTACCTGGGTCGGACGGACGAGCAGTTGATTGCGCACCAGCGGAACATGGGGGTGACGTACACGGTTCTGCTGCCGGCGGGGAGCCCGGCGGAGCGGCCGGTGACGCACATGGGGAAGTCGAACGGGCTGGCGGCGAAGTGCTACGGGAACGAGTCGTGTTTGCGGTTGATGGTGGATTATCCGGAGTCGTTCGGGTTCTTTGCGAACGAGACGCCGGATTTGGAGTCGGCGACGAAAGTGATCGAGGAGTATTTGGAGCGTGGGGCGCTGGGGATCGGGGAGCAGAAGTTCAACGTGGACGTGGAGTCGCCGGCGATGGCGCGGGTGTACGACGTGGCCAAGGCGTACGGGGTGCCGGTGCTGATGCACTTCCAGCACGGGACATACAACCACGGGTACGACCGGTTCTGGCGGGTGCTGCGGAAGTGGCCGACGGTGAACTTCATCGGCCACGCGCAGACGACGTGGGTGAACGTTTCAAAGGATCCGGATCAAAAGGTGCTGTACCCGAAGACGCGGGTGACGCCGGGCGGGATCACGGATCGGTACCTGCGCGATTACGCGAACTTTTTCGCGGACGTGTCGGCGGGGTCGGGGCTGGGGGCGCTATTGCGGGATGAGGAGCACGCGCGGGGGTTCTTGAAGGTGCACCAGGACAAGGTGCTGTTCGGGTCGGATTGTAATGACGCGACTGGGAAGGCGCCGGTGTGCCAGGGGAGCAATACGATTACGGCCATCAAGCGGTTGGGGATTTCGGAGGGGATTCGGGAGAAGGTGTTTTGGGATAATGCGAGGTTGTTACTGTTCCCTCGGTGCGGCACGTCGTATTTCAACGTGTTGCAGCGGGAGCGCGAGCGGCGGAAGCGGGAGGGTTCCGGAGGGGCGTAAGCCAGTAGCCCAGGGCGTAGGCCGTGAGTAGCGGACGCAGTTAAACGGAGAGCCCCGGCGGGGGCGAAAGCGGGTCCGTTGTGGGCGCCGCTGTCGCCCCTCCGGGGCTTTGTTGCTTCTGCGCAGATCGGACCCACGGCTTACGCCGTGGGCTACTGGCTGTCGCCCCTCCGGGGCTTTGGTTCACTTCACGAACTTCACGCAGACGGGGGCGCCGACCTCGATTTTCGAGCCGGTCTCGGTGAGCTTGCCGGTCGCTTGGTCGATCTTGAAGACGACGACGTTGTCGGTGCCCTGGTTGGCGGCGAGGAGGTATTGGCCGGTGGGGTCGATGCCGAAGTTGCGGGGGGTTTTGCCGCCGGTGGGGGTATGGCCGACGAGGGTGAGCTTGCCGGTGGCGGGGTCGATGGCGTAGCAGACGATGGTGTCGTGGCCGCGGTTGGAGCCGTAGACGAACTTGCCGGACGGGTGGACGTCGACGTGGGCGGTGGACTGGCCGGCGGCCTTGGACTCGCCCGCGGGGAGGGTGGAGATCGTCTGGACTTCGGTGAGCACGCCCTTCTCGCCGTTGTAGGTGAAGGCGGTCATGGTCATGTTCAACTCGTTGATGACGTAGGCGTAGCGGCCGTCGGGGGTGAAGGCGAAGTGGCGGGGGCCTGCGCCGTCGGCGACCTTGGCGGCGGGCGGGTCGTGGGGGGTGAGGCCGGCGGTCTCGGGGTTGAGCTTGTAGACGAAGATCTTGTTGAGGCCGAGGTCGGCGGCGAAGGCGAAGCGGTTGGCGCGGTCGAGGTTGATCGAGTGGGCGCGCGGGAGGCCCTTGCCCTTGGTGGCGGCGGCGGCGGCCTCGTCTTTCGGGTGCTGGATGAAGGCGGACGCCTCGCCGAGCTTGCCGTCGGGGGCGATCGGGTAGGCGGCGACGCTGCCGCCGCCGTAGTTGGCGATCATGGCGATCTTGCCGGCGTTGTCGACCGAGACGTAGCACGGGCCGGGGCCGACGGTCGACTGTTGGTTGAGGAGCTTGAGGGTGCCGTCGGGCTCGACGGAGAACGCGCTGATCACGCCCCCCTTCTTGCCCTGGAAGCTGCTGACTTCGCCGATCGCGTAGAGGAACTTGTTCGAGGAGGCGAGCGCGAGGTAGGAGGGGTTTTCGATTTCCGCGGCGACCTTGAGGTCGCCCAAGGTGCCCTTGGCGAGGTCGAGTTTGGCGGTGTAGATGCCCTTGGACTTGTCCTTGCGGGTATAGGTGCCGAGGTAGACGGTCACGCTGCCGTCGGCGGCGGTGGCCGGGGCGGCGGGGACGAGGGTGGCGAGGGCGGCGAACGCGGCGACGGCGGCGCGGGTGATGAATTGGGTCACGAGTCGGTTCTCCTTGTGGGGCGCGAGTGTCGCCCAAATCACAGGGTAAATCCAGCACCCGAGAAGTATCGGACGGGCGGAAACGTGTAACATTCGCGGTGCGTGGGGTCGTATAACGGTCAATTCGCGAATAGCGCGAAATGGACAAGAGACGGGCCGGGGCGCCGCGGGCGCGCGACACGACGGAGAACGACATGACGATGACGAAGACGCGCCGTTTTATCGGACTGGCAATGGCGGGGATCGCACTGGCGAGCGCGCGGACCGCGGTAGCGGGGCCGGTGGAGGCGGGGCACGTGGCGGCGGACGCGAAGTGGTACGTGCACCTGGACGCCGAGGCGGCGAAGCAGACGGTGTTGTTCAAGGACGTGCTGGAGCTGGTCAGGGCGAAGACGCCGCTCGAGGAGCAGCTCGACCAGCTGAAGCAGGTAATCGGGATCAACCCGCTGACGGACATCGCGGGGATCACGGTCTATAACACGTCGTTCGAGCAGGACGTGCTGGCGCTGTTGATCTACGCGAAGGTGGATCAGGTGGTGCTGGCCGGGCTGGTCGCGCAGAGCCCGGACTACAAGGAGCAGGCGTACGGGAAGCACAAGCTGATGACGTGGACGGACGCGAACGACGGGAAGCACAAGGCGGGCGTGTTCTACAAGGACGGGCTGATCGTGATGGCGAACTCGGCCGAGACGGCCAAGGGCGCGGTCGACGTGCTGGACGGGACCAAACAGGGGAACAGCGCGCTGGTGCAGGCGCAGCCGAAGGGGAACTTCTTCTCGGGGGCGGCGACGCTCGGGCTGTCGCCGGACCAGAACGTGTCGCGGCTGCTGTCGAACTCGGAGGCGGCGACGGCGGCGGCGGGCGAGGTCGACGGGCGGATCCGGGTGGTCGTGAACCTGGTGGCCAAATCGGCGGAGGACGGCGCGCAGCTGAAGACGCTGCTGGAGGGGCTCAAGGCGATGGCGGTCCTCGGGGCGCACCAGACGCCGACGGCGGGGAAGCTGGTGCAGCAGGTGAAGCTGTCCGCGGAGGGGGTGAACGTGACGGGGGTGTTCGAGCACGACTCGAAGGACGCGATCGAAACGCTCAAGAAGCTGGACGAGGAGAACAAGGCGAAGCGGTCGAAGTCGAAGGGAGAGAAGGCGCCGGTGGACCGGACGAAGCCGGAACCGGCGGCGGGTGGTCTGTAGTTCGGAGGGCGGGGTGATTGTTTCTGTCGCTAAGCCGCCAGCGGCGGGCACGCGGGAGGCATGGGATCATTGACCGACCGCGTCGTGCAACCCGAGGTGGACGATGATGCGCTGGTGTGCCGCGCCAAGGCGGGGGACCGCGCGGCGTTCGGGGAGCTTGCGCGGCGGCACGAGCGACGGCTGTACCGGTTTTTGGCCAAGGCCGGGTCGAACGCGGCGGACGTCGAGGACGCGATGCAGCAGGCGCTGGTCAAGGCGTACGTGAATTTGGCGCGGTACGACGCGCGGTGGAAGTTCACGACGTGGCTGTTCACGATCGCGCTGCGCGAGCTGCGGACGATCGGACGGCGCGGGCGGGCGGGGCCGCGCGTGTCGGCGCTGGAGGATGCCGGTCATTTGGCGGACCGGACGGGCGCGACGGCGGCGCACGACGCGCTGGAGTCGAAGGAGGACGGGGCCGGGTTATGGGACCTGGCCCGGCGGGTGTTGACGACGCCGCAGTACACGGCGCTGTGGCTGCGGTTCGGGGAGGATCTGGCGCCGCGCGAGGTGGCGCGGGTGATGCGGCGGCCGCGGGTGTGGGTGAGCGTGACGCTGCACCGGGCCTGTGCCGTGCTGCGGAAGATCGCGCCGGGCGGCGAGCCGGGTCGTACAATCGAGAAAGAGGTCGACGCGGGCACCAGTGCCCGGGCGGCGGCCGGAGGTGTGACATGAGCGAGCGGAACCGGATTCACGTGGTTGAGGACTCGGTGGTCGCGCGGCTGCGGGCCGAGGCGGCGGATTTCCACCCGGACCTGCCGGCGGGCGTGCGGCGGCGCGTGATGAGCGCGCTGGCGGCGCTGGACGCGGTCGGGGCGGAGCCGGCGGGCCGGCCGGTGAGCTGGGCGTGGTGGTCGGCGGTGGGCGGGCTGGCGGCGGGGGTCGTGGTCGCGCTGACGTTGCTCGGGGGACCGGGGACGACGCCGGGCCAGTTGGAGCGGCCGGGCACGATCGCGCGGACGCCCGACTCGGGCGGCGGGCTCGAGACCGGCGGGTTCGTCGGGACGCCGATCGCGCTGTTGCAGGAGTGGGTGGAGGAGCCGCTGGAGGGGGAGTTGCAAAACCTCATGACGGACGTGACGCGGGCGACGGGGACATTGCGGAGCGTGCTGCCGGCGCCGGCGAAGGGGTTGTGAGCGACGTTGCACTTTGCGCGGCACGAGGGCACCCTCGGACGCGCCCCGCAAGCGGGGCGGCTACAAGAGGTCGGTGCGCCTCTCCCCTGATCGCACCGGTCGCGTTGCGGCGTCCGATTCTGAAAGCCCCACCTTGCCCCGCCCCGCGTTTTCCGTAGGCTTACGCGCCTTATGTCAATTCTCGTCAATTCCGCGACCAAAGTGATCTGCCAGGGGATTACCGGGTCGGCCGGCGCGTTTCACACTAAGGGCTGCCTGGACTACGGCACGAAGATGGTCGGCGGGGTGACGCCGGGCAAGGGCGGGCAGAAGGACGCGAACGGGCTGCCGATCTTCAACACGGTGGAAGAGGCGGTGAAGGCGACCGGGGCGGACGCGACGATGATCTTCGTGCCCCCGCCGTTCGCGGGGGACTCGATCATGGAGGCGGCGGCGGCGGGGATCCGGGTGATCTGCGCGATCACCGAGGGCATTCCGGTGCTGGACATGATCAAGGCGAAGGAGTTCCTCAAAACCACCCCGGGCGTGTATTTGATCGGCCCGAACTGCCCGGGCGTGATCACGCCGGGCGAGTGCAAGATCGGCATTATGCCCGGGTACATCCACACGCCCGCCAAGGAGGCCAGGAGCGGGAAGAAGGTCGGCATTATCAGCCGCAGCGGCACGCTGACTTACGAGGCGGTGTGGCAGTGCTCGACGCGCGGGATCGGGCAGACGACGTGCGTCGGGATCGGCGGCGACCCGGTCAAGGGCCTGAACTACATCGAGCTGCTGACGATGTTCAACAATGACCCGGAGACCGACGGGATCATC